>CAZHMP010000320.1:0-1529 GCA_964533595.1 uncultured Acidimicrobiales bacterium | reverse complement strand
AAACGACGGTGGCGTCCCCGGTCGATTCATGGGCTCGTTGGAACTTCACCAGCTCAGGATGCTCGATTTGGCACGGGACACAGGTGGTGGAGAAGAAGTTGACCACGACCCAACGCCCACGCTCTTGGTCGAGGTCGAACGAGGTGCCGTCGATGGCCGTGCCTGTGATGGCGGGAGCAACGCCGCCCAGGAGGCGGCTCTGGTGGACGCGTGTGCTCGAAGGATCACGCGTGGCGAGCAATATGAGCAGCAGGCCCATGGTGATGGCAAGGGGCAGCACCACCCAAACCGCCAGCCGCCCTCGAGGGACGGAAATCTGGCTATCGGAATCTGTGCCGGTCACACAACCAACTCCTCGACTGGCGCAGACACAGGATCGGTCGGTCGGCGCCGGTTACCCGGCACCACGGCCATGGCGGTGCCGACCGCGATGACCATGCCGCCGATCCAAAGCCAAATGACCAACGGTTGGATGGTGGCCCGCAACACCACCGCGTCATCGGTGCCCTCGGGATATGACAAAACCGACAACGCAATGTCGTCGACCGGCGTGGAGCGAACCGACGGAATGTTGATGCTCTGACCCGCAAAGGGGTAGGTGGCCAACGCGGGTTCGTAGACCTGGCCACCGTCGACGCGGATTCGGGCCACCCGCTCGGTGCGATTTGAGTACTCCACCACGGTCGAGCCCTCGAAGGTGAGGTCGTGGCCCGACATGGTGGCAGTGTCGCCCGGGAGAAGATTGAACTCATCCTGACGCACGTAGGCATTGCTCGCCGCGAACGCCACCGCGATGAGGATTACCCCAATGTGGACGATCATCCCGCCGTTGGTGCGCCCGATCAGCCCTCGCCAACCCTGTCTGCGGGTGGCAAGCAACAGCTGACGTGCCGACGCACCGGCGGCGAACCCGCCCAAGCCGAAGGCCAGCAGCGGAGCCCATCCACGGGCACCGACCACCACCGCAAACAGAACCACACCTGCCCCAAACCATGCCGGTCCAAGCAATCGCTGACTCAGCACACCCGACGATGCCTTGCGCCACGGAAGCACCGGCGCGATCGCCATCAGGAAGAGCAACATGAACCCGATGGGCATGGTCATGCGGTCGAAGTACGGGTTGCCGACCGAGATCGACCGCCCGTCGATCGCCTCGACGATCAGCGGGAAAATGGTGCCGAGCAGCACCACGAATGCAAACGCCGCGAACAGCACGTTGTTGGCCAGGAAGGCACCCTCACGAGACACCGGCGAGTCGATCCTTCCCGGGGAGCGCAATTGATCGCCGCGCCAAGCGATCAACGCCAGCGAGACCACGACAATGAGGCCGAAGAACGTGAGGATCCAAGGACCAATACCCGACTCGACGAATGCATGAACGGAGTTGAGCACACCTGAACGGGTGATGAACGTGCCGAGAATGGTGAGAGCGAAGGTGGAAACCACCAGCGAGAGATTCCACACCCGCAACATGCCGCGTCGTTCTTGGACCATCACCGAGTGGATGAACGCGGTGCCGGTGAGCCACG
>CAZHMP010000319.1:0-1529 GCA_964533595.1 uncultured Acidimicrobiales bacterium | reverse complement strand
AAACGACGGTGGCGTCCCCGGTCGATTCATGGGCTCGTTGGAACTTCACCAGCTCGGGATGCTCGATTTGGCACGGGACACAGGTGGTGGAGAAGAAATTGACCACAACCCAACGCCCACGCTCTTGGTCGAGGTCGAACGAGGTGCCGTCGATTGCCGTGCCGGTGATGGCGGGAGCAACGCCGCCCAGGAGGCGGCTCTGGTGGACACGTGTGCTCGAAGGATCACGCGTGGCGAGCAGTATGAGCAGCAGGCCCATGGTGATGGCGAGGGGCAGCACCACCCAAATCGCCAGCCTCCCTCGAGGGGCTGAAATCTGGCTGTCGGAATCTGTGCCGGTCACACAACCAACTCCTCGACTGGCGCAGACGCAGGATCGGTCGGGCGGCGCCGATTACCCGGCACCACAGCCATGGCGGTGCCGACCGCGATGACCATGCCGCCGATCCACAACCACACGATGAGGGGTTGGATCGTGGCCCGAAGTAGCACGGCGTCATCGGTTCCCTCGGGATAAGACAGGACCGACAATGCGATGTCATCGACGACAGTGGATCGAACCGACGGAACGTTGATGCTCTGACCGGCGAAGGGGTAGGTGGCCAACGCCGGCTCGTACACCTGGCCGCCATCGACTCTGATGCGCGCCACCCTCTCGGTGCGATTGGGATACTCAACGATGTTGGAACCCTCGAAAGTGAGCTCATGGCCCGACATCGTGGCGGTGTCGCCGGGGAGCAGGTTGAATTCGTCCTGGCGAACGTAGGCATTGCTCGCCGCGAAGGCGACGGCTATCAGGATTACACCGATGTGGACGATCATTCCGCCGTTGGTGCGCCCGATCAGCCCTCGCCAACCCTGCCTGCGGGTGGCAAGCAACAGCTGACGGGCCGAGGCACCGGCGGCGAATCCTCCAAGAGCGAAAGCCAGCAGCGGCGCCCATCCCCGCGCCCCGACGAGCACCGAAAAAACCACCACGCCCGCTCCGAACCACGCCGGACCGAGAAGTCGTTGGCTAAGCACGCCCGAGGAGGCCTTGCGCCACGGCAGCACCGGAGCCACGGCCATCAGGAACAAGAGAGTGAACCCAATCGGCATGGTCATGCGATCGAAATAGGGGTTTCCCACCGAAATCGTTCTGCCGTCGACCGCTTCCACTATCAGAGGGAAGATCGTTCCGAGAAGGACGACGAACGCAAACGCGGCGAACAGCACGTTGTTGGCCAGGAAGGCGCCCTCACGAGACACCGGTGAGTCGATCCTTCCCGGGGAGCGCAATTGATCGCCGCGCCAAGCGATCAACGCCAGCGAGACCACGACGATGAGGCCGAAGAACGTGAGGATCCAAGGACCAATACCCGACTCGACAAACGCATGGACCGAGTTGAGTACCCCCGAACGGGTGATGAAGGTGCCGAGGATGGTGAGCGCGAAGGTGGCAACCACTAGCGAGAGGTTCCAAACTCGCAGCATTCCGCGTCGTTCTTGGACCATCACCGAGTGGATGAACGCGGTGCCGGTGAGCCACG
>CAZHMP010000318.1:0-1531 GCA_964533595.1 uncultured Acidimicrobiales bacterium | reverse complement strand
TCGATCGTCGGACAGTTGCTTGGTGCGGTGCACGGCGCCGCGGCCTTTCGTCCCGACTGGGCAGAGCAGGTGGAACTGAGCGACATCATCGACGACCTCGCCGTACGGCTCGACCTCGCCTATCCGCGGGCCGGCTGAGACGTAGCGGCCGCCGAGGTGTCAGTCGTCGTGTTTGCGTTCGCGTCGGATGGGGGATTGGAGGCGCAGGGGATCGGGGCCGCTGCGGAATAGTTGGGCTGGCCGTCCGGTGGTGGTGTCGTCGTGGGTTCCGGTGGGCCGGAGCCAGCCGGGGACTTTTCGGACTTTGCGTTGGAAGTTGCCGGGTTCGAGTTCGGTGTCCCAGACGATTTCATACACGCGGCGGAGGTCGCTGATGCGGAATTCGTCGGTCCAAAACGTTGTGGCCAGGGTGGTGTCCTCGAGTCGGTCGCGGAGCGCTTCGAGCGCGTCGATCACGATCTGTTTGTGGTCGAATGCCAGCTCGACTCGACCTTCGATCACGTCGTCGACTCCCACAAGGTCGGCGTGGGCGGCATCGGAGCCTGCCTCGGGTTCGGGCACTTCGGGCATGATCGCCCACCAGGCCACCGTGACCACTCGCATGCGGGGGTCACGGTCCGGCGCTCCGTAACACGCCAACTGGGCGAGATGCGCCGGGCCGGTGTCGACTCCTGTTTCTTCCGCGAGTTCCCGGCGAGCCGCAGCTTTGAGATCTTCGTCGTGTTGCACGAAACCGCCGGGTAGGGCCCAAGCGGCTTCGAACGGGGGAGATCCCCTTTGTATGAGCACGATCTGGAGCCGGTCGTCTCTGATGGTGAACACGACGATGTCGACGGTGACCGCAAAGGGCGGATAGTCGCTGGCGTTGTATCCCTCGACGTCGAACTCGTTGTCCATGACACAACCGTAACCACTTTGTATCTATTTGACAAGAACCTGTATGTTATGTTATTGTAGATACGACACAAAGTGGCGGCGGATCCCCTCTGACCTGAGGGATTGTCACGTCTGTGGCGTACATGGCTAGTGGACACCACGATCAATTTCTCCCCACGCGACCCCAGGAGCACCCCTGTGAACACTCACGACATCGACAACGAACTCATCAAACGACACCTGCTGCCAGTCGGCCCTGCTGGAACGGCCGCTACGAAATTCATCTCGGCCGCCGATGTCCCCGGCATCGAGTGCTACCGCGGCGCGTTGATCGGCTCAGCCATCGGCGACGCGCTGGGTCGTCCCGTCGAAGGCATGACACCCGCCGAGATCCAGGCCCGCTACGGCGAACTGCGAGACTTCGTGCCGTGGCGTGGATGGAACGGCGGTCCGGTCGGCACGTTCACCGGCGACACGCAACTCACCCTCTGGACCGCTCGGGCGCTGCTCGACGCCGGCGACAACCATCCCGAACATTTCGGTCGCATTCTGATGGGCCGGCTCGATTCGATCCGCGGCATCGGCAGGGCCACCCACCGTTCGATCGTGCGTCTCTGTGAAGACAAGCCGTGGTGGCGATCCGGCACCCCCTCAG
>CAZHMP010000317.1:0-1546 GCA_964533595.1 uncultured Acidimicrobiales bacterium | reverse complement strand
AGCTCGCGGCCGACAACTGCCCGGAGTACGCCATCGAAGTCGTCGCCGACTGATCATCACGATCGAGTCAGGTTCGATGACCGATACTGACGTCGCGACATGAGTCGTTGACACCGGGCACCGCCGTCCGGAGGTCGGACCATCGGTGCCACAATAGGAGGGCTCGTGCGAAAACTGTCGATACTCGTATCGGTCTTGGCCATGATGGCCGCGGCGTGTGGAGGGTCATCCGGGAGCGGATCGCCTCTCGCCAACCAGGCGCCGGATACGACCGCCACGCCAACCAGCACCACCGTCAACGGCAACGCCAATGGCGACACCGCGGCCACCACGTCCGACACATCCGTTCCCGCTGACTTCCCGCTCCCCGTACCCGACAATATCGACATCATCGATGCCAGCACCACGAGTGGCGACCAAGGCGAGGGCTGGGAACTGACCTTCCACTTTGATCCTTCGCGGGTGGATGAGATCAGCCAGTTGTACGAGGACGCCACAACCAACCAGGGGTTCAACATCGAAGGTAATTACAGGGACGCCGACTTCTCCAGTTTGATCGCGTCCAAAGACAAACTGAACATCGAAGTGTTGATGACCAACTACGGCGATTACTGGAAAGCCTTTGTGAAGTGGTTCAGCTGAGGAGTTCCTCATCACTTGGCAGGACGCTCTTCCGTTCGGCGGGCCGCTCGCTCCCTGATCAGGGCCCGGCACATCAGCTCGCGTACGACAACTGCCCGGAGTGCGCCATCGAGGTCGTCGCCGACTGAACGTCCCGACTTGGTCACGATCGGTTGCCGGTTCTAGGCTTCCGCCGTAAGCCGTCGGTCACTTCGAGTCGTTGGCACCGCCTTCGGGAGTCGGACGATCGGCACCACACAAGGAGGGATAGTGCGGAAACTCTCGATACTCATACCGGTTCTGGCCATGATGGCCGCGGCATGTGGCGGGTCATCCGGGAGCGGATCACCTCTCGCCAACCAGGCGCTCGAAAAGGCCGCCGAACAGGCCGGTGCCAACGTTGACGTCAACGGCGATGGAGGGTCCGGCACTTTCCAAGCGACCGACTCAGACGGCGACACCGTGTCCGGCGATTCCTTCACGACCGTACCCCCTGATTTCCCGCTCCCCGTACCCGACAGGGTCGACAACATTGACGCCAGCGTCACGGAGTCCGGCCAAGACAAGACCTGGCTACTGATGTTCGATTTTGATTCTTCGCGGATAGACGAGATCATCAATATGTACGAGAGCGCCGCAACCGATCAGGGGTTCACCATCGACGGTACCGAGAGAGATACCGACAGCTACACCATGGAGGCGAGCAAGGGCGACCTGAGGGTCTTGGTGACGACGTACAACTACGACACATTCACGCAAGCCGTTGTGGAGTGGGCCGTCTTCCGATGACGGATGCGTATTGCCGCTGATCAGAGCATCGGAAAGTATTGCGAAGGCGCGGCCGGGCTGTTGGATGGTGCCGCAATGCCTTCGTATGAGCCGAGTTCTGCTCGTCCCACCACCATCCAATGCACTTCGTCCGGTC
>CAZHMP010000316.1:0-1548 GCA_964533595.1 uncultured Acidimicrobiales bacterium | reverse complement strand
GCGTTGCATCAGGACGGGTCGAACGATCCGACAGTGCATGGGGCGTCGGTCGGGTATCCGGTGCATGGCGACGGGGCGACGTTGGCGAAGATCTGGAAGGCCCGGTACACGCTGGCGGGCTGGCCGCATGGTTTCATGCCCGATAATTACACGACCGGCCTCCACTGGTATTATCAGTTTGGTGGGTTGCGTCGTTGGTGGTGGAAGCAGGCGAAGTACGATTCGGCGTTTCTGATCGAGCATGGTTTCGCTACGACGATCGCTGACGAAAACTGGATGTGGGACAACATCGACACGGTCGCGGACGTGGACGCGTCGACGATCATGCAATACTTGGGGAAACTCCCTACGGCAGTCACAGAAGGGGCCGACATGGATATCATCAACGACACCGAGAATCAGCGGATGTGGGCGGTGTGGGTGTTGAAAGGCACAACGATCGTCCGTGAATACCAGAACTACCGTGGCAGCAAGGTTGGTACTGACCTGCCTGGTATCGGTTACGTGATCGACGAGCAGGTCACTGCCGGCAAGCTCGTTAAGGCATGAGCCGTGACGTTCGACGAAGAAGTGCTGTTGATGGTCGCCACGTCGATGTTCGCGTTGGCTACGGCGTGGGCGGCTTGGGTTTCTAAGACGTTGGTGGCGATCTTGTCGGTGATGAACGGCACTGAGGAGCAGATCGAAACGATCGAGGTTGCGGTCGCTGACCATGAGACACGTATCCGTGGTTTGGAGAATGGTCACGGTTGACGTTTCAGTCCCATCCGTATCCGCCGGCGTTGCCGTTCTGAGGTCCCACCCCATAGCCCGTATTCCTCGTTGGCTACGGCATACTCCATGCAAGCCAACTGGACGACACAGTTGGCACAGGCGTCAAGCGCCGCCTTCGAGTAGTGGCCGGATTGCAGAAGGAAGAACTCGTTTGGGCTCATCCCCCGCCGGCGGCATTCGCCGTCGACCATCCACGAGTCACTGAGCAGCATCCTCATCACCTTGATAGAACTCGGATTCCGCGTCGTAGATGGCTCTGTAGGGTTTGACCTGACGGTAGACGATGGAGTTACGGTCGCCAGATTCTTCGGAGATGTAGCGCCGCTCGAGCAGCAGGTCGATGGCGAGATCCACGTCGGGAGCAGAGGCAGACATGTAAAGCGCCACCTGGCTCCGCTTGAGATCGCGGCCACCGCGCTCGATGAACAGATCGGAGATTCCCTGCATCACCGTGTAAGGAGGTTTGCGCCGAGGGGTCGATGCAACGTGATGCGTCCCGGCGTCGTAGGGGTAGATCCCGGCGACAACCTTGTCCGGGTCAGTGGAGTCCAGCACTAGTTTCCCGATCAGGTCGTAGTCTCCGACCCTTTCGGCGCACTTCACCACCTGACCGTGGCGGTCTTTATGGAGAAAGATCGACGACTGGCCGACACGTCCCGGCGAGAACGCCGAAGACCGAGCCACACCGAAGGCCACCTCGGCTTGAGCGAACTTCTGCCCTGCCCCCATCGGGTACTTCTCGGTGTCCGCAGCACGCGTCTTCACTGTTCTTTG
>CAZHMP010000315.1:0-1561 GCA_964533595.1 uncultured Acidimicrobiales bacterium | reverse complement strand
GGAGCCAGTGGGGCCTACGTGCAAACCAGCGGATTGTTGCGACGCGGCCGAGACATCGCCGTATGGCGAGTCTGGTATTTCGTGGGCATGTTCGCCGGCGGTTTGCTCGTCACCCAAGTACTCACCGCCGACAACAACGGCCTGCGTTCCGGCTACGACAGTCTGCGCGACGTCTTCCCGATCTGGTTGGTGATACCGCTGGTATTCGGAGGAGCAACCCTGCTCGGCTACGGCGCCGGAATGGCCGGCGGATGCACCAGCGGTCACGGCCTTTGCGGCACGGCGCAGCGCTCGCCGGCCAGCGCCACGGTCACCGCCACATTTCTCACCACCGCGATAGCCACCACCTTCGCACTCCACATCGTCACGGGAGGTTCGCTGTGAAACTCAACGCTGTTGGCCTCAGCATCGGAATGCTTTTCGGTGGTCTCCTCGCCGGTGCCCGACTCCACGAATACGACACGATCCACGCCATGCTCCGGCTGAAAGAGGCCGACGTCTTCTTGTTGATGGCTTCGGCAATAGCGGTTTCGGCGCCTCTTCTGTGGCTGCTCGAGCGGCGTAATCAGCAAACCGTTTTCGGCGGGCGGATCAAGCTCTCACGCTCGATGCCCCAACGTCACCACGTCAAGGGCGGCGCCCTGTTCGGTGTGGGCTGGGCAATAGCCGGCACCTGCCCGGCACCGGCTCTGGTGATGCTGTCTTCGGGTGCCCTGCTCGGCATCGTGGCAATTGCGGGCATCTTCCTGGGATTGCATCTCAACAATCTCAAGATCGTCACGACCGGCCAACAGATCGCTGCCGGCGACGGCGAACACCGGGAGCTCGTAGAGGTCGGTTGAAGCCATCGCGTTCCGATGGTTTAGGTTCGCGTCATGGCCGAGCAGATCAGAATCGACACCGACGGAGCGGTGAGGCTGATCACCCTGAACCGTCCGGACCGTATGAATGCCTGGACCTGGCAGATGGCAGCAGAAATCGCCGGCGCATTCGCAGACGCCGACCACGACGACTCCGTTCGGGTCATCGTGGTCACCGGACAGGGCCGGGCATTCTGTGCTGGAGCCGACCTGGGAGGCGGGGACGAGACTTTCACGGGAAATTCCGACGCACTTGGCCGCATTGACTGGGCCAGACAGGCCAGGGATGCCACCCCACCCCACAAATTGGCCACACCGATAATCGCCGCGATCAACGGAGCAGCCGTCGGCGTCGGTCTCACCATGCCCATCCATTGGGATCTGAGAGTGGTTGCCGAGGATGCCAAGCTCGGATTCGTGTTCAACCGGCGCGGTGTCCTGCCCGACGCCGACCTGCTGTGGCTCATTCCCCGGATGATCGGATACTCCAAGGCCATCGATGTGTTGCTCACGGGCAGGATGTTCCGGGGTGCCGAAGCCGTCGAGCTCGGACTGTGCCACAGAGCGGTGCCGAAGGAGGCGGTGCTCGACACCGCCATGAGCATGGCTCACGACATCGCCACCAACACCGCTCCCACCACCGTGGCGCTCACCAAACAGCTCCTCTACGACTTCCTCACCAACCCGGACCGTGACGACGC
>CAZHMP010000314.1:0-1575 GCA_964533595.1 uncultured Acidimicrobiales bacterium | reverse complement strand
CGGCGACATAGCCGATCCCGAACCGAGCGAGGGAACACACAGGTAGCGGCACAACCGCATACGCCAAGGTGCCAAGGGGAACGATGGATAACACCAGCACTGCGAAATATGGTCTCTAACCAACGGAAATGGCAGGAACGGCAGGTCGGCGTACCGTCATCGCAACTGGCCCGACAAACGCGTCCCCCTCACTCTCGAAAGCGGGGGGGTAAGGTCGAGAACGAGATTGAGAGAAGGTGGATCGATGTCTCAGATGCCTGCTCGTTTGGTGGTGGTCGTCATCGTGCTAGCGCTGGCCGCATCGGCGTGCGGTGCTGATTCGGCCATCTCCGCCGCGAGTAGTCCCGTTACCGCACAGCAAGCACCAGCGACAACTCAGGATGCTCCACCGGCTTCCCAGAGCCCACCTTCGACGTCCCAAGGGGCAACGGCAACGACTCTGGCGGGCGCGACGGCCACGGCCGGCCCGCCGGTCTTTGCTCTGATCCCTGCCGGGATCGTCCCGCAGATGACTCAGGATGACATCGACTTTGCTGGGCAGAGCCGCATTCGGGCGATCGGTGCAGGCAAGAGCGGCGATCTCCTCGTGCTTCGGGCCCGATCGTTGACCGTTGTCGACAAGTCCGGCCAGTTGCTGGTGATCACTCCCGAACTCGCGGATGCGGGGGAGATCCTGAGCGCACAGGCTGAAGATTCCGGCTATGGCCTTTTGATCAAGACAGGGGACCATACAGCCGAGATTCGTACCACGGTCACCGGCAAAGTTTGGGACGTCGTTGCCAGCCTTACAACAAGTGAAGCCCACATCATCGCTCAAGGCTGGCTCACACGAGACGCACTGTCGGACTCGTACCTGGCGTCGCTGAAGTTCCAGTCGGGAACAAATTTCTCCGTTGGATCGCTCTATTCAGTCGACGCGGGCGACGGGACTACCGTGAGCTTGACTGTGCCCTCCGATGGAGATCCCAATATCGTCGGTCCGATCTACCGGGTGGGGACATCGCTCGTGATCATCGGTCAAAGGCCGGCATCGGTCGAGACTGTCGAGTTCTACAGATCCAGCGACAACGGCAAGACTTGGACCTTCGAGCAAAAAGAGGTCGGAGTTTCCTTGCAAAGCGGCGCAGGGCTCGGGACCGCCACAATCGACAAGGAGTTCCTGGCAGCAGGCCATGGCGGTGAGGGTGACGAGATCAAGTTCCTCCACCCAGCGATCGCGAACCTGGCCATCGATCCAAACACCGTCGTGACACAGGCCAGCGTCTTGGCTCCCGGCTACACAATCGACGACTCCAGCGGCCCGGCCGTTGTGTCGGGCATTGTCGATCTGGGTGAAGGCTCATATGGAGTTCTTCTCGGGTCCGGAGGCTGCTTGGACAATCAGAGCTCCTGTTGGCAAAGAAGTGACGTGTTGGTTTGGCACCCGACCGGGGCGATGACCGGAGACTGGCAGTACGTCACCAACAGCATTACGTCATAGCGGAACGCAAATGAAATGATCGTGTCGAGAACATCGCCCAACTCACCCTTCAAGATGACGCCCACGAATACACCGAACCAACCGTCCCCGTCACA
>CAZHMP010000313.1:0-1584 GCA_964533595.1 uncultured Acidimicrobiales bacterium | reverse complement strand
CCGCCGCCGCTCTCACCGGACGGTTGTCCATGTTGACAAGACCGACTCCGACATTCGACCCGTCCACCAGGATCGACGCTCCAACAATCGCCCAGTCCTGGGCGCGACGGTTGAACTTCTGAAACGACCAACTGGCATTGGGAACCTTCGGAACCCGGATCTCGGTGAGGAGCTCGGTCTCCGATACGGCTGTCTCCAAGAAACCGGTGAAGAATTCGTCGGCGGGCACCTCGCGTTCTCCTTCCGCGCCCGACACAACCATTGTTGCCCGCAAGGCCAGGAGGGCCGATGGAACATCGGAAGCCGGGTCACCGTGGGCGACGGATCCTCCGATCGTGCCCCGATGACGGACTTGGGGGTCGCCAACCTTTGACGTTGCCTGGGCAAGAAGCCCGCACTGAGACCTCACGAGATCGTCGTGCTCGACATCGAAGTGCCGGGTGAGCGCACCGATGGCCAAATGATCGCCGTCGTCTCGCACGTATGACAAATCTGACAGTCGACCGATGTCGATCAGCACCGACGGCGCAGCCAGACGGAACTTCATGAGCGGAACCAGCGAATGACCCCCGGCGATCAGCTTGGATTCGTCGCCGTGCTCAGCGAGAAGAGCGAGCGCGTGCTCGGCCGATTCGGCTCTTTCATATTCGAAGGCGACAGGAATCACTTCGCGCCACCTTCCGAGCAGGCCAAGATCGATTTCACAATGTTGTGGTAGCCGGTGCATCGGCAGAGATTGCCCTCGAGCCCCTCCCGAATTTGGTCTTCGTTCGCGTCGGGAATCTCATTCAGCAGCGATGTCGCTGCCATCACTATGCCCGGTGTGCAATACCCACACTGCAATCCATGGTTGGCGTGAAATGCCTCTTGCATGGGATGCAAGGCACCATCGGAGGAGGCCATTCCCTCGATGGTGGTGACCGACTGGCCATCGACCTGAGCCGCAAAAATCGTGCAACTCTTGACCGACTCGCCGTCGAGATGAACCGTGCACGCCCCACACGACGATGAGTCGCAGCCGACATTGGTGCCGGTGAGCCCACAGTTGTCGCGCAAGTAGTGAACCAGCAGCATGCGGGGCTCCACTTCGTGGGACTCGCTGGTTCCGTTGACTGTTAGATCGACCTGCAACTCATTCACCTCTGTTGGAGTATTGACGACAACGTGATTGGCGACCAGATGGTCATGGGTTCCTTCGTTCGAGCTCATACGCAGCCCACGCACCAAATACGAGCGTGCCGATGCTCAGCGCCAGCAAGCCGGGCCATGTGTCGGCCCAAGTGACCGGCCCAAGAAACCCTTGGCGCGACATGCGCAAAATATTGGTGACGGGATTGATCCTCGCCACGAAGTGCATCCACCCCGACAACAACACCAGAGGCACCTGCCCGATCGAGGGGAACATCACCATGAACGAAAGGGTCTGCACCACGGACATTGCCCGGATGTCGTCCATACGCAACACCACCGCCAGCCCGAACGCGCCGATCACCACCCCGCCACCGACACCACCCACGTACGCCAACAAAACCCCGAGCACTCCTCCGGGCATCGACGCATCGCTCAATGCGGCGGCGATCAGAA
>CAZHMP010000312.1:0-1592 GCA_964533595.1 uncultured Acidimicrobiales bacterium | reverse complement strand
GGCTGCCGGGTGTCGGTTGGGGGCAAGTCGATGTTTGCTTGTGTCGACGGACCGGAATTCGATGCCCACGAGGTCGATTTCGATCTTCTCAACCGTCGCAACAAGGCCTACCTCACCTGGGAGGCGGAACACAATCGCACGCCAGACACAGACGACTTGGGCGCGTGCGCTGAGCCCGTCGAAGTTTCGGGAGTGAGGCGCAGCCAGCCATGACCGAGTTGACCAAACGCGAGCGCATGAAGATGGCGCCCACCGAGATGCCCGAGCGCGACGCCAAGGAGCGAGCGGGCGGGTTCATGGAGGTCAACTTCGGCTACACCCCGGAATTGGCCACGACCGAAGCCAAGCGTTGCCTGCTGTGCGCCCATCCCACATGTATCGACGGATGCCCCGTCGGAGTGCAGATCGACGACTTCTTGCGCCATGTCGCGTTGAAGGAATTCACCGAGGCCGCCGAGGTCATTGGAATCGACAACTCTCTTCCCGCGGTGTGCGGAAGGGTTTGCGCCCAAGAGGTGCAGTGCGAGGGTTCTTGCGTGCTCGACAAGAAAGGCAAGCCGATACACATCGGCCATCTCGAACGCTTCGTCGCCGATTTCGTTCGCGAGAATTCTCCGCTCGATCCGCCACCCAACGCTGCGCCCACCGGCAAGCGCGTGGCAGTAGTCGGCAGCGGCCCGGCCGGGTTGGCTTGCGCCAGCGACCTCATCACCATGGGCCACGAGGTCACCGTCTTCGAGGCTCTGCACGAACTCGGCGGTGTGTTGGTCTACGGCATCCCCGAGTTTCGTCTCCCGAAAGACATCGTGCGATCCGAGATCGACGGCCTCGCCGACCGAGGAGTCGACTTCCGCACCAACACGGTGATCGGCTCGCTCGACACACTCGACGATCTGCTCACCGACGAGGGCTACGACGCCGTGTTCATCGGCGTCGGTGCGGGTCTACCGAAGTTCCTCGATGTCCCCGGCGAGAATCTGATCGGCGTCTACTCGGCCAACGAGTTCCTCACCCGAATCAACTTGATGAAGGCCTACTCCGACAGCGCCCAGACTCCGATTCTCGACATGCACGGCAAGAATGTCGTGGTGTTCGGTGGTGGCAACACGGCGATGGATGCGGTGCGAACCGCTCTGCGTCTCGGCGCCGGCCGGGCCTCGATTGCCTATCGCCGCACCATGGACGAGATGCCGGCGCGCGTCGAGGAAGTGCACCACGCCCAGGCTGAGGGGGTCGAGTTCGACACGCTTGTTTCACCACTCGAACTGCTGGGCGACGATGAGAGCAACCTGGTTGGGGTGAGGCTCCAACGCATGGAACTTGGTGAGCCCGACGACGACGGCCGTCGCCGCCCCCAGCCGATCGAGGGAGAGGTGTTCGATCAGAACGCCGACATCGTGGTGATCGCCATCGGCAACGTTCCCAATCCGCTCTTGCTGCGCACAACCCCCGATCTCGACCGCACCAAGTGGGGGACTCTCGTGGCCGACGAGGCCACCGGTCGCACCTCGAAGAAGGGCGTATTCGGCGGCGGCGACATCGTCACCGGTGGGGCCACGGTAATTCTTGCCATGGGTGCCGGCCGTCGAGCC
>CAZHMP010000311.1:0-1596 GCA_964533595.1 uncultured Acidimicrobiales bacterium | reverse complement strand
TCGGCGACGACAGCTTCGATCGGGAACCCCATCTTGGCCCAGGTCTTGTAGATGCTTTTGAAGAACGCTGCCGAGAGGTCCTTGTTGACGGTGCGGTGAACGAGCCACACCATCGCCCAGCGGGTAGCGGTGTCGACCGCGACCAGCCCGGCGGGGCGGCCAGACCAGTGACAGAAGCCGAATGGTTCGTCCTCAACGGCGATTTCGGTCACCAAACCGGTCGTCAACGCGGTGATTGCCGCAGCACGAGCGAGACGTTGATGGCGCCGGCCCAGACCATGTCTGATCAACACGTTCTGCACAGTCGATTTGCCGATCTCGAAACCCTGATCGCCGAGCCGGTCGTCGTACTGGCGACACCCCAATGTTGGTGCCGTGATCGCCAACGTCATCAACATCTCGATGATGTGCGTCGGTGTCGCGTTCGGCATCGCCGGAGGCCGTCTTGTCTTGGGCATCAATGCCGACAGGCCGTACTTCGCGGCAGCGTTGGTGATACACAATCTGATCTGAGGTCACGGTGGTGGTCCCTTCGTGGATCTGTAGGAGGAACCACAAGATCCACCACCGGGCCCACCTCACGGCGGACCCCTCACCCCTACTCTTGGACAGGAAGCTCTAGGTGCTAGGCACGGGACGTGTGCTTGCCGACATCGTGCTGAACGAAGTTCTGGGTCTGGTGCATGTGGGCGGCAGATGGTGCGACAATGGGGGCATGGCTATGGCCGAGGTCGTTAATCCCGATGGACATGTTGTTGATTCTGGACAGTTGGCTGCGCTCTGCGACCGATTCGGCGTTTCAGAGCTGGCGGTCTTCGGTTCGGTGGCTCGAGGCGATGCTTCGCCCGACAGCGACATTGATTTCTTGTACAAGCTGGCTCCCGGGTCGCGCCTCGGATTCGATCTGTTCGATCTTGAAGATGGCCTAGCCGAGCTGTTCGGGCGCACTGTCGACCTGGTCTCAAAGGGCTCCGTCCATCGGCTGATGCGAGAGAGCGTCCTGGCCGACGCGGTCGTTGTCTATGCAGCGTGATCGCCTACTCCTCCAGGAGATGATCGATGCGGCTTCGCGGGTCGTCGAATTGGTGGGTGACCGGTCTGCGGGTGATCTTGATGCCGACGATCTTCGCCGTGAGGCTGTCCTCTGGAACCTGACGGTGCTGGGCGAAGCAGCCGGCCAAGTCTCGGCGGAGCTGAAGGAGTCTCAGTCCGAGGTCACCTGGAGTGATCCGATTCGGCTCCGCAACAGGCTCGTGCACGGCTACTGGTCGATTGAGATGGAGGTTGTCGTTGCCACAGCAGCCGCCGACCTTCCGCCGTTGATCGAACAGCTCCGAGCGATCCAGGAATCGCAGCCCGAGGCATAACCCCGGGACACAAGTCGGTGCCCGCCCATCCCTACTTTCGAAGGCACGGAGCAGATCTAGCAGCTGGTGATCTCGAGGGCCATCTCGGGGATGCGCATCGAGTAGCTCCGTCTTCTATGACCTCGCAGGCATAGCTATCGGTCGTCCCAGCTCATCGCGCTCAGCGGTGGAGAGGCCGTTGGCTCTTTGGCCCTCGTCGATATCGGCTTGTTTCATCCAGCCGCGCAGG
>CAZHMP010000310.1:0-1608 GCA_964533595.1 uncultured Acidimicrobiales bacterium | reverse complement strand
TCTCTTCGTTGCGTCTTCCTCGAGGCGCTTCGCGGTCGCTTCGTCGATGCTCAGCCACCAAGCGCCATCGCACCAGTCGAAGTCCTCGCGCACGGCTTCAACCAACCCGCGCTTGATCCATCCGCGGACTTTGTCGTTGTTGACACCAAATCGCTTCATCGCGCCACGCACCGAGTAGCGCCCGTCGGGATGCCGGTCTGGCAGCGGTTGACGAACGTCCGTCTTCGGCGCTCTCCGAGTCGAAGTGTGCTCCAGCCGCATCCTCTTGGCTGCGGGCGTGGTCCAAGGGCGGTGATGCCCAGTCGTGAAGTTCTCCTCGTTGAGTCTCTGCGCGATGGCCTCGTCGCTCATCCCCAGTGCTACGAGTTCGCGAATGCGTTCGATGCACTTGTTCGATACACGACGAGTTCTGATCCGGGGGACGAACAGTTCGTCGACAGCACCACTCGACCATTGCACCTGGATATGGGTCTGGCGTTCGGGAACGTCGATCGCACGAATCGTGACGGCCTCGATCACGATGCGTAGCATCGCCTTGCGTTCCGCGGGCTTCGTCGTCGGGGCATGCCAAACGCTGGGAAGATCCCGGGCCAGCTCACGGACCCGCTCACGGTCCTCATTCGTCAGCTGCACGCGACGTTGACGTCTGGCGTCCTCGTACTGATGTCGGACCACTTCGAGCTCCTGCAGACAGGCCTCCCACTGTCCTTCCAGGGTCCGGGCAACGACGCGGTTGTCTGGGTCCACAGCCTTGTACCGGCGCTCGGCTCGTCGAGCCTCGTACTGCGCCTTCTCGAGCCGCAGCTTCCACTGCTCGTTCAACGATGCCGACTGTGACTCGACCTCTCGCTCGACCGCAAGCGTGAGGTCGAGCTCGCTGGGGATGACCATGCGCAGCAATAGATCCTCTACCGCTGCATCGATCGCCGGCCCACTGACCGTCCAGCACACCTTGGCCCCGCGAGTGTTCTCACCGACGCACACGTACGCCCAGCGATCACCGCCGGCGCCCTGGTACCTGACGGTCATCGGTCGGCCACAGCGACCGCACAGAAGAATCCCGGTCAGCAGAGCATGACCTTCTCGCGGAGCGCCTTTGTTGGGACGACGAGCGGCGTTGTCGCGCATTCGCTCTTGGTTCTTCAAGTAGGCCTCCCAGGTGATGTAGCCCTCGTGTGCATCTTGGATGAGGGCCGTCCATTCGTCTGGACCTTTGCACCGACGTGCTGTGCGGATCTCACCATCGACGATCACCTTCGTCTCGCTCCGGCGGCCGTACGCGTAGGCCCCCGCGTATATCGGATTCTTGAGGATCTCCTTTAGGCGAGTGAGGTAGAGCTGACTCCACGTGAGCTCGTTCGTGCCATCGGCATACGAACGCCGTGTCGCAACCCGATAGCCGGTCTCTCTCGCCCATCGCACTACACGCCCGACTGAGGGCTCGATCGCAAAGCGCTCGAAGATCATACCGATCGCGCTCTGCACCGCCAAATCTGGATCCTTCTCGAAACCGTGACCGCCCCAGACAAAGCCGGTGGGAGGGTTGAATCGCAGCTCGCCGCGTTTGGCCAGGCTGTTCTGTGCCCCTCTCAGGCGCAGCGACAGCCA
>CAZHMP010000309.1:0-1623 GCA_964533595.1 uncultured Acidimicrobiales bacterium | reverse complement strand
TACGAAGCAGTCCACGAGATACGTGGCTGGGACGATCTGCGGCGGCGTCTGGAACGCGACCGGAGATGCTTCGGTTTCTTCCACCCCAGCCTGCCTGGGGAACCGATCATCTTCGTGGTGGTGGCCCTCACTGTGGGGCTCGAGGCCTCCATATCAGCGGTGCTCGACGCTCCGGTCAGGACACTTGACGAACTCGCTGAGTGCAACACCGCGATCTTCTACTCGATCAGCAACTGCCAGGCGGGCCTGCGGGGGATACCGCTTGGGAGCTTTCTGTTGAAACAGGTCACCGAGCGTTTGCGATCCGAGCTACCCGGCATCTCCACCTTCGGCACCCTGTCACCGATCCCCGGGTATCAGAACTGGGTTCGAGACACCGGCGGAGGTCTGCCTACCGAGATCGCCTCCGCGGTCATCAGCCCCGCCAGGAAACCCGAGTCGACTTTCCGCGAAGCCGTAATGAGATCGGCCGGCCGCTATCTGCTTGAGGCCAAGAGGAAGGGTGAGCCACTCGATCCGGTGGCAAGATTCCATCTGCGCAACGGAGCGAGATTAGAGCGAATCAACTGGTGCGGCGACACTTCGCCCCGGGGCATGGCTCAGTCCTACGGAATGCTCGTCAACTACGTGTACGACCCCACCTCTGTGGCCGAAAATCACGAGGAATACGTCAACAAGTTCCGGGTTGCCTCGTCTGACTCTGTGGCCTCGCTACTCGGCTGAGAGTCACGGCAGAGGCTGACCTGCCGGATCAAGTCAGGCGGCTTCGCCTCTCAATGATCCAGCCACCCGTGTGGGCCATCGCCCCGAAGACGAATAAGGCGACGGCGACCCACACGAGCGCCCCCTGATGAGGTCCAGTGAATGCCAGATCTGATTTCACGGCCACTGGTTGCCCGCTGTAGGCGACCTCCGAACTGGCTACTTTCACGAGATCAACGTTGGAAACCTGAATCGAGCAGGTAACTCCTCGAGCCAGCTGAGCCGCAGATGGTGGACATGTGGCCAGGCCCGTAGCACCGACCTGCCCCACCGGTATCGCCACCGAAGCAGCGATGAACAATCCGGCGGTGCCGACGGTGTAGCCCAACGCACCATCGCCGATCAACGCACAGCGCCCCAGCGCGTCACCGAGTCTGGTATCGCTGTTGCACAGAAGTAGAAAGACTTCGGTCCCTGGAGTAAAGCCTGTGCCCGCCACGGTTACCAAGTCTCCATCCTCGAGGGACGAGGCCGGAGTAACGGTGACCGATTCGGATTGCGCGGCTGCCGGAAACATCGGCATAGCCACCAGAGTCAACAACAAAGAAGTGAAGAATCGTCGAAGGTTCATGGCTGCACCGAGTCGTTGGGATCAATCTCCGAATCACCTGCTACCGGATCTGGTGCAGGAACTTGCTCATCGGCGCTCACATCATCGGTCGGATCGCTGCCGTCACCAGACGAATCAACCGAATCATCGGGATCGAGCTCCGAATCACCCGCCCCCGAATCTGATGGAGGAGTCGGCTCGTCGGCGCTCACATCATCGGTCGGATCAGTGCCATCACCAGACGAATCAACCGAATCATCGGGATCAACTCCATCAGACGAACCATCCGAACCAGAACCCGGCTCGTCAGC
>CAZHMP010000308.1:0-1625 GCA_964533595.1 uncultured Acidimicrobiales bacterium | reverse complement strand
ACCGAATCGAGTTGCTCGGAGGCCGTTGAGTCGCATTGGCGACGCTACGATCGGCGTCATGGCAGAAAAGATCACAATGCAAAGCGACGGCACCCTCACGGTGCCCGACGAGCCGATCATTCCCTTCATCGAAGGCGACGGCATCGGAGTCGACATCTGGCCGGCGGCGAAATCCGTCCTTGATGCCGCGGCGGCAAAGTACGGCAAGAAGGTTGAATGGAAGGAGGTGCTGGCCGGCGAGAAGGCGTTCAACGAGACCGGCGATTGGCTCCCCGAAGACACCATCACGACGTTCCGTGACTACCTCATCGGTATCAAGGGCCCACTCACCACACCAATTGGTGGCGGTTTCCGAAGCCTCAACGTGGCCATTCGTCAGACGCTCGATCTTTATGTCTGCCTCCGTCCGGTTCGGTGGTTCGAGGGCGTTCCCTCACCGGTGAAGCGCCCCGACCTGGTCGACATGGTGATATTCCGTGAGAACACCGAGGACATCTACTCGGGGCTCGAGGTCGAGGCCGGTACGCCAGATGCCTTGAAGATGATCGAATTGCTTCACGACGAGTTTGGCTGGGAGATCCTTGAAGGGTCGGGTGTGGGCGTGAAGCCGGTTTCCAAGTTCGGAAGCAACAGACTCCAGCGAGCAGCCATCGAGTATGCGGTGAAGCGCAATCGCAAGCGGATTCATTGGGTCCACAAGGGCAACATCATGAAGTACACCGAAGGCGCGTTCCAGAAGTGGGGCTATGAGCTGGTGAAAGAGGAGTACTCCGACATTGCCGTGGGTTGGAATGATTGCGGCGGCGACCCCGGCGACAAGATCTTGGTACAGGATGCCATTCTCGACATTGCATTCCAGCAGGTGCTCACGCGCCCAGCCGAATTCGATGTGATCGCCACCATGAACCTCAATGGAGACATCCTCTCGGACGCTCTCGCTGCCCAAGTGGGTGGCATCGGCATCGCTCCGGGCGCCAACATCAACTACACCACTGGCCACGGTGTGTTCGAGGCCACCCACGGCACCGCGCCGAAATACGCTGGGCAAGACAAGGTCAACCCGTCATCGCTTCTTCTGTCGGGTGTGCTCATGTTCGAGCATCTTGGTTGGCAGGACGCCGCCGACGACATCGTTCGTGCCGTCGAATCCACCATAGGCGACAAGGTGGTCACCTATGACTTTGCTCGCCAGATGGAGGGTGCCACCAAGGTCAAGTGCTCTGAGTTCGCCTCGGCGCTGATCGACCGTCTCTGAAGCCCAACGATCCGATGTGGCGCCGCGGCGGGCGCCTTATCTGGAGATCGCTGCGCGCTCATCCCGTCTCCCATGCGATTGCCATGCTCGGCGCGTTTGTGTTCGTGCTGGCTGCGGTCGGAGGGTCGTGGGTGTTGCGAGGCGTCACCGACGATCTCATCATTCCGGCGTTCGCCGATGGTGAGATCGCCGGAAATGACGTGTGGGCCGCAGTCGCATTACTGGTGGCCGTATCGGTGCTCAGAGGCGCTGGCGTTGTAACCCGCCGCTGGTTTTTGGTCATGGCGGTGATGCGAACACAGCGTGACTGGCGCCGGGGGCTTTTGTGGCACTACCTCGACCTGCCCCTGCGGTTCCATCGCTCGAAGCC
>CAZHMP010000307.1:0-1625 GCA_964533595.1 uncultured Acidimicrobiales bacterium | reverse complement strand
ACCGAATCGAGTTGCTCGGAGGCCGTTGAGTCGCATTGGCGACGCTACGATCGGCTACATGGCAGAAAAGATCACAATGCAGAGCGACGGCACCCTCACGGTGCCCGACGAGCCGATCATCCCCTTCATCGAAGGCGACGGCATCGGAGTCGACATCTGGCCGGCGGCAAAGTCCGTCCTTGATGCCGCGGCGGCAAAGTACGGCAAGAAGGTTGAATGGAAGGAGGTGCTGGCCGGAGAGAAGGCGTTCAACGAGACCGGCGATTGGCTCCCCGAAGACACCATTCAGGCCTTTCGCGATTATCTGATTGGCATCAAGGGCCCGCTCACCACCCCGATCGGCGGCGGATTCCGGAGCCTCAACGTTGCGATTCGTCAGATTCTCGACCTGTACGTGTGTCTCCGTCCGGTTCGCTGGTTCGAGGGCGTTCCCTCGCCGGTGAAGCGGCCCGACCTCGTCGACATGGTGATATTTCGAGAGAACACCGAGGACATTTATTCTGGGCTCGAACTCGAGGCCGGCACGCCAGATGCCCTGAAGATGATCGAATTGCTTCACGACGAGTTCGGCTGGGAGATCAGAGAGGGATCCGGAATCGGTGTGAAGCCGGTGTCGAAGTTCGGTAGCCAGCGCCTCCAGCGAGCAGCCATCGAGTATGCCGTGCGTCGCAATCGCAAGCGCATCCACTTCGTTCACAAGGGCAACATCATGAAGTACACCGAGGGTGCCTTCCAGAAGTGGGGCTATGAGCTGGTGGAGGATGAGTACTCCGACGTCGCCGTGGGCTGGAATGATTGCGGTGGCGAGCCAGGCGACAAGATCCTTGTGCAGGACGCCATCGCCGACATCGCGCTTCAGCAGGTGCTGACCAGGCCGGCTGAGTTCGACATAATCGCCACTCTCAATCTGAATGGCGATTTCCTTTCGGATGCTCTCGCTGCCCAAGTGGGCGGCATTGGTATCGCTCCTGGCGCCAACATCAACTACACCACTGGCCACGGCGTGTTCGAGGCCACCCACGGCACCGCGCCGAAATACGCTGGGCAAGACAAGGTCAACCCGTCATCGCTTCTTCTGTCGGGTGTGCTCATGTTCGAGCATCTTGGTTGGCAGGACGCCGCCGACGACATCGTTCGTGCCGTCGAATCCACCATAGGCGACAAGGTGGTCACCTATGACTTTGCTCGCCAGATGGAGGGTGCCACCAAGGTCAAGTGCTCTGAGTTCGCCTCGGCGCTGATCGACCGTCTCTGAAGCCCAACGATCCGATGTGGCGCCGCGGCGGGCGCCTTATCTGGAGATCGCTGCGCGCTCATCCCGTCCCCCATGCGATTGCCATGTTCGGCGCGTTTGTGTTCGTGCTGGCCGCGGTTGGAGGGTCTTGGGTGTTGCGCGGAGTCACCGACGATCTCATCGTTCCGGCGTTCGCCGACGGTGAGATCGCCGGGAATGACGTCTGGGTCGCGGTTGCATTGCTGGTGGTCGTGTCGGTGCTCAGAGGCGCTGGCGTTGTAACCCGCCGATGGTTTTTGGTCATGGCGGTGATGCGAACGCAGCGCGACTGGCGCAGGGGGCTTTTGTGGCACTACCTCGACCTGCCCCTGCGGTTCCATCGCTCGAAGCC
>CAZHMP010000306.1:0-1625 GCA_964533595.1 uncultured Acidimicrobiales bacterium | reverse complement strand
ACACCATTCTCGGCTGATTCCTAAACCGTGTGCGGCAGTTCGATTCTGCCCGGGGCACTGCAGCAGCAACCACCCCTGCTTCTGTGACCTCGTAGGACGCTGTGACGGTCCCAGGAGGTCAGAAAAGCGGGAATTGGAGAACACTCGGGCTGGGACCACTCAACTCGGCAGGGTGCCGGAGCTGCAGCGGCGGAGCAGAGATCGTTGCCATCGAATTCGCATTGAATCACCGTAGGTAATCGCGCCTTCCGGCCCCGTCTGGCCGTGAGTCCCGACGCTCAGTCGGCCAGTACTTCGGCAGCGGCGCGTTCACCGGTATCGACGGCACCGTCCATGTAGCCCTGATCATCGAGCGAGGTGTGCTCTCCACAGAAGTGGACTCGACCTTCTGGCAGACCACCGGCCCCGCGAAGCTCGGTGTGTTGGCCCACAGACCAGTAGGAATACGACCCACCGACATACGGGTCGTCGACCCACGAATCGAGCCATCCCCGACCGGTCGCGGCGGCAGGAGTCTCGGGTCCGAACAGCGCTGCCAGATCGGAGTTGGTTGCGGCTGCCACCCCAGTTGGGGCTTCTCCATGGGCCTCCGCGAAATCGTACGCCGCCCCTCTCTCACCACCGGTGAAGACCACCATCACCCCGGTTGGGCCAGGTTCGGTTATCACTTCTTCCCACGTGACCATGAGGTCGGTGTCGCTCAGCGAGTCGCCGTCGGCGCCGTGGTCGCGCCATGCCCGTCTGGCGAATTCGAGATGAAGCTTGGAATTGGACCCGATGGGCTGTTCGGCAATCACCCTCCTCTTCCTGTCGCTCAACTCGAGCCCCGTCAGATCAACCGAGCGAAGCGTGGAGAAAGGCAGGGCCATCACCACACGATCGGCGTCGAAGTCGCTGATGGTGCCCGACTCATCGAAAGAACAGCGAACCCCCGTGCTCCGATCACGGGCTGCGACAAGACTCGAGCCGAGCCTGACCGCACCTGGTGGCAGCGCAGCCGCGAGCTCCGCCGCAATCCGATCGTTGCCGCCCGACACGTGCCAACGCTCATCGGCGCTACCCAACAATCTCGCGTTGTTGCCGATCGCCGAACCAACCATGGTCAGGAAGAGAAGAGAGCTCTGATCCTCGACGGGACCGGCCCATTCGCTTTCCTGATTCACTTCGATCAGCCGGCCGAGCCGCGACGACCGCCCACCTGGAACGTTGACCTCAACCCATTCCGCAACCGACATTCGGTCGAGCGCAACGGCGGCGTCGGTGTGGTTGTCCCAGCGAACGTCGGCCCCGGCGGCATCGAAGTCTCGCTGCACCGCCGGCGCGATCTCCTGCCAATCATCGACCGCATCCGACCTCTTGTAGGGCCCACCGTCGAAGTACCACGTCTCGTCAAGGCCCGACGGATAGCCCGAGTAGAGGTCATCGAGCTCAAGGCCCAGCTCACGGACCAGCGATCTGATCGCGGTCTGATCCGTGTTGATCGCCGCAGCACCGGACTCGCCTGTGCGATCGTCGGCGAAATATTCCCGAAGCGTGCGTGTCCGACCGCCCAATCGATCCGACGCCTCATGGACCGACACGTCGATTCCAGCTTGGGCCAGTCGATATGCACACGTCAGCCCGGC
>CAZHMP010000305.1:0-1629 GCA_964533595.1 uncultured Acidimicrobiales bacterium | reverse complement strand
GGGATCCCGCCGCTCGATGAGCCCAAGTTCCAGACCGCGGCGTCCGTCAATTGGCTCTACAACGTGGAGCCTGTGTTGTCGATCGAGGTCAACGGCGAAACTCGGGCGTATCCCATTCAGATCATGACCTGGCATGAGATCGCCAATGACACGATTGCGGGGGTTCCGGTCACAATCTCGTACTGTCCGCTGTGCAATTCGGCTCTGGCCTACGACCGTAGGTTGGGCGACCGGATATTCGACTTCGGAACGTCGGGGTCGCTGTTCAACTCCTCGCTGGTGATGTACGACCGTCAGACCGAGAGCCTGTGGACCCACTTCGAGGGCAAGGCCGTGGTGGGATCTCTCACCGGACAGCGTCTCACGACGCTCCCGATATCGACGACCTCCTGGGAAAAGTTTCGCGATGCGCACCCCGAGGCCCTTGTTTTGAGCCGGGTCACCGGATTCCGGCGCGACTATGGCCGTAACCCCTACCCCGGCTACGACGATGTCAACACCAACCCATTTCTGTTCAACGGCAAGGTCGACGGGAGGCTGGCCGCCAAAGCCCGGGTGGTGGTGGTGAGGGACGACAACGGGCCTGCGGTGGCCCTGCCTCTCGATCAACTCTTTCAACAACTGGTGGTGCCGTTTGTGGCACAAGGCCGCCAGGTGGTGGCTCTCCTCGAACGTGGTACCTCCACGGCGCTCGACAATCCAGATCTGTCCGATGGCTACGACCAGGGATCCACCGGCGTGTTCCTCGCCGAACTCAACGGTGAAAGCGTCGATCTGAGCGCCGTGGCCGGCGGCTTCCTCGATAGCAAGAGCGGCCTCACCTTCGACATCTTCGGCGTGGCAACCGACGGCTCCGGCACACGGCTCGAACCGGTGGAGCACCTCGACACGTTCTGGTTTGCCATCGGCGCGTTCGACCCCGACGTGATCGTGATCGGTATCTGAACGGTGCGTAATGGCGGCACCAACGGAACATGATCGGTCCGGGCAGGGTTTAGAGAGCATGGCGACCACAATCGACCACTCAACAGATCTGGTGGAATGGCTGGCGAGTTCGCTCGGCCGGGGGAATCTGGCTCCGCTCTCGTGCGACGACTTGGAGGAGTTGGCCAGCCATCTCACCGAGCACCTGTACGCCGGAGGTACTCGTGTCTATGAGCGAGATCAGCTACCCGATCGAGTTCACATCCTGCGATCCGGTCGAGTCGAATTGGCCCGTGATTTCGGCGATCGACGGGTCGTGGTGCAACTCTTGCGCCCCGGAGCCGTTTTCGGCGACATACCCCTGTTCCTGCGCACTGGAGAGCCAACCGAAGCCAGAGCCGTGGAAGACAGCGTGATCCTGGGCATTGATTCGCTCAAGCTGTTCTCTCTGCTCGGCGAGCGACCGAAGCTAGCCCGGCGATGGCTCGTATCGGTGGCCGGCCGCATGTCCGAGATGCAAGATCGGGTCAGCGATCTTCTGGTGGGAAACCTCGACCGACAGGTCGCGTCCTGGCTGCTTCGAGAGGCGGGCAGCGAAGGGGTGTCCGTGAGCCAGCAGACTCTCGCCCACTTGCTCGGAGCGCGACGCACCAGCGTCAATCAGTCGTTGCGGCGGCTGGAGGAGCAGAAGCTGATCGAGACCGG
>CAZHMP010000304.1:0-1635 GCA_964533595.1 uncultured Acidimicrobiales bacterium | reverse complement strand
CCGTTGGTCGCGTGCTTCGCCGCACGTCCCTCGATGAGTTGCCGCAACTCATCAACGTGGCCCGCGGCGAGATGAGCGTCATCGGACCGCGCCCAACGCTGGCTTACCAGGCCGAACGTTGGACCGAATCACAGCGCCACCGACTCGATGTCAGGCCCGGCCTTACCGGGCTCGCCCAGGTCAACGGCCGCAACGACCTGAGCTGGCCGGAAAGAATCGAATTCGATCTTCAGTACGTGGCCGAGTCGTCACTCTGGTGCGATCTATCAATAATCGGCCGCACCGCGACTGCGATGCTCAGCGGCGAAGGCGCCGGTGCAACCGCAGCCGACGACCCAATCGCCGAGGTGTCGGGGACCTTGGCATGATGAGCACGCTGGGAATCATCGGAGCGGGGGGCCACGGCCGCGAGGCGCTGATGGTGGCGCTGGCACGGAACCGAGTTGATCACCGATGGAGGGAAGTCGCGTTCATCGACGATGGCCCCGTCGACGCATCTCGTTTGGCTCGTCTCGATACTTCGCTCATTGGCGACACCGACTCAACGAGGCCGGCCGACATGGAGCTGGTCATCGCGGTGGGCGACCCCGCCACCAGGCAAGAAATCGATTGCCGACTCGGTGATGAGACGGTGTTCGCCGAGTTGATCGATCCTGAAGCCCGAATCGGGCCTGACGTGGTGCTCGGAGACGGCTTCATGGCCTACCCGAGGGCGGTGGTGACCACCAACGTGACGATCGGACGACACACCCACGTCAATTGCGCCGCGGTGGTCTCACACGACTGCCGGATCGGCGACTTCGTGAGCTTGTCACCGGGCGTGATGATCAACGGTGAGGTTGAGATCGGTGACGGTGTATTCTTGGGAACGGGTGCCATAGTCCTGCCGGGCCGACATATCGGTCAGGGTGCGGTCGTCGGTGCCGGCGCAGTGGTCATCGACGACGTCGCACCGCGGACAACAGTTGTCGGTACACCGGCTCGGGTCGTGGCAACCCGCAACCGGACGAGCGCCGACTGAACCACGTTGACGGCGAACACGGCGACGATCGCTGCGAGCGCTGCAACGGGCAAACGGTCGGGCATGCCAACCGATCCGATCACTGCTGAACCGATCGGCAGTGCCCAGATCTGGCCGAGGTAGCTTCGTCCGTCGCCCCGAGGCATGAACACCATTGCCCCAGCCAGTACAAGGCCCGCTATCAGTGGCGACTCGGTGTCGGGCACGACTGCCCAGACCGCCACACACGAAGCAGCCACTTCGAGGGCAGCCGTTCGAACCTGCACACTGCGATGGGCCGTGGCCCACCATGCTCCGGCCAGAGACGCCACCGCCAGCGCCGCCACGAGCCACGGCAACGGACGGCGGGCGAACCCCTCGGTAATGTCTCCGGGGTGTCGGCCCGACATGACTGCGATCGACGCGGCCGTCACCAATAACGGCCAGCGTTCAATCGATCTGAAGGCGGTGGCGCCAACCGCCAGACCGAACACCAGAGCGTAGACGGCGTCCGCCGGGTGAAGCGGACCGACGGGGATCACACTGCCACCCCTGATCAGACCTTGAGTGTCTCTTCGGTTGTCATCGCAACACGACACTGCGAGACCATCGCCACCTTCAGGTCGTCGTCGTTG
>CAZHMP010000303.1:0-1654 GCA_964533595.1 uncultured Acidimicrobiales bacterium | reverse complement strand
GCAACGTGGGTTCGGGCCTCATTCACCAGACTCGCCAGCGATCCCAGCACCCGAGATAGGCCCTCGCCGGTGGGAGCCGACACCCGCATGCCATCGAACGACGAATCGGCAGCTATGTCGGATCTCGAACCGACCACCAGACGAGGCCGTTCCAGAAGCTCCTGCCTGTAGGACCCGAGTTCGTTGATGAGAACATCGAGCTGCTGCTCAGGCGTCTGGCCGTCCCACTCGGCGAGGTCGAGCAATACCAGCAACACTCGAGCCCTCTCGACATGTCGAAGGAATTGATGGCCGAGGCCGCGGCCCTCGCTCGCTCCGCCGATCAGGCCCGGAATGTCGGCCAGGACCATCTCGAATCCGTCGTCCATTTTCACCACCCCGAGATTGGGCTCGAGTGTGGTGAACGGATAATCGGCGATCTTCGGCTTGGCTGCCGAGACTCTGCTTATGAAGGTCGACTTGCCGACGTTGGGGAGTCCGACAATGGCCACGTCGGCCATGAGCTTGAGCTCGAGCCTCAGCCATCGCTCCTCGCCGTGCTCGCCCTGCTCGGCGAATTTCGGGGCCCGGCGACGGTTGGTGAGGAATCGAGCGTTGCCTCTGCCTCCCTGGCCTGCGACTGCAGCCTCCCAGCGATCACCATGGCTTGCGAGATCTGCTATCTGTTCGTGGGTGTCGTGATCGAGCACCACAGTGCCCTCGGGAACGCGCACCTCGAGATCGTCGCCGCGGGCGCCATGCCGGTTTTGGCCGCTTCCATGCGCGCCGTTTTCGCCCTTGCGATGAGGGTGATCCCGAAACGCCAACAACGATGCCACGTTGCGGTCGGCCACGAACCAGACGGACCCGCCCCGGCCGCCATCGCCGCCATCGGGCCCGCCTTTGGACACGTGGGCCTCTCGACGGAACGACACACAGCCAGCGCCACCGTCGCCCGCCTTCACGTTGATGTTGCACTCGTCGACGAAACCAGACACGGGTGAGAGGCTACGCGCTCAGAGGACGAGAGCCGCGACCATATGGCGCTGCCCGGATCAGCGCAGGAGACGGACCGGATCTCCGACGATCTCAACCGACCAAGTTGTTCGGTCTGTGATGTTTGTTCCGGACAGGTAATTGATCTTCCACCAACGGTCGATCGTTCCGAATGAGGCGTTGAAGTCGTTGGGCAGCTGAATCGTGAGTGTGACGTAGGCATCGTTGAACCGTGAGCCCGTCACGTCGAGGTGGGTGGCGTTGTTGCCCGAATATCCGTTGCTGCTCGTCCAATCAAATGTGGCGAAGCCGGCCCCACCAGGTTGGATGATTTGAATGCCTTGCGATCCCTCACCGGGGTCGAAGAGCTTGATCTTCATGGTCTTGCCGGCCTGTTGATCACCGATCTCAGCCAAATAGAAGTCGGCTGAACTCGACGGCACATTGGCAAATATCGACATCCATTCGGTGGCTACGAGCGATGGGCAGGCAGCGCTGACCCGGATGTCACAAGTATCGATAGCAAGCCCATTGGGCCTCGCTAGGAGCGCGTACGCATTTGTCCACCAAGAGTTGTTCTCCGGAGTCTTCACGCCAACCTCAACGATGAATCGGCCCGACGCTCCGGCCGGAATCCGACAGAACAAGTCCCAGTCGTTGGATCCGAGCAATGTTGACG
>CAZHMP010000302.1:0-1683 GCA_964533595.1 uncultured Acidimicrobiales bacterium | reverse complement strand
GATCGACGCCTGCTCCAGCAGCCGGGCCTGGTCAATCATTTCTGCACCGACCGAATCGATCGCTGCCACCCATTGGTCCCTCGAAGCCCCGGCCGACGTGACGAATCCCGCGATTGCTTTCAGTTCCTCGGGCGCGACCCCGTTTGCTTCCATGGTGGAGGTGGAGTCGAGGATGCCGCTGATCTTTGCATCAGACACAGCGAGCAGGTTCTGCTCGGGTGTCGACGACCTGATCGTTGCGACCTGCTGTGCGAGATCGCCGTCGCCGAGAACTCGATCGATCTCACGATTGGCAGATTCGTAAGCCTCTCGTTGCTCGATCAGAAGTCGGTAGAACTCGATGGGATTCTTCGACATCTGCGATGGAAGGTAGGCAGCGAAGAGTCCTTGGCCGGCCAGTTGGGCATCAGCAATCTCCTCGACCTGCGACAGCTTGAGACGTAGCTCCGTGCTGTCGGGCCGACTCATGGCAAGCGTTTGCAGATTTTGGGCCACTTCCTCTCCGTAGGCCGCCACATCCGCCATCAACCTGGCGTATGTCGTATTGACGGCGACGATCTCCTGATCGACCGACCTGGCAGCGGCGAGTTGATCCCGAAACTGGGGAAGCACCGCAATCTCCATGTCCGAAAGAGCCTTCGCACTCGCTCGTTTGCCATTGATGCTGGAGGTCATCATGCTCGTCCCGGGATTCGGGGGGAGATCGAGACGAGAGATTCCAATGCTGCCGATCGACCACGCCCGCTCATCCATGAGCGCTGAACCCAGGCGAATCACGGCGAGACGCAGCTCAGCGCCGGGCACGAATTCGCTGGCAACCTCGCGATCATCTGATGCTGAGCTGAGATCCAACGCCAGCATTCGTCCTGCCACCGCCAACGGAACCGCCACAATCACGAGCAGCACCAACAACAGGCTGGGCCTCCACCACGGGCCCCTCACACCATATTCAGATTGCGATCCGCGACGCGTTAGTTTCGACATTACGTTATTGATCGGTAGTTCGCCGAGCCATCAAGAGTCACTTTGGTCATCTCTTGAGCAGGCATTTCGGCTCATTTCCCGACCCACACCCGAAAGACATTGATATGCGCTTGGCCACCGTGAGAACAGCCAGCGGGACCCGAGCCGCCAGGGTGAACGCAGACGAGTCGATCACGCTGCTCAACCATCGAAGCGTTCGAGAGTTGCTGGAGGACCCCGACTGGGAGGCGATGGCTGCCGACACAAGCGGGCCAAGTGCGCCACTCGCCGAGGCCGATTTGGCCCCTGTCGTGCCAAGCCCCGACAAGATCATTTGTGTGGGCGCCAACTACCGAACCCACATAGAGGAGATGGGGCGAGATGTGCCCGATCATCCCACCTACTTCGCCAAGTACCGCCGAGCGTTGATCGGGCCCCGCGATCAGATCCAGCTCCCAGCTCCCGCGGTGTCGACCAACACCGACTGGGAAGGCGAGTTGGCGGTCGTCATCGGCCGGTCGGTGCGTCATGCCACGCCAGCCGAGGCAGCGGAGGCAATCGCCGGTTTCTGTGTACTCAACGACGTATCTGTTCGTGACTGGCAACGACGCACCATCCAGTTTCTCGCCGGCAAGACCTTCGAGGCCACCACACCGGTCGGTCCGTGGCTCACCACCGTCGACGAGACGGGCCACACCCCGTCGCTCGACGTCGAAACGG
>CAZHMP010000301.1:0-1684 GCA_964533595.1 uncultured Acidimicrobiales bacterium | reverse complement strand
TCGTCGGCAACAAGATCGCTGCGAAGACCGATGCCCTCGCCGATGTTGTCTCGCATTGCTGCCACCACGGTGACAGCGAGCTTGGGAAGGGCCTGCCGAAGTCGATTGATCATCGACACGGTGTCGATGTCGGCCCATTGGAAATCATCGAGCAACAGAACCAGCGGAGCGTCGATCTGGAGAAGCTCACTCAGCATTTCAAACGCAGGGCCCTGACCGCCCAACATCTCGGTGGAGGCGTACTTCTCGGCCGAGGCAAACTCCGGCCGACCGCTCAAAGCATCACAAAGCACGTCTGCGAGCGGAAGTCTTGGCGTCTCCTGATGGAGATGGGGGTAAGTGAACCTGCCCACCGATCCCGGCAATTCCGGTTCGAGCGCCTCCAGAAACGACGTTCTCCCCACGCATGGTCGACCGTGCACCACCACGACCTTGAAATGGCCCATTCGAGATTTCTGCGCCACCTCCCGCACCCGGCCGATTTCCACCTGCCGACCAACGAAGGGCATCCGGCGGCCGGGGTCGCGCCGCTCGTTGGCATGCAAAGCAGAACGTGGCGCCGATCCTGCGGTGCACTCCCTGCCCGACAGCAACTCATCGATTGTCGCGCCGGCGCTGATGGCCCCGGCCAGATCGACCGTCTCGGAACTGCAGTCGAGGTCGAGTTCATCGCCGATCAGTGTGCGACATCGATCAAAGGCCTGACGTGCGAGCTCGGTCTGCCCGAGCCCGTGGTTGGCGAGCATGAGAAGGCGGGTCGCCTGTTCCGAGTACGGACGGAATCGCAATGCCCGATCGGCGTGCTTGATGGCGGTGGTGTAGTCACCCGTGTGAACCAAGCTGTCGGCGACCAGAAGGTTGACCCTCGTTACGCGGTCGCGATAGGCCTCGCGGTCGGCCTCGGCCCAAAAAGCCGCCGGCGCGTCCTCGAGAATGTCACCTACGGCCACTTCGGCGGCCTGACGAAGCAAGTGATGGCGGTCGGAACCATGTTGATCGGCGCGAGCCACCAAGCGATCGAACTCGTCGAGATCGAGGGATCCCGAGTCGAGCGAGAACGTGTAGGAACCACTACCCGTTACGAGCACCTCGCGCGCTCTTGAACGGTCACGAAACAGAGTGCGGCGTAGCACCGACACGTAGGTCTCGAGCGCTCCAGCCACATTCTTGGGCTGCCGATCTGGCCAGAGGCAATCGGCCAGAACTTCCTTGGAAACAGGGCGCCCGCGGGCCAAGAGCAAGATCTCCATGAGCTCTTTCGGTTTTCTGCCGCCCAAGTCGGCCGGACCGAAAAATCTCTCCCCTACGACCACATTCAGCGGCCCAAAAATCGATATACGCATCATTACCACCTGGTGCGAAGTTTCCCATCCCGAAACTTGCTGCGAGAGAGTAGTCGACCAAAACGGTTTCGTAAATCACAAATTTTCAGGCGATCCAGTCAACAGGTTTTCACAAGGTCGCCGATGTATCACTTCTGGCCTATGACATGCACCGACACTTGCCATGGACCGGGGTACAACCACTCGCCATCTTGCGATGGCACTACCCGACGTCCGAAACCGCTCTCTCACCGCGTTCAAGCAGCTCGAAGATGGCCAAGCCGCGTAATCGACCGCGCCCGCGCAACATTCATCGGATTCCTCAGCGTCGGTGTCGTCGCGTCCGGTCTGGTTGCCGCGCC
>CAZHMP010000300.1:0-1694 GCA_964533595.1 uncultured Acidimicrobiales bacterium | reverse complement strand
ACTTGAGCTTTGGCACGCCCGTCCGCAAGGAAAGGTTTGGCGACCAGTAGCGATCTCCGGCGCGCACGAAGCGCTGATACCGCCAATAGCTCGCGTAGAGATCGCCAAATGGCACGTTTGTCCCGCGGGTTGCGGACTCGAGGTGTCGGACCAAATGTCGTGGGGTCACCACGTTGCGGTAGCCGTGGATCAGAGCCCTCAGCCCCAGTGCCACATCGCTGCCGCAGAGCTCGAAACTCTCGTCGAACTCGCCGATTTCTTCGAAGCGTTGCCTGGTGACGGCGACGCATGCCCCGGTGACGGCGCTGCAGTTTCGGTACCAGTTGGTCGACCCGAAGATGGTGTCCGACCCTGGCGCCATGGCTGCGAACAGATGATCAGCAAAGCCGCTGATTCCGAGCACGACTCCTCCGTGCTGGATCAGACCCTCCGGATCGAGAAGCTGTACTCCCACCACGCCGATGCCGGGGCTTGAAGCCCACCCAACGAGATCCTGGAGCCAGTCGTGGTCAAGAATCACGGTGTCATCGTTGAGAAATACCAGAACGTCTCCGCTTGCGGCAGCTGCTCCGGAATTGTTGACGGCCGAGTAATTGAACGGCTTGTCCCACCACAACACCTTCAGATCAAGATCGAACTGCTCGTACCACGCAGCGTTTTCGATCGACTCTGTGCCGTTGTCGACGACCACCACGTCGACATTCGGATAGTTGCCGGCGGAGATGCTTTCGAGGCAAGGGCCGATCAACTCCCGGTTGTGTCGGGTCGGAATGATGATGGACACAGGGGGCGACGTGTCGGGTCGCCATTTAATCAACACCGAATCGTCAGCGGATTCGGCGATGGCTTCCACGCCTCGATCGGAAAGGGCTTTGGCGACGATTTCGACACCGCGTGGGCTGTGTTCGACCCATCGCTCATGGAGGCTCTCGAGAACCTCTGGTACCCGCACAACGCCGTCGATCGTTGGTTCGAGGCCGAGCAGCAAAGCCCAAACGTTGTCGATGACGTCGTCGGATGTAGGCGTGAACTTGACGATCTCCCTCATCCTCACGGCGAACGCCCTGCCAAAGTAGTTGGCACTGAGGAGCATCTCGGGCGACCATTCGGGACGAAACCTGGGAGACTTTCCGTTCACGTCGTCGTCCCAGTGGACGAGCACTGATTCGGGATTGGTCCACGCGGCGTCGGCCACGCGGAAAACGAAGTCGGCTCTGAACACGTCACCCGGCTCGGCGATCACCACCAGATCCGTCGGATCGGCGTCAGCCGACAAATCGGAAATCACCGAACCGAGTTCTTCGGTCGATGGCACCTCGATCAGATCCCACATCGATGAGCTCTGGTTTTGCAATGACCGCTGGGTGGTCACCACATCCCCTCTACCGACGACAAGAACTCTCACCCGTGGCCCATGGGGCGATTCGGCGACAAGCCGTTGTTGATGATCGAGAATCGGCTTCATTGGTGGACTGTCACGCTTCCACGACCGGTAGGAGACCGGCGCGGATCCAGCCATGGCGTGCCTGAGGTTCTCGCGAGCATCGATGCCGTAGCGCTTGGTCATGCGAAGCGTCTGCAATCCGGCGCTCGCCAAACGGCGCTGCCAAGTTCCGGGCCGCAGGCGTTTCATGGCCATTTCTCGAAGTTTCCCACCCACCGAATTCAGAGCTCCTCTACAACCGTTTTCGACC
>CAZHMP010000299.1:0-1723 GCA_964533595.1 uncultured Acidimicrobiales bacterium | reverse complement strand
CTGCCTTCATAATCGTGGACGACAAAGGCAACGATTTCTATGCCGAGGTGTCCACGCCAGTGAAGCTGCGCGGCTGAGGACGCACTCAAGGTCCCACCTCAGGCGGTCGGGCTAGTCTCTGCGTTTCGACCGAGCCAGGGAGACCCACATGGAACGCCCCGACAACATCACCGATTTCGTACCAGATGCCAAACACTTCCCGTTTGAGTCGCACTGGTTCAACAGTTCGGCCGGACCAATCCACTACATCGATGAAGGCGACGGCAGACCGCTCGTTCTTTTCCACGGGAATCCCGACTGGAGTTTCCTCTATCGAAAGATCGTGCGTGCGTTGCGTGGCCACTTCCGATGCATTGCGATGGATTACCCCGGCTTTGGATTGTCGGCACACCCCGACGAGTCCTACGGCTACACCTCGGCCGAACACGCAGCCGTGATTCGAGAACTTGTCGAGCACCTCGACCTGAAAGATGCGGTGTTCATGGGTCAGGACTGGGGAGGCCCCATCGGCATCGATGTTGCCTCCCGAATGCCTCAGCGAGTGGGCGGGCTGGTCATGGGCAACACTTGGTATTGGCCGGCCGACGGCTTCGTAATGAACTTCTTCAGTCGATTGATGGGGTCTCCCCCATTGCAGTCGCTAATCACCAAACGGAATTTTTTCGTCAGTCCCCTGATGAGACGTTCGCTCAAGGCGAAGCTCTCCGAAGCCGAATTTGACCATTACGCCGCCGTGGTTCCGACCCCCGAGTCGAGGAGAGGTATTGCGGAGTTTCCGAAGGAAATTCGATCATCGAAGCCGTGGATGTCCGAATTGGAGAAACGAGTCGAATCGACTTTGGGCGACAAGCCGATGGTTCTGATCTGGGGGATGAAGGACCCTGCGTTCGGTCGTGGCCGCATTCTCAAGCGCTGGACCACGGCATTCCCCCAAGCCAAGGTGATACGGCTCGAGGATGCCGGGCACTACATCCAGGAGGACGCTCCTGAGCAGATTGCCGCGGCCATCTACGATGCCTACGGTCCCGGTGTCACGTGAGTTGGAGCATCCGCGAGAAGGTGGTCTTGGTCACCGGTGGCAACTCCGGAATTGGCAGGGCCACCGCCGAGGAACTTGCCAGGCGGGGGGCTCGGGTCATGATCACGGCGCGTGACCCCTCCAAGGGCGAACTTGCTGCCGATGAGATTCACAGAGCCTCCGGCGCTGCTGTGGAAGTTGGTGACCTCGATCTATCGCGGCTCGACTCGGTTCGGGAATTCGCGGCAACTTTCAGCGCAAGCCACGGTCGTCTCGATGTGCTCATCAACAACGCCGGCGTCATAACAGGCAGGAGGCAAAAAACCGTCGACGGCAACGAGTGGACGTTTGGGGTCAATCACCTCGGCCCGTTTCTACTCACCAATCTTCTCACCGACCTGCTCGTGGCCAGCAGCCCAAGTCGAATCATCAACGTGAGCAGCCGGGTGCATCAAAGCCGAAAGAACGGCCTCGATTTCGAGGACCTCCACATGAAGCGCGGCTACTCATCATCAAAGGCCTACGCCGCGTCCAAATTGGCCAACATCTTGTTCACGTTGGAACTCGACCGACGGCTTCGAGATTCCGGTGTGTCGGCAAGGGCGCTCCATCCCGGTGTGGTCGCAACATCCTTCGGTCAGGGTGCGGAGGGTCCGGGCTGGATCAGACATCTGATGCCTCTTATCAAACCCGTCATCCGCACAC
>CAZHMP010000298.1:0-1751 GCA_964533595.1 uncultured Acidimicrobiales bacterium | reverse complement strand
CCGGTGATCACCGGAGTGGGTCACGAGGTCGACCACAGCGTCGCCGACGAGGTGGCCCACACGGCCTGCCACACCCCAACTGCCGCCGCCGGATTCTTGGTCGACGCCGTGGGGGCGTGGCTCGACCGGCTCGGCCGGACCGGGTCCGACATCCTCACATCCGCTACGCGGGCCGGCGATGTGGCTTCGGCCAAGCTCAACGATCTGGCCACCCGCATCGTGCTCACCCAACGCCACGCTCTCAATGCAGCCGATCTGCGACTCGACAGTGTTGCGGCACGAGCCAACGCTCTCGATCCGGTCGTGGCCATGCAGAGGGGCTGGTCGATCACCCGTGCCGCTGACGGCACGATCGTTCGGTCAATCGACCAGGTCGATCCCGGAGCCGATGTCGTCACTCAGGTAGCCGACGGATCGCTCACCAGTACCATCACCGGCACGCGCCGAAGCGAGGAACCAACATGACCGAATCCGACTCGTCATCAGGTGAACTTCCCGAAGACTTCGGCTACGCCGACGCCATGGCCGAGCTCGAAACCATCCTCGCCACCCTTGAACGATCCGATGTCGACGTGGATCAATTGACCGACAACTTGGAGCGGGCATCGCTGCTCATATCGAGATGTCGGGACCGGATTCTCAACGCCGAAATGAGCGTGAGCAAGATCGTCGAGTCGATCGAGAACGACTCCCGATGAGCGTTGCTCCCAGGCAACTCACCGAAGTTGCCGACCGCGTCGAGACAGAGCTGCAGCGGCTGCTCGACAGCGAGCGAGCCTCTTGGTCGAGGCTTGATCCCTTGCTCGACGAGCCACTTGGAGATCTAACCGATCTGGTGATGAGCGGCGGCAAGCGGATCCGCCCGGCCTACTGCCATTGGGGTTGGGTGATCGGAGGCGGCGATCCCACAAGCGACGAACCACTGGGCGCGTGCTGCGCTCTGGAACTGCTCCACGCGTTCGCGTTGGCCCATGACGATGTGATGGACGGCTCTCCCAGCCGGCGCGGGTTCCCCACCGTCTGGGTGAGATTCATCGAACGCCACGACCAGCGCGGATGGCAAGGTGAGAGCCGACGCTTCGGGGAAGCCGCCGCAATTCTCGTGGGCGACATGGCGATGGTGATGGCGGACCGAGCCCTCGGCCACCCCGGTCCCGCAGTGAAGGAAGTGTGGGATGCCCTGCGCACCGAACTCAACATGGGCCAGTTTCTCGATGTGGTCGGCACGTCCAGAGGTGGGATCGATGCCGATGGGGCGCGCCGCATCATGCGCAACAAGACCGCCGGATACACGATCGTCCGTCCGCTGCAGATCGGTGCCGCGCTCGCCGGACGGCCCGATCTTGCCCCCATCCTCGCTGCCCACGGCATGCCGCTGGGCATCGCGTTTCAACTCCGCGACGACATCCTCGGAGCGTTCGGCGACCCCGACCTCATCGGGAAACCGGTCGGTGACGATCTACGCGAGGCGAAGCCCACTGTGATGTTGGCACACGCGCGTGAGCGAGCCTCTGCCGCTCAACTGGAGGTGCTGGCGAAGGTTGGAGCCGAGTTGACCGACGGCGACATCGCCGCCATCCAACAGGTGATTGTCGATACCGAGGCGCTGGCACGATCAGAGGCCGAGATCGATGAGCTATTCAATACGGCGATCGAGGCCATCGACCATCTCCCCGACCATGCCGGTAGCCATGCCGCGCTTCATGCCCTCGCCGATTTCGTGGTGGCCCGCGAGTCCTGAGCGATCCGGC
>CAZHMP010000297.1:0-1756 GCA_964533595.1 uncultured Acidimicrobiales bacterium | reverse complement strand
GATGCCGTAGGGTGTGCGGTATGGACATGCCACCGGCGCAGTACGCGAACAACGACGGCGTGCACATCGCGTACCGGACCTGTGGCGATGGTGAGGATGTGGTGGTGACGTCCGGTGCGACGGTGACCATGGAGCTCATCTGGCCTCTCGTCGAGGACGTCGCCGAGGGTGCGCGGGTGACCTGGTACGACAAGCGGGGCACGGGTGCCTCGGATGGCGTCGCAAACTTCTCGTTCGAGGAGCGGATGGACGACATCCGCGCGGTGATGGATGCAGCCGGGATCGAGGCCGCACACCTCACGGGTGCGTCCGAGGGTGGGCCTCAGACGCTCCTGTTCGCGGCAACCTATCCGCAGCGGGTGCGCTCGATCACCATCTACGGAAGCTACCCGTCACGCCGGAAGCGACCTGACTACCCCTACGGCTGGGAAGGGTCGCTGTCCGAATACGCCGCGTTCGTCGATCGGATCATGGCGGCCTCCACCGGCGATCCAGACGCGCGGGCCTGGTTCTGGGACATGTGGTCGCCGAGCTTGGCCGCAACTCCCGGCTTCCTCGACTCCGCTCCGAGCAACGCGCCTTCGACGAGTCCCGCGGCAGCGCGGCTCATCTGGGAGGCGATGTACGACGTCGACGTGCGGTCGATCCTGCCGAGCATCCACTGCCCGACGACGATCGTGCATCGCACCGGCGATCGGGTCGCTCCGATCGAAGGAGGGCGCTACCTGGCGGAGCACATCGCCGGGGCGAAACTCATCGAGGTGCCGGGCGACGATCACTTCCCCTCACAAGTTGCGCCGGTGCCCGAATGGCCCCAAGCCATCCTCGAGAACATCGCCACAGGCGTGACGCCGCCGCTGGAGCAGGACCGGCGTCTGGCGACCGTGTTGTTCACCGACATCGTGGACTCGACTGCCACCGCGGCTGAGCTCGGAGATCGGAGATGGACGGAGCTGCTCGATCGCCATGACCAGCTCGCCCGCCAGATCGTTGCGGCGCACGAGGGAACGGCGGTCAAGTCGACCGGTGATGGGCTGCTCGCGACCTTCGACGGGCCGAGTCGTGCCGTGCGCTGTGCTGGTGCGATCCAGACCGAGACGGAAGCGCTCGGCGTGCCGGTTCGCGCAGGGCTTCACGCTGGGGAGATCGAATTGCGCGGCGCCGATGTCGCTGGGATCGCCGTACATATCGCCGCCCGCGTGGCCGGGTTGGGAGGCGCAGGCGAGACGGTCGTGTCACGGACCGTCAGGGACCTCGTTGGTGGTTCGGGATTCGATTTCGAGGATCTCGGCGACCAGACCCTCAAGGGCGTCGAGTCACCGTGGCAGTGCTACCGCCTACGTTCCTGAACGCTCAGCCTCGACGCGAGGCTCGGGCTCGGTCCCTGACGCGCCGATAGTGGTCTGCGAGATGGTCGGGGCGGTCCGTCGGACCGTCGCCCAGGTGTTCACTCGCCCAACGGGGTTCGATTACCAACCGTGGTTCTGCCAACGCGCCGGGTGGAGTCCACCGGGGGCACAACGCCGTGACCAGGTCAGTCAGGGTTTGAAAGCTGTCCTATAGCGTCCACTCGGTGTCGATTCCGCAACGGCGCCCTGCGAGCGAGTCGACGGTCCATATCTGTGCGGGAATTTGTCGATCAAATGCCAATGCCGTGTAGACCATGGGCATGGTCCGCGGCCCCTTCCCTGATCGTGAGCCGCTAAGCGGAGATGCAGCCGGTTTGAGGTTCAAGCTCGCAGCCATCGCAGTGACG
>CAZHMP010000296.1:0-1768 GCA_964533595.1 uncultured Acidimicrobiales bacterium | reverse complement strand
ACCGAGTTATACGGCTTACTGAGTTATACGGCGCGAGTCCCCTACCACCGACTGTTGAAATCTCCAGTGAACACCTTGCTCAGCCCAACCGCTACGCGAGCCCGTTCCTGCACCCGAGTCCCGGCGCCGCGCCGTCAACCGGTTCTGCTCGATCGTTGATCGCGGTACAATGACTCGTACGCAACTGAGCGGTGCCACGCACGACGTGAGCCGGAACCGATACATCCGGAAGCACCGACCGCCTATTCTCAGGAGACTATTCGGAGGAATACGATGTCGAAGACGCAGTTGGAAGCCGCCCGGGCCGGATCGATCACCCCGGAGATGGAATATGTGGCCCAGCAAGAATCGCTGACAGCCGAACACGTCTGCCAGGAAGTCGCGGCCGGCAGGTTGGTGATTCCGGCCAACACGGTACATCTGGCCGGTCGGCTCGAACCGATGGGAATCGGCATCGCCGCTCGATGCAAGATCAATGCCAACCTTGGAAACTCGGCCGTCACCGGCGACGAACAGATCGAACTCGAGAAACTCCATACGGCCGTTCATTATGGTGCCGACACGGTCATGGACTTGTCGACGGGCACCGACATTGATCGAATCCGCCGCACGATCATTGACCGATCGCCGGTCCCGGTCGGCACCGTCCCGATCTACCAGATGCTGGAGGAGCTGGGTGGCAACATCGAAGAGATGAAGGCTCAACATTTTCTGGACATGGTCGAGCATCAAGCACAACAGGGGGTCGACTACATGACCGTCCATTGTGGTGTCTTGCTGGAACACTTGCACCTGACCACGGATCGCGTGACCGGCATTGTGAGTCGAGGCGGATCTCTGATCGCCAAGTGGATGGTCGCCCACCGCCAACAGAACCCGTTGTACACGCATTTTGAGGATCTGTGCGAGATCATGCGTCAGTACGACGTGACCTGGAGCTTGGGTGACGGATTGCGCCCTGGCTCGATTGCCGACGCCAGCGACGAGGCTCAGTTTGCCGAACTTGACGTCTTGGGCGACCTGGTCAAACGGAGTTGGGCGGCGGGCACCCAGGTCATGGTCGAGGGTCCGGGCCATATTCCGATGCATGAGATCCAGATGAACATCGAGCGAGAAATTGAGTCCTGCCACGGGGCGCCCTTTTATGTGCTTGGTCCCCTGGTGACGGACGTGGCTCCCGGGTACGACCATATCACGAGCGCCATCGGTGCAGCCATGGCGGGCTGGTACGGCGCGGCCATGCTCTGCTATGTCACCCCGAAGGAACACCTGGGCCTGCCGAACAACGCCGACGTGCGACAGGGTGTGATCGCCTATAAGATCGCAGCCCACGCTGCCGACCTGGCCCGTCGTCGGCCCCACGTGCAAGAAAGGGATGACGCGTTGAGCAAGGCTCGATACGAATTCGACTGGGAATCTCAGTTTCGGCTTGCGTTGGACCCCGACACCGCGCGAGCCTACCACGATGAGACCCTTCCGCAGGACACCTTCAAGAGCGCTCACTTCTGCAGCATGTGCGGACCCAAGTACTGCTCGATGAAAATCACGGAGGATATTCGCCAGATGGCTCAGGAAGAAGAGATCGTGCCACTGCAAGTCGAGCCGAGTGAATAGTCGGCCCTTCCGCATTTACCCCCACAACCGCAAGGCCGTCAGCTCGCGGCCGGTTCCCCGCCGGTTCCGAGTGCAGGAACGGACTTTTTTTAGGTGGATGTATTCAGCGCGATCTTGACGTTCGGGCGATTGGGATTCCCTGGTTGTTCTTCCA
>CAZHMP010000295.1:0-1769 GCA_964533595.1 uncultured Acidimicrobiales bacterium | reverse complement strand
GATAATGACTTCATCTGGCCAGTCGAGAACCGCCAGTGTCGTCGCGTCTGATCACTCGACCGATCTCAGCGTCCTCAAGATCGACGGTGAACTCGCTGCCGCAATTGTGTCGGATCAGGAGGGCCCGGCCGCCGGCGACAGCGTTGCCGTGGTCGACCCCGGTGGGAAGAACGAGACCAAGGAGGTCATGTTGCGGGCCGCCACAAGTTCGACGGTGGAGGGACAATTGCTGGTGGGTGTAATCGCCCTCGACGGCACAATCGGAGCGGTTCTGCCCGGTAGCCCCGCTGTCGACTCAACCGGGGCAGTCGTGGGGATGATCGTGTCCACCGCCAGCGATGCACCGGCCGCTGTCATGCCAATCGGCTTGGCCAGATCGATGGTCGACGACTTGATCGCCACTGGTCGGATGTCTCACCCGAAGGCCGGGATCACGGCGCGCGACATACAGAAATCCGATTCTGTTTCCCTCACCGAGGGCGCCTTCGTCACATCGGTTGAACCCAACGGCCCGGCCGCCGACAGCGGAATGTTGGTGGGAGACATAGTTGTTGAAGTGGCCGGCAACCCGGTGACGACCATGCCGGAGATGGTGGCCGAGCTCATGCGCTACCGACCTGGGGATCTGGTCGACATGAAGGTGATTCGCGGTGAACACACTGTCATCTGCCACGTGGCACTGCGAGAGACCGACTCGGCCGGGTAGGCCCCACTCCAATCACCTGATTGCCCAGACGTTCAGCGTTTCCGGCGCAGACGCCGCACGACAATCACAGTTGCTGCAAACAGAGCCACGATCACGCCCGCCGACAACGCCAACGCCAGCTCCTGGCGCCTTTTCGCCGGTAAACGGTCGAGCGGACCCGCCTCGTGCGACACCACCCATGCTTCCTCGTTGGAGTACTTGGGAGCCCAACCAATCGCTCTCATTCGATCGTTCGACACAACCCAAGAGTTGGACGTATACGGCACAACGCCTGGAGGGGTTGGCGACAATCCGGCCTTCCATCTCATCATCGCCAGACTCCGAGCCACCCACTGCGGAACACGAACCCTTGGCGCGGGTCCCTCCAGTTGGCGAAGCGCATCGGGAGGTATCCATCCGTCGGGCGCCACGTTGGCAACTCCATCGAAGCGAGACACGACCGAGCTGACAATCGCCGACGCCAAATCGTCGGCATGGAGATACTGCACAGGCGGATCTCCCTGCGCCGCCACGCCTCGTCTCGCTGCATGCAGGACCCGAGCCAACTGACCCAGATCATCGTCGGACACCACAGCCGTCGGCCGCAGGATCGCCACTCCGGCGGAGTTGGACTGGCGCCACTCTGTGGCGAGTTGCTCAACGGTCGCCCTGACCGTCGCCCACTCGAAGTCGGGGTTGGGATGGACCGGCGCAGATTCGGTGATCGGAACCGGGTTGGAGTGCCACGCCCCGTAAACCATGGCAGTGGACAAAACCACCACATGACTGACCCCGACCTCCGAAGCGGCATCGAGCACGCGTCGAAATATCGCAATATCAAGGTCGTGAGCCGATGGCCCCGCGTCGTCTGGCGACGTGGACGAAGCCAGATGAACAATCGTGGCCGCTCCGGCAAACACAGTCGTGAGATCTTCCGACGCCAGATCAACTCTTTTCGAATCGATGTTGATCGAAGTTGCGGGCTGGCCAATCTTGTCGAGTGCCAGAACATCGATGTTCGGGTCGGCAGCGACCAACCGTGGCAACACGCGTCGTCCAATCAGACCGGATGCACCTGTGACCA
>CAZHMP010000294.1:0-1769 GCA_964533595.1 uncultured Acidimicrobiales bacterium | reverse complement strand
GATAATGACTTCATCTGGCCAGTCGAGAACCGCCAGTGTCGTCGCGTCTGATCACGCGACCGATCTCAGTGTCCTCAAAATCGACGGTGAACTCGCTGCCGCAGTCGTATCGGATGAGGACGGGCCGTCCGCCGGAGACAGCGTCGCTGTGGTCGACCCCAGTGGAACGAATGAGACCAAGGAGGTCATGCTGCGGGCCGCCACAAGTTCGACGGCGGAGGGACAATTGCTGGTGGGCGTAATCGCTCTCGGCGGCACAATCGGAGAAGTTCTGCCCGGTAGCCCAGCGGTCGACTCAACGGGGGCAGTCGTGGGGATGATCGTGTCCACCGCCAGCGACGCACCGGCCGCTGTCATGCCAATCGGCTTGGCCAGGTCGATGGTCGATGACTTGATCGCCACTGGTCGAATGTCCCACCCGAAGGCCGGAATCACAGCGCGCGACATACAAGAGTCCGATTCTGTTTCCCTCACCGATGGTGCCTTCGTCGCCTCGGTTGAACCCAACGGCCCAGCCGCCGACAGCGGAATGTTGGTGGGAGATGTAGTTGTTGAAGTGGCCGGTAACCCGGTGACCACCATGCCAGAGATGGTGGCCGAACTCATGCGCTACCGACCTGGGGATTTGGTCGACATGATGGTCATTCGCGGTGAACACACCGTCGTCTGCCACGTGGTGCTGAGAGAGACCGATTCGGCCGGGTAGGCCTCGATCCAATCATCTGATTGCCTGAACGTTCAGCGTTTTCGGCGCAGGCGCCGCACAACAATCACAGTTGCGGCCAACAGGGCCAAGATCCCACCGGCCGATAACGCCAGAGCGAGCTCCTGACGCCTTTTCGCCGGCAAGCGGTCGAGCGGACCCGCTTCGTGTGACACCACCCACGCTTCCTCGTTGGAGTACTCGGGTGCCCAACCGATTGCTCTCATGCGATCGTTCGACACAACCCAAGAATTGGACGTGTACGGCACCACGCCTGGAGGGGTCGGCGACAATCCGGCCTTCCATCTCATCATCGCCAGACCGCGAGCCGCCCACTGTGGAACACGCACCCTTGGCGCAGGACCTTCAAGTTGGCGAAGCGCATCGGGAGGTATCCATCCGTCCGGCGCCACGTTGGCAACTCCATCGAAGCGAGACACGACCGAACTGACAATCGCCGACGCCAAATCGTCGGCATGAAGATACTGCACAGGCGGATCACCCTGCGCCGCCACGCCTCGTCTCGCCGCGTGCAGGACCCGAGCCAATTGACCCAGATCATCGTCGGACACCACAGCCGTCGGCCGCAGGATCGCCACTCCGGCGGAGTTGGACTGGCGCCACTCTGTGGCGAGTTGCTCAACGGTCGCCCTGACCGTCGCCCACTCGAAGTCGGGGTTGGGATGGACCGGCGCAGATTCGGTGATCGGAACCGGGTTGGAATGCCACGCCCCGTAAACCATCGCGGTGGACAGCACCACCACATGACTGACCCCGACCTCCGAGGCGGCATCGAGCACGCGTCGAAATATCGCAATATCGAGGTCGTGAGCTGATGGGCCCGCGTCGTCTGGCGACGTGGATGAAGCCAGATGAACAACCGTGGCCGCTCCGGCAAAAACGGTCGTGAGATCTTCCGACGCCAGATCAACTCTTTTCGAATCGATGTTTATTGAAGTTGCGGGCTGGCCGATCCTGTCGAGTGCCAGAACATCGATGTTCGGGTCGGCGGCGACCAACCGTGGCAACACGCGTCGTCCAATCAGACCGGATGCACCTGTGACCA
>CAZHMP010000293.1:0-1786 GCA_964533595.1 uncultured Acidimicrobiales bacterium | reverse complement strand
CGGACGTGAACCGCCCGTCGGATCACTACCCACTTGACGAGTCGCTGGGAGGGGGGATCTCTGCCCTGCCCGGTAATGGCAACGTCTTTCACTTCTACCCTCCCAGCCGTCATCCTGTGGATCTGATCAACATGGAGAGTGTCTTCACCACGGTGCAGATCCGTCTCATCACAGCCGACACCGCCTTGGCGGTCGACTGTGAACAAGCTCGCTTCATCGCCAACGTCGGTACTGACGTGTACCCCAACCAGAGCGAACAACCCGGAATCGCTCCGGCGATCGCCCAAGGTCGATTTCGTTACGTCACCAAGGATTGGCAGTGGTTCAACGTGATCGACGCACCCGACGGCAACAACGCCTCCTACCTTCGCTCGGATCCACCCCCGCTCAATCAGCAGTGAAAAGATTTCGGAGATTCTCTTCTCTTGTGGCCCAAAATGTCACACCCCCCTGTCATAATCGAACATATGTTCGTAGGAACAGCGACACTTGATCCTGGGAGTAAGACGGTCGACGCCCCTGGCGGCGCGCCGGCTTTGGCCGGGGTCAGCGCGGCCATCGATGAATTGCTCGAAGCCGAATCCAGCACGCTCGATGCCAATTCTGCCGCGGCCTCAATAGCCGCTCTCGAGCGGGAATGCCGCCGCTTGCAGGCTGCCCAAGTCGAGCTACTTGGCGAGATCGATTCTTCCGGGGTCTACTCGGCCGACGGGCACTTCTCGGCCCGGGTGATGATGCGGCACCACGCTCAGCTATCCGGTACAGAGGCATCGAAACGCTTCGGTGTGTATCGGGCGCTGACAGACCTCCCGAGTGTGGCCGCGGCCTACAGCGCGGGCTCAGTCGGCACCGACCAAGTCCGCCGTATATCGCGGGTGTGGTCCAATGCGCGTGTGCGTGGCTTCATGTTTGCATGCGAGTCCGAGTTTCTTGTTGCGGCTACTTCCATGGAGTTTCCGGATTTCGATTCGTTCTGCGGCCAGTGGGAGCAGGCCATCGATGCCGACGGCGCTCACAAGCAAGCCGAAAAGCGTTGGCAACGCCGCAACATCCATTCCACCCAGGACTTCAACGGCATGTGGAGCTTCGATGGCCGGATGATGTCGCTCGACGGTGCAGAGTTCCACGAGATCCTCACCAAGCTCGCCGATGCCGAACGCCTCGCAGATATCGAAGCAGCCCAAATCGAACACGGCACCGAATGGCGTCTCCATCTTCCGAGGTCATCTGCTCAGCTTCGCTACGACGCGTTCATGTCGCTGATTCGTAGGGGCGCAGTCGCCAGGCCCGGCGGCGGCCGTGCCGAAATCGTCACCAACGTCGTGATCGACCAACAAAGCTTCGAGAAGCAGTTGGCGTTGCTGTGCGGCACCGAATCTGAGCCGACCATCCCCGCCGAAATTGCCAGCGCCATAATTGCCGGCACCCGATTTAGTCGCACCGCCGGCGGCACGTGGGTCAACCCGGCAGAGATCGTGGCGCACGCTCTCACCAACCAGGTTCGCCGGGTGGTCATCAACTCATCCAGCGTTGTGATCGACGTTGGCCGCAGCCAACGACTCTTCACCGGATCCCCTCGCCTTGCGGCGATGCTTCAAAACACCCGCTGCTACTGGCACGGCTGCTGGACCCCAGCCACAAAGTGCCAGATCGACCACGTCATCCCGTTCCGCGAAGGCGGCGAGACCAACCCCCAAAACGGCCAACCGGCGTGCCGGGGCCACAATCTGATCAAAGAACAGGGCTACCACGCCTGGCGAAACCGCGATGGCACATGGACCATCCA
>CAZHMP010000292.1:0-1812 GCA_964533595.1 uncultured Acidimicrobiales bacterium | reverse complement strand
ACAACAACGCCTACTGCCAAGACAACGACATCACGTGGTACGACTGGGCGTCTGCAGATACCGAACTGATGAGATTTGTGAAGTTGCTGATCGATGTGCGCCGTCAACACCCGGTGTTTCGACGCGGTCGGTTTTTCGACGGGGTGCCGGCGCTTGGTGGGTCGCTCGATGACATCGGTTGGTTTCGTCCGGATGGCTCTCCCATGGGCACTGACGATTGGGACAATGACGATGCTCACGCGTTGTCGGTGTTTCTCAACGGAAACGCTCTCGAAAAGCTTGGCCCCGAGGCGGATCGAGTTGTCGACCGGAGTTTCCTGATGATGAGCAATCCGACCCCGGAGGCGGTTGAGTTCGCGATGCCCGCCGGATTGGGAGGAGAACGCTGGCGCGTGGTGTTCGATACATCTGATCCGGGAACAGCCGACCGCATCGTTGACAGTCGCGAGAGCTGGATCACCGAGGGATGGTCAATGACACTGCTCGAACGCGACAGTCTGATTCCGGTGCTCGGATGAAAGTACTATTCGCTACTGCCGAGTTGCGTCCCCTCGTGAGCGTGGGGGGCCTCGCCGAGGCTGCGTCGGGCCTGGTTGCGGGGCTGCGCAGGTCGGATGTCGAGGTGATCGTGGCACTGCCCGACTACTCGTCGTGGAAGCTCGAAGATGCTGTTGAACTCGCTTTGAACGTCCCTGATTGGGCGGGTCCTGCCAGTGCCCGAATCGGGGTGCATCCAGATGCCGGTCGGATTGCCTTGGTTGACGTGCCGGGGATTGCACGGCCAAATCCGTATGTCGACACACACGGCGAAGGCTGGGACGACAACGACCTCCGCTTCGGTGCGTTCTCGGCTGCGGTTGCCGCATTGGCGGTGGAGCTTCAGGTGGATCTGGTGCACCTCAACGACTGGCACACTTCGCTCGCCCCGGCATTTCTTCCGGATTCGGTCCCCTCGATGTTGATGATTCACAACCTGGCGCATCAGGGCTGGCTGGGAGCCGAATGGTTGCATCGACTGCCCGTTTTGCGTGACGCCTATCAGAGCGGAGATGGCGCCAACGCGTTGGCCGGGGCATTGGCATCGGTCGATCGAGTGGTGGCAGTCAGCCCCAACTACGCCGCCGAGATCACCACACCCGAGCGAGGCCTTGGCCTCGACGGGATCTTGTCCTCCAGAGGCTCCGATCTCAGCGGGATTCGAAATGGCATTGACGCACGAGTGTGGAACCCGGCCGTCGACGAGTTCTGCCCCAATTACTCGCACGGCGACATGGACGGCAAAGCCGTGGCTCGTTCGATGCTCCTTGACAGGGTCGGGTGGAGCGAGATTCGCGATCCACTCATCGTGATGGTCACACGCCTTGTCGATCAAAAGGGAGTCGATTTGGCGTTCGAGGCCGCTCGATTCCTGGAGGGGATGAAAGCTCGCCTGGTTGTTCTCGGCAGCGGCGACCCGCGACTTGCTGAATGGGCGACCTGGCTCGCCGACACCCAGCCGGACCGGGTCTGGTTCCACAACGGATACGACGCGCCTCTCTCGCATCTGTTGTTTGCCGGTGGTGACCTCTTCTTGATGCCGAGCCGGGACGAACCATGTGGGCTGGCTCAAATGCAGGCGATGGCATACGGAACGATCCCCATCGTTACTCCCGTGGGGGGCCTGGTCGACACGGTGATCGACGCCGACCGACATGCCGAGGGCAACGGATTCGTCGCCACGGCCCTTGACGAGAGTGGTGTGGTCGACGCGATTCATCGTGCGCTGCGAGGATTTCGTCATCCTGGCCGACGCAATTCGATCCGACGTCGAGG
>CAZHMP010000291.1:0-1823 GCA_964533595.1 uncultured Acidimicrobiales bacterium | reverse complement strand
CCGACGAGGCACTATTGGCTGCGAAAACCCAGGGCCGTGATCGTGTGCTCATCGGGCCGGTGGTCGCGGCCATGTCCACTGGCGCCGCCTCCAATTCGGAGCAGGTCTGATGAAAGTCCTTCGTGGCCGCCTGGGATCCCGGTGGGCCGGCGTCGGGCGTCATCAGCGGCTGCAAGGAGCGGTGATCGCCGCATTTGCGGCGGCTGTGTTGATGGCAACCGCCCTTCTGCTCAGCGCTGGTCGACTGGTAGCGGAGTCTCGAAGCAATGTGCAACAGTCGGAGGATCTGCTCGCGTTGCAAAGCGGCATCGTCGGCGTGGATTCTGCGCTGAGTGTCTACGACGGTTCGCAATCCGCAAGGCAATCCCTGGCCGACCGGACCGCAGATCTACGCATAGCGGTGGATGCCGTGGACGGCTTTCCGGATTCGGGGTGGTTGCAAGGGGTCCACGCGGCCATTCCCTCGGTGACCGCTTTGGGAAATGGCTCGCTTGCGGGAGCGAGCGCGATCGCCAAGGGAGCGGAATTGGCCCAGCGTCTGGAACAACTCGGTGAGCAACTATCCATCGACTCTCAAAAGCTCGCGGGTGAGTCCTCGTCGAGTTGGAGTTCGTGGTTCGATTGGGTGGTTGCCATCTCGCTGATCGGAGTGTCGTTTCTCGCGCTCTCCGTGTGGAAGGCCATTCTGCCCCTCAACAGATCGATCAGCCGCTCGCTCGCGAAGCTCGAATCGTGGACCGTGATCGCCCATCGCCAGTCGGAAAGACGCAGGCTTGCCGGGCAATTGACCGACGGCCTCGACGCGGCCAACTCCGAAGCCCAGGCCTACACGGTGATCGAGCGAACACTCCGCGAAATCACCAGTGATAACAAGGTGGAGATCATGCTGGCCGACTCCTCGAGCGCGCATTTCCGATCGGCTGTGGCCCACCCCGACATGGGTAGTCCGGGATGCAACGTGGTGTCTCCGTGGTCGTGCCCGGCCGTGCGACGCGGGTCCACATTGTCGTTCGAGGACTCGACTTCGATTCGTGCCTGCCCTCATCTGGCAAACCGGGGGGAGGCGTGTTCGGCGGTCTGTTCACCATTGATATTCATGGGCGAGCCGATCGGAGTTGTCCACGCCTCGGGCCCTGTCCGAGACAAGCCACCGACCCAGTTGATCGAAGATCTTGGGACTGTTGCATCCGAGGGCTCGACGAGGCTGGGCACGATTCGGGCTTTCGCCAGAGCTGAGATGCAGGCGTCGACCGATGTGCTCACTGGTCTGTCCAATCGCCGCGCCACCGAGGATCGAATCGGCCGTCTGGTCGCGGGTTCGCGAGTGGGAGCACTGGTAATTATCGAGGTCGGTGGTCTGGTCGAACTCAATTTGAGGTTGGGCAAGGAGGGCGGTGACCACGCGCTTCGTCTCTTCTCAGACAAGGTCCGCGAGTCGATTCGAGCTGACGACTGGTGTGGACGTTGGGCCGGCGCACAATTTGTGATGGTGCTTGACGGTATGCGGGCCTCGGAGGCGGAGCGACGAGTTGATGTGATCGAGGACCGGATCATGGCTGCATTCCACGCGGCAGATATGGGAGAACTCACGATCAATATCGGCGTGGTCGACTCCGCGGGAGTAGTCGACACGAAGACCATTATTGCGATCGCGGAGAAGGAATTGGATGCAGGCATGGTGGGTCGTTCCGATACGGGGCACAACAACGTGGCATCGACTACGAGTCCCCTTACTCCGATAGAGCAACCAGCGGAGGCCTGAGAGCCTGAATTTGTGGTTGTCGGATGGTCTCCTCCGTCGTATCGTTGGCACTCGGCATTAG
>CAZHMP010000290.1:0-1823 GCA_964533595.1 uncultured Acidimicrobiales bacterium | reverse complement strand
CCTTGTCGGCGTCGAGAATGCCTTCGTTGGTGAACACGCTGATGAACGTGCCGCCGCCAAAGACGTTGATCGTGGCGCCAACACCCTTGAGGTCGGCGATCGTCTTCACTCCTGGATAGGTTTCAGGATCCCACATGAGAATCTGGGGGTTCTTCTCGAGCGGAGCCAGCACCGAAATGGTCGGAGTGGCATCACGGAGAAGAATTACCTGATCGGTGGACACGAAGCCGATATCGATCGACTTGTCGGTGTACATCTGTGACGACACCGGAGTGAACCCGATTGCAGGACCACCGGTGCGCACCTCGATGTCGATGCCGGTGTCCACGCCGCCGGCCACGAGACTGCCGCTGACGATCTTCTTCTCGATGTCGACGGTGTAGTCATCGCCCACCAAGTTGTAGCTGGCTCCGTGCTCGGCCTCCGGGAACCAGTCGGACTGGATCACCAACGGTGAATCACACTCAGACAGCGGGCTGGCCGGTGCCGCCGCCGTGGTTGCCGGGGCCGCGGTGGTTCCCGAGGCAGCTGTGGTTGCCGGTGCGGCAGCTGTGGTTGCCGGGGCTTGTGTCGTGGCGGGCGCGGCAGTGGTACTCCCGCTATCGCCACATGCCGCGGCAATCAAGCCAAACGACAGTCCGATTGCCGCGAGCGACAACCACCTGGTCTTTCCGTTGTGTTTCACTTTCCCTCCATTGTTTTTTGATTGATCGTCCAATGATTCGGGCTGCTCATATGCCCTGTCCACCGTGCTCGTACCACTTGCCTGTGATTTTGTCCTGCAGCCATCCGAATGCAAGAAACACGACGACGCCGAGAAGCGACGACATGATCACAGCGGCGAGCAGCTGCTCACCTTGCAGGAAATTGGCGTACCGCCTGAGTAGTTGCCCGACTCCGATATCTCCCTGGCCGAAGAAGAAATCGCCGACGATCGCCCCGATCACGGACAGTCCGGCAGATATTCGCAGGCCCGCGAAGATTGCCGGCAGAGCGTTCGGAAACGTGAGTTTTCTCAGCCTGGTGAGTCGGCTCGCGTGGTGGAGTGTGAACAGATCATGCACTCCTCGATCAGCTGATTGGAGCCCGAAGAGCGTGTTGACGATGATCGGGAACAGCGAGATGATCACCGCCACAACAACCCTGGACTTGAATCCGAAGCCGAACCAGAACCCGATCAGGGGAACGATGGCCAGAATCGGAATGGCCTGGAGTGTGACCATGTACGGGAACAGAGCCCGCTCGATCGATTTGGCCTGACTCATGAGAACGGCCAGCACCATGCCGATCACGATTGAGATGGCCAACCCGAGGAAGGCAACGCGAGCACTCGATTTCAATCCGTCGAGCAGTTCATGGAAATTGTCCCAGTTGGCGAAGCCCTCTTGGTAGACGTCGTGGGGAGGGCGCAGAAGGAAACGCCGATCGGGATCCAATACTCCGTAGGAAATCAGGTACCAGAACCCGACGATGAAAGCCCCGAAAATCAAAGGCGGAAGGAGACTACGAGCAATCGAATTGATACGCGACCGACCCACTCTCGGCTGTGTCGCTTCCTTGATCAGGTCATCACCCGCTCCGTCATCCATCAAGGCTCCGGTTGGCGTTTCTTCGGTTGCGCTCACGAGTGCGCTCCCCTCAGTGATGCGGAAATCTCACCGCTCAGCCGGGCAAAGTCAGGCTCGAACCGTAGGTCGGGCGACCGTGGGTAGTCGAACGGCACTGCGTATTCGGCGACTATTTCACCTGGTCTAGCCGACATCACCAACACCCTGGTCGACATGAATACCGCCTCGCTGATCGAGTGTGTGATGAATAGCCCG
>CAZHMP010000289.1:0-1824 GCA_964533595.1 uncultured Acidimicrobiales bacterium | reverse complement strand
GTCGGCACGCGACACGGTCTCCGGCCCAGGCCGATCAGGAGTCACGCTCGGCGGGCAGCATCTCTACGTCCGTTGGGTCGGAGAGGGAAACCTCGGAGACGTGAAGGCGGCGATCGGCGATCAGGACGGTCGCCCCGATGTAGTGGTTGGCCGCCAGCTGTCTCGCGGCGCACGAGACGCGGCATCAGAAGCGGGCGTTGGGTGGGTCGATGAGACGGGCGCGGCAGAGATAGCTGTCGGGCAGGTGATCGTCTCGCGCTCGGGCCGGCCACCAGCCGCTATCGAGCGGCCCAAGCGGTGGACCCCGGCCGTGCTCGCAGTTGCCGAGGCTCTCTTGTGTGGGACGAGGGCGACGGTGGCTGAGACTCAGTCGGCAACAGTGCTCTCAGCAGGAAGCTGCACGAACGCGCTGCGTTTCCTCACCGATCAGGGTCTCCTCGAAGCCACCGCACGAAGGGGCCGGGGATCGGCACGCCGCGTTCTCGACGAGCGCCGCCTCCTCGATGCCTACGCCCTCGCCGCGGCAGCGACGCCCGAGCCGGTGTCGCTCACTGTCGGTACGACGTGGCGCGATCCTGTTGCTGGGCTTGTCGAAGTCGGTAGGGAGTGGGACAGTGCGGGTGTTCGGTGGGCCGCGACGGGCTTGGCCGCAGCATCCGCGCTCGCTCCGCTGGTCACGACCATCACCTCGACCGAGGTCTACATCGCGGTCACCACGATCGTCGGCCTCGAATCGGCCGCAGCCGACGTCGGGCTGCGACCTATCGACGGGGGCCGACTCACGCTCCGGCCCTTCCCCACCGTCGCCGCTGACCGAATGGCAAACGAACTGGACGGCCTTCGTGTCGCTCCGTGGCCGCGGGTGTTCGTTGACCTTCGCAAAGCCGGGGTCCGTGGTGAGGAAGCGGCCGAGCATCTACGAGAGGTGATGCATGGAGGCTGAGCCGGGGAGAAGCCGGGCGGCACGTGCGGCGGCTGAACGCGCCCTCGTGCGGGTCGTTCACCACTACGGAGCCCGACCCGAGTTCGTCGTTCTCGGTGGGCTCGTGCCTGAGCTGTTGTGCTCCACAAGCGCCTTTCGACACGCAGGCACCACCGACGTCGACGTACAAGTCGATCTCGAGATCTCGTGCGGCTCGGTCAACACGGCCCGCCTGGAACGCGCCCTGCGCAACGCCGAGTTCGAACCCGACAATGAGCGGACCTGGAGGTGGAAGGCCGACGGATCGAACCATCGCATGGTTGTGAAGTTCGAACTACTCACCGACCTCGACGACCAACCCGCCGGCGCAACCGTCAACTTCGACGGCTGTGAAGACTTGGGCGCGGCGAACCTTCGCGGCACCGGATTCGCGGCCCGCGACTTCGACGTACACGAACTTCGCGCACGGGTAGGCGATGCAGACCAGACGGTGGAGGTGAACATCACCGGCCCTGCCGGGTTCCTTCTCGCCAAGGCCGCCGCAGCCTACGGACGACGCCTTCCCAAGGACTGGTACGACATCGCGTTCGTTCTACTCCACAACGACGCCGGCGGACCTGTTGACGCCGCCCAGGCAGTGCTCGATCGTTTCCCTGACGACGTGACCACGGTTCGGGTAGCTCTCGATGACCTGCGAGCCAATTTCGCGGATCCTGACGCGCAAGGACCACAGGCCTACGCGGCCCAGATGGCACTGGACCACCCCGAACTCGACCACCGCACGGTCCTGGCCGACGCGGTTGTCGCGATCACCGACTTCCACGACCACCTGTTCGCGAGGTGAACCGAGCCGCAGGGTCGCGGGTTGGCTGCACCGTCACCGGAGACGGCGAGAGACCTGT
>CAZHMP010000288.1:0-1855 GCA_964533595.1 uncultured Acidimicrobiales bacterium | reverse complement strand
AGCGTCCTTGGCGGTCAGAAAAGCGGGGCGAGGAGTTTGACTGATCGGAGTCGTTCGTCGATGGTCGGCGACGGGTGGACCGTCATCAGCTCGTCGGCGCCCACTTCCCGTGCGAAGTTGGCGAGATAAGTGGCAACCAGTTCGGGAGTTCCGACGGCGGTGTAGTGCATCATCTGGGCGATCTGTTGTCCCTGCGGCGACTGGAGCAGGCGATCGGCTTCTTGGTCGCTCAGCTCTTTCTCCGACGTGGTGAAACGGGCGATGCGTCGGCGTCTGACCGCCAAGTGCTGCCGTTGCGCGTCCTCGTCGGAGTCGGCTGCGATCACATTGACTCCGGCGATCACATACGGATCTTGCAGCTGCTCAGATGGGCAGAATGAGCTTCGATAGAGCTCCACAGCTGCCAGCAGGGCACCCGGCGCAAAGTGCGAGGCGAAGGCGTAGGGCAGTCCGAGTTCGGCGGCGAGCTGGGCGCCGTAGAGCGAAGACCCGAGGATGTAAAGCGGCACGTTCGTGCCTGCTCCCGGCACCGCCATCACACCGGGAACTCGTGAAGTGTCGCCGAGGAATGCCTGCAGCTCGAGGACATCGTCTGGGAAACGTTGCGATTCGCCGCCGTCGCGGCGCAGGGCGTGCATGGTGTTGCGGTCGCTTCCGGGCGCCCGCCCCAACCCCAGGTCGATACGTCCGGGGTGGAGAGTGGCCAGCGTGCCAAATTGCTCGGCGATCGTGAGGGGCGAATGGTTGGGCAACATCACGCCTCCGGCTCCGAGTCGAATCGTGGCGGTGTGTGCCGCCACGTTCGCTATGAGCACGCTGGTGGCCGACGAGGCGATCGCCTTCATGTTGTGATGCTCCGCATACCAGATGCGCCGGTAGCCGCACCGCTCGGCGAGTTGGGCCAGAGTGACGGTGGCATTGAGTGCGTCCGAGGCAGTGTCGCCCTTGCCGATGATCGCCAGATCGAGGATTGAGAGCGGAATCGGCTGCGGTGCGGTCACGTGAGACAGCATGCCGGAACCGGCGGCCGAATCAAGCGTCCACGTGGGCGAGATCGTCGCTGTGCGAGTATTACCTCCGGGGTGGAGGCTGCTGGAAGGGTTCGGATGCTTGCCGTGAGTGCGAAGGTTGCCGGTGTCGTGATGATCATTGTCGCTCTTGCGGCGTGCTCATCGGGCGGGACCGACGGCTCAGTTGGTGCAAGCGATGTCGTGTCTAGCCAGCCAGCGGCCAGCACCACTGTCACTGCCCTGCCGCCCACGAGCCCTCCAGCGACCAGCACCACCACCGCCGCGCCGTCCACCACGACCGCCGCCCCTACGACGACCACCACGACCGCAGCTCCGACCACCACCACACCGCCCACACTCGATATCGAGGGGTCACCCGTGATCGAGTTCAGCATCGAGGTCGATGAGGGGCTGACGGGGCGGCTGAGCCGTGACGAAGTTGCCTCATTCGTAGTGGAGACGCTGAGCGATGAACGTTCGTGGACCGGGCGCGGCGTCGGCTTTCGGCTGGTTGAGGAGGGCGGCCTGTTCACCCTCACCGTCGCCGCCCCTGAACGCGTGGATGAGCTGTGCGCACCGCTGCGAACGGTCGGCCTGTATTCGTGTGCCCGAAACGGCTGGATCGCCTTCAACAGCGACCGCTGGTTCGGTGCGACCGAGACTTGGCCGGGCGACCTTGAGACCTACCGGCATTACTTGGTCAACCACGAGATCGGTCACTACGTCCGGGGGCCGTCACATGATCAATGCCCCGGTGAGGGTCTGCCCGCCCCGGTCATGATGCAACAGACCAAGGGGCTTGACGGGTGTGTGCCGAACGGCTGGGTGGACCCCTGACGGCAGGG
>CAZHMP010000287.1:0-1865 GCA_964533595.1 uncultured Acidimicrobiales bacterium | reverse complement strand
GCCCGGCGAGTTCGTGATTGCCACGGGCCGCAAACGGTGAGGGCGGGGCCAAGAGTCATCTGCCCATCGCTGCGGCCAAAGCACCACCTGAAGTTCAAACAACACAACACAACACGAAATTGAAATGACAGTCGCCGGGAACCCGGTCAACAACGGAGTCAACACCGAAGCGCTCCTCGGAGCGCTAGAAGCGCTGAGCGCAGCACCCGAAGCTGCCGATTTCGTGTGGCGAGGGAAGTGCAAGTGGGTTGCTGACCAGGCCCGATGTCGCGATCCTGGATCCTCGTGTTTCGCATCCTCTACGGCTTCATCACGTATCTGGCTCAGCTCGCGGTCCGTTCCGGACGACCCAAAGACCCTCAGATCATCGCACTCCGCCACGAGAAATCCGTACTCCGCCGCCAGATCAGCCAGCCTGCGATCAACAATAACGACCGAACCCTGCTCGGTGCAATCGCAGCCGCACTCCCCCGTCGACTTCGCGAGGGCTGGATCGTGACACCCGAGACCCTGCGGCGCTGGCACCACAAACGCATCACCCGCTACTGGACCCAACCTCCCGTCCGCCCCATGGGTCGTCCACCCACGTGCTCGGAGTTGCGCCGCCTGATCGTACGACTTGCCAGCGAGAACCCGACATGGTGACACCGCCGTATCCAAGGCGAACTCACCAGACTCGGACACACCATCGCCAAGACCACCGTCTGGTAGATCCTCACTGACAATGGCATCGACCCGTCTCCGAATCGCTCCTATCTGACCCGCTCCGTCATTGCGGCGCGTCGGCGGCTACGTCAGCGGCGGCTTGGGTTGATCACGGTAGTACAACGAGCTTTCCGGTGGCGCGGCCGGCTTCCATGTCGGCGTGGGCCTCGGCGATCTCATCGAGACGGTATGTGCGGTGGATCGGCACACTGGCTCGACCAGCGGCGACGTCGTCGAGGAACTCCTGCAACACGGTGGGAGGCAAGTCGCTGGCGTCGCCGCCGTAGGCGGTGAGCCGCACCCCGCGGGGCAGGTACTCGATCGGGTAGAAGTCGCGCACGGTCCACTGGTTCGACAGCATGCCGGTGAAGCAGACCACGCCGTGGACCCGAGTCGCCCGGAGCGTGTCGGGCAGAGTCGGGGTCCCGACGAGTTCGAGTGCGGTGTCGACACCGTCGGGGATGATCCTGCGGACCTGGACGGCGACGTCGCCGTCGTCCACCAACGGGTGCTGCACGCCGATGTCGCGCAGCACATCCGCGCGGGCGGGATTGCGGGTGGTGGAGAGCACGGTCATGCCGAGGCGCCGGGCCAGCACCGCGGTCGCCATCCCGACCGATGAGGTGCCGCCACGTATCAGGATCGACTGGCCGGGTTGAGCGTCGAGGCCGACGGTAAGCGACCCGTAGGAGGTCTGCAGCATCTCCGGTACCGCACCGAGGGTGGCCCAATCCAGGTCGCTGGCGAAAGCGACGGTCTGGCGAACCGGAACACAGGTGTACTCGGCATACCCACCATCGAATGTTCGACCCATACCGCCCATCAACGCGACCACCTGCGTGCCGGGGGCGAGTTCGCCGCCAGGACAGTCGACCACGACACCCGTCGCTTCGATGCCGAGCACCCGAGGAAACGTGACCCCGTCCGCAAGGCCGAGCCGAGTGTGAAGCTCGGACCGGTTGAGCCCAAACGCTTCGACCTTGATCAAAACCTGGCCCCGTTCGGGCACGGGAACAGGCACCTCACGGACCTGCAGCGCGTCTGGCGGTCCCGGCGCGTCGAGTACGGCGGCCCGCATCAAAGCAGGGGTTTCGGTCATCCTGGACTCTCTTGCTGGTTGGCGAGGTGTTGACGTAGGTCTCGTACGGTTGCGGCGAATG
>CAZHMP010000286.1:0-1869 GCA_964533595.1 uncultured Acidimicrobiales bacterium | reverse complement strand
GTTCCAGCTGGTCTTTCATGCCCGAGCAACCGACCTCGGGTCCCATGAAGTACGGATGGACGCGGTTCTGGCAAATGGTGCGGTCGTCCAGGGGGTCACAGACACGATGGTTGTCGTTGGTTCGGGTTTCGTGGATGTGCCCGGGGGTGCCTATTTCGAGCAGGCGGTGGGTTGGATGGTTGCCGAGGGTTTGACTTCCGGTACTGGTCCGTCGACTTTCTCTCCGTCTGATTCGGTGACTCGTGGCCAGTTGGCGACGTTCTTGTGGCGGCAGGCCGGACAGCCGGCTGGTTCCGTTGGTTCGGGTTTCGTGGATGTGCCCGGGGGTGCCTATTTCGAGCAGGCGGTGGGTTGGATGGTTGCCGAGGGTTTGACTTCCGGTACTGGTCCGTCGACTTTCTCTCCGTCTGATTCGGTGACTCGTGGCCAGTTGGCGACGTTCTTGTGGCGGCAGGCCGGACAGCCGGCGGCTCCAGCAATCCCGTAATACCTGCGGCGGCTATCTCCGCTGGTCTTTTGAGTGGCTTCTCGTGCTGCCCGTTCGCCCTTTGTGCGACCCGAGGTTGGTACAGAAGGCCCAGGTTCCGTAACGGTTGGGCCAATCCTCTGAGTCCTTGTGCCCATACGAACTGTTACTCGATTGATTCGGATGCGCTATTACGGCGTGATCTTCTGATTCACGCAGCGACAAGGCCGATGCTGCCAAGTGACATAACGCCTCTAATGATGGCCCAAACGGCGCAGTCCCTCAAGACGATGAGGGTTGGTGCATACGGGCAGTCAACGAGATACGCGAGGCGGCCGATACAACAGCTCGACAATCAGAGAGACTGAGATGACCAACAGAAGAAACCTCCCGCTCATGGGCGGCTCAATGGCGGTGGCCACAGTCGTCGCCATTGGCCTCTGGGCGGGGATCGGAGGCGCCGCACCATTTGGCGGAACCTCCGCCTCGGGCTCGGATGCCGGTACTGGCTGCGAACACGCATTGCCCGAAGGGACCACTCTGTCGGTCTCGTCACCGTCGGTGGCAGTCCTCCACGGTACGGGTCTAGCCCCACTTGCCGTAGACGATGCCTTTACCATGCCGGCCGGCAGCTCTTTGAGTGTTTCGCCCAACGGAGTGCTGCATAACGACTTGGACGCCGAAGGCGACAAGATCGTGGCGGTTCTGGTGGCCCCGACCTCGTATGGGCCTCTGAAATTGAATGCCGACGGATCGTTTACCTACGTGCCGCAAATCGACTTCGTGGGGATGGACGAATTCCAATACCTGGCTACTGACGGCACAGGCATGTCGGCGGTGACCAATGTTGTCATCGTTGTTGGAAAGCAGTCGGTCGCCGGACCCACAATGTCACTCCCGGGTGACGACCAGTCGGGGACGGTGGCGTCGGTCAGCGGCGCCGGGGGAACAGGCAATTCGTCGTCCGGGAGTTCAGGATCAGCTACCGGATCTGGGTCCAGCTCAGGATCAGCCACTGGAGCTGGGTCCAGCTCAGGATCAGAGACTGGCGACGCAACGGCGATCGTTGAGCAGCCGACCCCGCGGGACACCGGTTCCGGCACCACAACCGTGACGGTCAACATCGGAGGCATCACCAACACAGTGACCGCCAACGGCGGAGACACATCCACCACAGTCGAGACCACCTCCGGCGGAAGTACGGCCACGGTCGGCAACGTCTCGTCGGAATCTGGGGTGACGGGCGTGACAGTGTCGTCGGTAATCACGCCGGTCCCACCCGTGTCTGTGCCGCCGATCGTTATCGACTACACGCCACTCCCCACTCCATCCGACCACGTTGATGGGGACGATGACGAAGGCGATGATGACGAGCATCATGGCGACCATGACGCTGGGCACGA
>CAZHMP010000285.1:0-1869 GCA_964533595.1 uncultured Acidimicrobiales bacterium | reverse complement strand
CGGGCCTATCCCGACACGGTCGTACCGCAGATAACACCGGCGGAGCAGGTGGCCAGCTACCAAGAACCGCTGCAGATGCCTGCGGTTCCGACCACCCCCGACGAGGTCGCAGAATCGGAGATGCTCTGGCAACAGAACTCGTCGCTCGTGCAAGCACGTGAAGGTGATCGGGTTCTCATCCGGCTCAGCAACCTCGGATACGAGATCCACTCGATCGAGTTGATCGGCGTCAACGACATGCGGGTGATCGCCAACGACGCTTCGCTGCTCGTGGGCAAGGACGGCACCAACGACCTGACCTACCTGTCTCGACGCATGGAGATCGGCCCCGGCGAAGCCAGAGAGGCAATCTTCACAGCTCCGGCATATGTCGAGGCCAACGCCGAGATCGACCCTCTCGCAACCAGGCTCGGCAAGCAGCGGAAGTTCTGCCGCTACCTGATCAAGAGTCGCAACGTCCACCGGCTCAACAACAACGGTCAGGTCTACCCGGACGGCCCAAGCTACGCCGGAGCCAAGGGCACCTACGGAGGCATGGTCACCGAACTCTGGGTCTACCCGACTCTGGCTGACGCCCCTGGGCTCGGTCAGGACGGACTACCCGATCAGATCACCGTCAACGAGACCTTCCCCACGCTGGTTGTGCCAGCCGGCCAGGTCTGAGGAGTGATGAAGATGGCATTTTCCACACGAACAAAGTTGGCAGGCATCATCACCGTGGCCATGATGGCCGGCGGTTTGGCCGCTGCAACGGGGGGCGGTACTCCTGCGGGCGCCGCACCCGCCACCAGCACGGTTATGTGCGACAACGGCGTGACCGCTCCCGACGGCGCAATCGAGTACAACCTCGAGGCTCGCGACGGCTACATACAGGAACCCGACGGCAACACCGTCTATGCGTGGAGTTACTCGCCTGCTGGAGCGCCGATGTTCCAGTTCCCCGGACCGACACTCTGTGTCGATGAGGGCGTCACGGTTCGAGTCAATCTGACCAACCCGGCCCATGGCGACAACCTCACCGGAGGAATCCCAGCTGCCACCACATCGATCTTGTTCCCCGGACAGGTTGGCGTCACCGCCACCGGCGGTGTGCAGGGCCTGATGACCCGTGAGGTTGATTCAGCGTTGGCCGGCGACATGGTCACCTACGAGTTCGTCGCTTCGGCGGCGGGCACCTACCTCTACCAGTCAGGCACTGACCAGGCCGTTCAGGTGCAGATGGGCATGTTCGGTGGACTCATCATCTACCCGGCAGCCGGCAGGGGATTTGCCTACGACGGTGAACCCTTCGACACCACCCATGAGTATCTGTTGATGTTCCACGAGATGGACCCCGACCTCCACACGGAGATTGAACTCGCTTCTCGCAACGGACTCGTCGGTGATGCGGTCCTCACCGGGTACAACCCGCTCGACCGGATCAGTCGCTACTGGACGATCAACGGTCGGTCGTTCCCCGACGTGATCGCACCCAACAATGCGCCCACGCTGCCGACTCAGCCATACGGCGGGCTCGTGAGGGTCAACGCCGACGATCCCAACGACCTATACGACCAGCTGCCGTCCTTGGTTCGATATGCGAATGCCGGCCTCGAGAATCACCCGTTCCATCCCCATGGCAACACGCTGAGGCTGATTGCACAGGACGGACGCCCCTTCCCCGACGAAATCGAGGCCTACACGAAGACAGTCGCCGCTGGCCAGACATTCGACCTTCTCGCCAGTTGGGAAGATGTCGAGGCGTGGCAGGGAACCGGTGCCCCGGCACCGATCAATGTTCCGGCGCTTGACAACCTCGTGTTCAAGGGCGGAGCGTCGTTCTACAGCGGCGACCCCAACTTGGGGCAGAAGCAGGATCTGCCGCTAACG
>CAZHMP010000284.1:0-1908 GCA_964533595.1 uncultured Acidimicrobiales bacterium | reverse complement strand
CCCCGCTGGAGAAGTCGACCCACGCACCGATCAGCGTGGTTGTGCAGGCGAAGTCATCTGACCGGAGTCGGTTGCGGAAGGTGATGGCGATCCTTCCGTTGTTCGGTTTCATACCCGACAGATCGAGTTGTATCTCGATGCTCTGGCCGCGTTGGTCACGTGTGCCGAGGTCCACGGTGCGAACCCGCGATCCGCCACCGAAGTACTCGAAGTATCCGCTGCTTACATCGGGAGACACCGCCATGGTGGCCCGCATGATGGTTGGAGTGGTGCCTTCGGGAATCGGAACGGTGAGGTTGATTTCGTTTACCTGGCCGGTGAGACGGACCTTTGTCCCAAACCCGGTTGCTTCGAATGGAACCACCCAGCGACCGTCTTTCAGCCGAGTCACTGTCGGGTCGCCCTTTTGATCATTGAGGCGAATCTGGTCGATGGCGTCGTACTGGAGAGGGTCTCTGTCAATCTGATCGAATCCGGCTTGGAGGTAGTCAAGGCCGCTGATCGATACGACGTCGGCAGGGGAGGCAGATGTCGGGGGAAGCGACACCGAGGTCGTGTCGACTGTGGTGGAGTCGGGTGCCGTTGTGCTGGTGGTGCTGTCCTGTGCCAGTGCCGGAGATGCAAACACCATGAGGGTTGCCGCCACTGTGAGTGAGCCAAAGATTCGACGCGCTGAGTCGCTGCTTCGCCTCGGACGTTGAGGTTGAAGGTCGAGTGAATCCGGTCTCATTGTTTTCATCAATCGGCCCGTCTCCGCCCTGCTGAAGTAATTGGTCCCGGGACCGACAGAGACGCGACATTGGGACTACGCCTCTGGACGCTCGTCATGCGTAAGCGATGACCATGGTCATCACATAGCAGGGCTCGTCGACCCGTTCACTCGCCGTGGCAATGCGCCGATCGAATAGCTGTGATCACCGCCACCCTTCCCGAGACGGGACCCACCGTCGGCCGCCTGTCGTTGTCGGCTTGGCTGCATCGACTCAGATCAGACTCGCTGATTCGGAACAGCATTCTGCTGATTGCGACCAGCGTGATCAATGCCGGTGTCGGCTACCTCTACTGGATGGTGGCCGCTCGCCTGTTCGAGGACGCCGTTGTCGGCCGAGCCACAGCTGTGATCGCGGCCATGAACTTGACTGCTCTTGTTTCCAATCTCGGGCTGGGCACCTCGCTGGTGCAACACCTGTCGTCACGCCGCACCGAAGACACTTGGACGCGGTATGTCTCGGCCGTTTTCCTCTTGGGTTTCGGTACGGCGTTGATGGCGGGCACGGCGGTGGCCCTTGTGCTTCCCCACGTGGTGACCGCGTTCGGGCCGGTCATGAACGGGCCGACCAGGATCGTGTTCGTAGTGGGCACCGTCTCATGGGTCATGTCGGGGCTGATCGACAACATGTTCGTTGCCGAACGTCGCGCCGACGGGATGCTGGCCCGGAACTCCATGTTCGCTATCGGCAAGTTGCTGCTGGTCATACCGGTGGGGCTGGCATCGTTTGGCAACGAACGATGGTTGGTCGGATCGTGGGTGCTCGGTTCGATTCTGTCGATCACGGCGGCTGTGGTGTTCGTGGTTCCGAGGATCGGCCGCCAATTCAGGATTCGGACCACCGGTACCAGAGCCGAGATCCGGTCGACCTTCGTGTCGACGCTCGGGCACCATCTCGCAAATCTTGGCGGTGAGTTCCCCATGTATTTGCTCCCGGTGATCGTGATCAGCCGTGCCGGCGACGCGGCGTCGGCCTACTTCTATGTCACATGGATGGTCGGCTCGATCTTCTTTACCGTGTCCACATCGGCGTCGTCTTCTCTGTTCGCAGAAGGCTCTCACACGCCCGAAGAGTCAGCTCATCAGCTCCGGCGAGCTCTGGTCCTGATTGGCATGATGCTCACTCCGGTGGCGCTGGC
>CAZHMP010000283.1:0-1909 GCA_964533595.1 uncultured Acidimicrobiales bacterium | reverse complement strand
GAAGCCCTGAACGTCGGATTGAAGCGCGAGGTTCGACGGCTGGTCGGCCAGGTCGTAGACCTCGGTGGCACCCGATGAGCTGGCGCGGTCGAGAAGAGCTGCCGACAACTGAGGACCACGATCAGCCACTCTCGCCACCACCTGGCGCGGAGCATCGGGCGAAATCTCGCGGGCCAGGGACTCGGGAACGAACACAACCGCGAACTCGTCCGGAATTGTGAATACCTCCGTGTGGCTACGAGCCGGGAAGAGATACTCGCCCGATGCGGCTACCCCCACAATCTCCTCGTTGCGCCACTTCGAGCCGTCCCACAGCGACACTGAATCGCCGGGGCCAAGGCCGAAATGGTCGGCTGCATGCTTCTCGAGCACCACCACATTGGGGTCTCCTGGCTGCAGGTCACGACCCTTGTCGATCCAGAGACGATTGACGTCGACCGTGCCGTCAGTGGGACCCCCGATCATCGTGGCGACCAGTTGACGGCCATCGAGTTTCACCGGGAGGTCGACCTTGATGCGAGTGTCCACCGCAGTGACACCGGGCGTGTTGGCGAACTCGTTGGCCATCTGGTCGGTGGCACCGCCCGTGGCCCACGCGTCTGCCGTATCGAGTCGGTCGTAGAACGATTGATACGACGCCCCGAGGTTGTGCGATGCGTCGAGGTTGGAAGTGAATAGAACCACCCCGAGGAACACCGTTCCCGCCACCGCGATTATCTGACTGCGGCGACGGCGCAGGTCACGGCGAACCTTTCGACGCAGAATTGACCGAACCGAGCGCTCGCCCTGCTCGGTCGGAGTCATGCCGGAGCCTTCCGGCGTGCGGGATCGACCGGATTCTCATTGATCTCATCGGATGTGATCCGACCGTCGACCAAATGGACCACGCGGTCGGCAATCTCGCTCACGGTGGAATCGTGAGTGACCACCACCACCGTACGGCCGTGAACATCGCAGGCTCGCCGCAAGAGCGCCAGCACGCCATCGCCGGAAGCCCGATCGAGTGCGCCAGTCGGCTCATCAGCGAGCAAGACCGGGGTGGACTTTGCGAGAGCACGAGCCACCGCCACCCGCTGTTGCTGACCGCCGCTGAGCTGGCTCGGGAAACGGTCGGTTTCCGCCTCCAGGCCGACCTCCCTCAGGGCGGCCGTCGACTCGGATGTATCAGCGCCGGTCAGATTTGCTATCAGCTCCACATTCTCGACTGCCGTGAGAGTCGGGATGAGATTGAAGAACTGGAACACGAAACTGACCCGCTCGCGCCTGAAGCTCGTGAGAGCATCTCGATCGAGCGCGCCGACATCGATCCCATCGACCACGATCGACCCCTCGGTGGCATGATCGATCCCCCCGATCAGATTGAGCAGGGTGGTCTTGCCCGACCCGCTCGGCCCCAGTAACACCACGAACTGCCCTCGCTCTATGGTCAGGTCCAACGAATGCAGCGCCGTCACCGCCGTGGGCCCGGTGCCGTAGACACGCGTGAGGCCCGAGGCAACGATCACCGGGTTCGCCGCATCATCAGGTGCCGTGTTGACGCTGTTCTCCAAGTTCATGGGGGTCCCTCGACGGTTGAGTCGGGCGCGGTCAGCAGACCGTTGGAAAGAAGTTCGATCACCGAGGTGACCCAGCGCTGAGCCGTCTCTGGATCGGTGAGCGGCGAGCCAAGTGCTCGCTCCACATGGTCAGAAAGCAGCAGCATCCCCATGTCGAGGGCCATCAGGAGCAGCACGCGCATGTCGGGGTCGGCCGTGGAGCGAGCAACGCCTGCCTCCTGCATCGCCGTGTCGGTGTCTCGCGAAATCGCGAACAGCTCGTCGAACAGACGGCCGCCAAGTTCTCCCCCATCCCGAATGGATCGGGTGACGTATGCCAAGTAGGGAGTGGACCGCAGCAGGTCCACCCAACC
>CAZHMP010000282.1:0-1924 GCA_964533595.1 uncultured Acidimicrobiales bacterium | reverse complement strand
ACGGGATCAGGCGCAAGAGGCTGATGCCGACCAATCCATAGAGCATCACTTCGCCGAGTGTGGCGAGGTTTCGGGCGAAGTTGGCAGTCGCCACCGATGCTCCCGGCACACCAGCGCGGAGACGAGCCTGATTGGAGACATGGAGAACCATGAACGCAACGCTCAGTGATCCACACCAGCGGTGAACCCGGTACATGCGGTCAAGTCCGCCGAAAAGGATTTCAAGCGGCTTGGCCCGAATGGCCAGAATGAAGCTCCAAGCCATCAACATGATCGAGACCGCGCCAACGTATTGGGCGAAACCGGTGAGGGCGGTGAATCCGTCGGCGTTGCGAAATGGCTGCCACGACACGATCAGCGAAGACAGCAAGACGATCGGCCCGACCCAGTGAACCCCGAGCCTCGCCGGTTTGAAGTTCGGTCGGCGAAGCATCCAGTCGGACGGCCGCCCAATTGCCTTCTTGATCAAATCGGGCGTGTCGGTCACGGTCGGAGAGTTTCGCGCTTGTCGGTTCTCAGTCGGGAGCACTAGACCCCATCGGCTGAATTGAGTATGGGGTTAGCGGCTCTGAGGGGACCGTCACGGAGCAAGGACACCGAGGGCCGTGGTGAACACTATGCCGAGACCCACAGCCATCTGCTGCGCCCCGATGATCGCGATGCTTGGCACAGGCCGCCTCACCGCGATGATCTGGAATATCGTTGCCACCGCCATCGCCACGACCCCCGCTGCCGGAACATCAGCCGCAACCATGCCGACCAAGACCGAAGCGGTGGCGAACACCTGGGCGACATCGCTGTGCCAGACAGTGAATTCGTGTTGTCGGGCTCGATCGATCTGCTGTCTGACGAACACCACGGAAGCCACCGAGCGCGCACCGGCTACGAGCCACATCGATATTGCGAGTGTGGTTGAGCCACCGCCGGCAACGACAATCGCGGCCGCTGTGGAGGCAATGCCGATGGACCCGGCCAATTCGGGGACCAGACGCCGACTTCTGCTGCGGATGTCGTACCAGAGCCCGGTCGCGAGCAGAGGCGATGCAGCTAGATATGGCCACCAGAACGGGCCGCGGGCGATGACCGCGGTGACGAGGACAAGGCCTGCGATGATCGCCATCTCGACGGCGGCGAGTCGCTCTGCAATCTCTGTGCGGCGAAGGTGTCGACCCCTGGTGCGGTCGACCAGCGCGTACTTCAGTGGAGTGCGCGCGGTGAACATGAACAATGCCGCTATCGACAGTGCGAGCGCGGATCCAGACCAGGCCACGAGCATCCCCAAGATGGCGGGTTCGAGGGTGAGGCTCCAACCGCCGTGTTCACGGGGGAGACCAACGGTGCGCACCATCTGGCGAGATGTCGGTTCGTTCGGCACCCGGTGAGACTAGTGTCGCTGGTGCAAGACCTCACAGGAGAAGTGAGCATGAATCGCACGATCAAACCACCGCACTTCGACGGCACCGTTGGCCAACGCGTGTTGATCGAAGCGGGCGACTGGGCCCAGCAGGAATCTCTGGCCCGCATTCTCGGAGATGCTGGCTACCAGACGGCATCCTGCGATGGTCCCGAGGCAGGTAACCGGTGCAGTTTGGTAGCCGGATCCGGGTGTTCGGCGTGTCTTGAAGCCGATGCGGTCGTGCACTCCCTGCGTCATTCCGAACCACGGAATCGTGAGGTGCTGCTCGGGATCCGCGAGCGGTTCCCGGATCTTCCGTTGGTCGTCGAAGTGCCCGGCCCGCGTGTCGATCGGTATCCCGATGATTTTGTCGGTTGCATCGTGATCCCTCAGCCGATGACCGCTTCGCACCTTCTGGATGCAGTGGCGGAGGCGCTCGAGTCCGCTCAGGCAGACAGCTGAACACGATCCCGACGGATGGTTGCGGCATGTCCGACATGCATTCATACGACGAGAGCACCGACGAAC
>CAZHMP010000281.1:0-1925 GCA_964533595.1 uncultured Acidimicrobiales bacterium | reverse complement strand
CGCATCGCGATTCGGAGTGCGTGCGGCACCTGCGGATCGCCGCCGCCGTCGGCGTCGTCGCAGCCGCCGCCGAGACCCACCAGACCGGCGATGGCAGCGGCAGCGGCAGCGGCTGATCCCAACGCTCCGGCGACGGCGATCCAGTCGACGGTCGGGCCCTTGGATGGCAGGGCGAACACTGCGAACGATCCGCTGGCTGAGACCCCATCGCACACACCGAAGTCGTTGCAGTTCCTTGAGCCGACGTGGAATGAAAGCGTTGTGTAGGGCGCTGGCGGCGCTCCCTCAAGAGTTGTTGTGGGAAAGAAGCTCTCATCGTCTTTGGGCGGCGGCGGGATATGAATGCTAAGCGAAAACGGGAACTCGATCGTGACGCCGCTCACGCGACCATCAACGCCGTCGGGAGGCCACGAATCAGACGCCGATTCGCCGCCCGCCTGAAGCGAAGCGCTCATCGACAGGTTGGTGACGCCCCCCTCACCGATGGTGAACGTTGCGGTCCCGGTGAGCGTGACTTGGCCGGCCACAACAGTTCCGGAGTGTTGGAACGGCTCATTTTCGGAATCGGTCTCGACGCCCGAGAGGCTGTAGTCGAGAGTGTGCCCCCCATCTTCGTAGTGACCCGACACTCCCCCCTGTGCCGACACAAGCGGCGGCATGATCGCCCACCATCCGATCAGAATCACGCTGAAAGTGGCTGCCGCCAGAATGCTGCGCCTGCGTCCTCTCGCCACGTTCGGATGGTAGTGCTCAACGCTGATGCACAGCCAAGTCGGCTGGGTGCCCACAGCGAGAGAGTGTGGTCATGACTGCGTCGCTTTCATGGGCGCGGAGGCCTGTCGGCTCGTCTTGTGCAGGAGGCGGTGCGTTGACCGGTTGAAGCCGCCCCTCCTGGGCCACGTCCTCGGCTGGACGATGGTCGCGGATTCGGCGCCGCGCCAACGACGACTTCCGCTGATTGCCAAGACGAAGGCCGGATCGACCGGGTACTGAACCCCGGCCTCGGCCGAGTTACGGTGCTGGTGGGTTCTCGTCGAGATGGGGAGCGTTTGTGAATCGCCAGCGTCGCTACGTGTGGATTTTCGTGGCTGTGGCCCTGGCTGCGACGGTGCTGAGTCATCCAGCGAGCTCGGCCGCAGCCGGGCCGTCGATCGATCAGATCTTGCCGTCGAGTGGACAACCAGGTGACTCCGTGGCGATGTTTGGTTCCGGTTTTCCGGGTAGCGCGCTCTGCACGCTCTACTTCCTACCGGCATCGGCTCCCGCGCCTGGCAAGAAGACCGCAGTCGTGGCCGCTTGCACGGCTGATCCGAATGGGGGCATCACCGGCTCGCTCGTTGTTCCGGCTGATGGTCCGGGCGCGTACAACGTCTGGGCGTGTACCGATCGCCTGGTGCTGGCTCCGCTTTGCGCCAGCAGCGGCTTCAAGATTCCATCACTGGCCACCACCACAACCACGCAGGCAGCTACCACCACAACTGCGCCGCCAACGACCACGCAGGCGGCTACCACCACAACTGCGCCGCCAACAACAACGACTACGTCAATGCCACCGTCGACTTCGTCGACTACGACTCCAACCACCACGACCGTTGCTACCACCACAACGTCCACCATTGCTGTCGTGCCGCTACTACCCCCGAGTATCGATCCCACCGGCCTCACCGGCCCGGTACCGCCAGGATTCGGCCTGGGCGATGGCCAATTCGGATCTCACACCACGCTCAAGGTGAGCAGCATCGATGACTATCAGGTCCCACGCGATGTCATCTTCAGATGTGTGGTGCCGGCGGACGCGCGTATCAAAGATTTTGACGGCTATCCAGGTTCGTATGAGACCCGGATGTCAGGTCATTTCTCCAGCGGCGACACCGGGACAACATTCGATCCGATCGTCGGCACGGTCAGCGGCACGACTGCGCTTC
>CAZHMP010000280.1:0-1926 GCA_964533595.1 uncultured Acidimicrobiales bacterium | reverse complement strand
ATGGGCCAGAGCATGCCAGCAGCCGTGACGCGTGCCCAATCAGGGTTAGTGTCTGCTAGTGACCGGATTCCGCCCGCCGCACATCGCGAGCCCAATCGGTGATGTGACCACACCCCGCCTGCGGCTACGGAGGTTCCGCGAGTCCGACCTCGACCAACTTGCAGCGGTGTTTGCCAAGCCCGAGGTGTGGCGCTACCCCTACGGCCGAGGTTTCACCCGAGATGAAACCGAGTCATTCATCAACACCATGATCGGGGAGTGGCACGAATGCGGCTTCGGTTGCTGGATCGCCATCGAGAAGCAAACCAACGAGGTGGTCGGATACCTGGGCCTGTCGGTTCCGATGTTCCTGCCCGAGATTCTCCCCGCTGTCGAGGTCGGTTGGCGCTTGGATCCCGACCATTGGGGGAAAGGACTCGCCACCGAAGGTGCCCGCGCCGCGCTTCGGGAAGGATTCACCACATTGGGGCTCGATGAGATCACCTCTGTTCCCCAAAGCGGCAACGCATCCTCGTCTCGCGTCGCCGAACGCATCGGTATGCGGTTCGCCCGCACTGTGGCAATTCCGGCGACCGACAAGAGGGGCGAACTCGAGGGGCGGCTCTACACGATGAGTCGCGAGGAGTGGCTCAAGTGCGACTGAAGACCGCGCTCCCAAGACGGATTGTGCGTCGACCGGCAGCCACCGCAGGAATCAGGTCGGCCCGTCGGAGGAGCGGAACCGACCCGTGGAGCCGAGTCAGATTCGGCGCAAGCGTGATAGCGCTGATCCTCCTCGTCGGGGTGATCGGCTACCGCATCCTGGGGCTCGGGCTGTTCGATTCGATTTACCAGACCGGTATCACGGTCACCACCGTCGGTTTCGATGAGACCGGTCCCGAGAGCGAGATCGACCGCGCCTACCGAATCTTCACACTCTTCCTGGTGTTCTTCGGAACCGGTGGGGTGCTCTACACGGTCGGCATGATCGTGGAGGCCTTCCTCGAAGGGAGCCTCACCGATGACCGCCGTCAACGCAAGGAGCAACGAATGATCGACCACATGACCGACCACGTGATCGTCGCCGGGGCAGGTCGGGTGGGCACGGCAATCGTGGAATACGCCCAGCGGCACCACTCCGAGGTGGTCGTGATCGACCGCGAACCCGCAGAAGATCTCGGGGTGCCGGTGGTTGTCGGCGAGGCCACCGATGAAGAAGCGCTCCACCGCGCAGGAATCGACCGTGCCCACACACTGATCGCCGCGCTCAACGCCGACGCCGACAACATCTATGTCACTCTCACCGCCCGGGCCATGCGCCCCGATCTGTTCATAGTGGTGCGAACCACCCACCAGGCAGACGAGTCGAAGTTTCGCCGAGCCGGTGCCGATCGCGTGGTCAACCCCCATGAGATCGGTGGTTCCCGCATGGGGGCGATCGCGATGCACCCCAACGTGGCCGAGTTCATGGACGAGGTTCTTCACGACGAGTCACACGATGTGACGATTCAGGAACTGACCATTGCGTCGGGTTCGAAGGCCGCCGGTAGAACCGCGGGCGAGGTGTTCGCGTCGCTTCGGGAGCGGCCCCTGCTGGTGGCCATTCGCAATCCGGCCGCGCACTACACGCCGAACCCACCGCCGGAATCGATACTGGAGACCGGGCACGTGCTGATCATCCTCGGTTCAGCCATCGAAATATCGACGCTTGAGGCGGCGGTCAAAGCCTGAATCGTCGCCCGCGGAAGACTGCGGTTCAGACACACCCCTCGACCGACTCGACCTGCGGGACTTTGCCCGCACGGAAACTGGTGACCACTTGGCCGTCGGTTTCGAAGACCACCCGATCATCCTTGAGGCTCTCGGCTGTTGGGGTGAGGGTGAGGTAGTGGCCGCCTTCGACGTATTGGTGGTCGGTCACGGTGATGATGCCGGGGAAGAGATCCT
>CAZHMP010000279.1:0-1948 GCA_964533595.1 uncultured Acidimicrobiales bacterium | reverse complement strand
CCGTTGTGGCGGTGCGGCGGGGGTTTCGCGAGGCATTCTCGCGGGCGAGTCGGCCCGGAGTGCCCATGAGACGGGCGACCGGCCACCCGAGAGTCCGAGATGCGGGCCTGGCGACCACCGGACTAATGAGCGTGACGCCCATGAATACCGCCAACGCCGATGCTGCGAGAAGCACAATGAGATTCAGCGTGCCATCCGGTGGGTTGATGATTCCGAAGACTCCGAGCACCACCCCGAGAGTGGCGACGGCGCCGCCTGCCATGAGCCTCCGCCGGGAGTTGTGGTGCCCGATGGATGCACCATCGCGAATCGCTGCCATCGGCGAAATACCGGCGGCGGTGCGTGCGGGGGCCAGAGCCGACACCAAGGTAACCCCCACACCGAGTGTGAGGGCAAGTGCGACGGTGCGGAACGCAACGATGATGGGTGCGTTCGGAAGGCTGGCGCCGAGCGCGTCGAACAGGGCAGTGATTCCCTCGGCTATGCCAACGCCGGCTGCCAAACCAACCAGAGATGAAACGAGACCGACGACCAACGCCTCACCCAGGACGGTGCGCCGAATCTGGCGCCCGTCTGCGCCGATGGCGCGCAATAGCCCCATCTCGCGAACTCGTTGGCCGAGCACGATGGAGAATGTGTTGTAGATGATGAAGATCGACACGAACAGAGACACGATCGCGAAGCCGAGCAGGGCGTTTCCGATGATGTTGATGCCCTGGTTGAAATCAGACTTCTGTTCCGCGTTGAGGGTCGCCTGATCAACGATCTCCACGCCCGAGTCGGGAACGATCAGAGATATTTCCGCTCTCACGGTGGCGATGTCTGCACCATCGTCGAGGGCAATGGCTATGTCGTCGACCGAACCCGTCTCTGAAAATATCCGCTGGGCTTCGCCCAGGCTGACGTGCATCAGCACCGCGCCCAACGTGTCGTTGTTCGATCCAAAACTGGTGGTGGCGGTAAGGGTGGCGTCCTCGACCACACCGAGCGGAGTTATGAGGTCGTAGCTGCCCCCGACCTCGAAGCCGTTCGACGCTGCCCCGTCAATGTCCATCGCGAACTCGCCTGGCTCATCGGGAGCGGTGCCATTGACGATGGTGATTGATACGAGTGCAGGATCATCCACCCAGGAGAACGTGAGCTGTGGCGGCCCGACCGAGTCAATCGTTGTGCCATCCGGCTTGATCGGTTGCATGGCGTTGTCGTCGCCGGCCACAAAACCGGACGCAGACCGCACTCCTTCGATGGCGGAGATCTGAGCCACGAGAGACTCATCGAGAGGCACTGGATCGCCGAAATCGCTGACGGCGCGCACCTCGAGATCGGTTCCCTGGGTGATCTCATCCGAGAGATCTCCAAATGTGGAACGTAGGCCGTCACTCAGGACAAAGCTCGCGACCACGAAACCAACACCGAGTACCACGGCGAAGGCGGTCATGGCGAACCTCGCCTTGTTGGCCGCGAGATTGCGAAGAGTCAACTTGAGCATGTCAGTTTCCCAAATTCTTCATCGCTTCGAGCACGGAGTCAGGGGTTGGCTCGGCCAAATCGTCGACGATGCGTCCATCGGCCAGGAAGACCACACGGTCGGCGTACGACGCGGCGATCGGGTCGTGGGTGACCATCACGATCGTTTGCGCCATTTCTCTCACCGCTCGGCGCATGAAATCGAGTATCTCGCCTCCGGTCGTGGAGTCAAGGTTCCCGGTCGGCTCATCCGCAAAGATCAGTTCTGGTCGACCGGCGAGAGCCCTTGCCACCGCGACTCGCTGCTGCTGTCCACCAGAGAGTTCGTTCGGACGGTGCCCGATTCGGTCGGTTAGTCCGACTGTGCTGATCACCGTTTTGAGCCAGTCGCCGTCGGGTTCGATCCCGGCAAGATCCATCGGCAATGTGATGTTCTCCAGCGCCGACAGTGTCGGAACGAGATTGAATGCCTGGAAGACGA
>CAZHMP010000278.1:0-1949 GCA_964533595.1 uncultured Acidimicrobiales bacterium | reverse complement strand
CCGCCCACGGCAAGCTCAATCTGCCTGCCGAATATGGCCTGTCGTGGCTATTGCCGCGTTTGATAGGCCTCGGCAACGCCAACGATCTGCTGCTCTCGAGCCGCAAATTCGACGCTGACGAGGCTCTGCGATTGGGCCTGGTCAACTACGTGAAGCCGCACGGCACGGTGATCGACCATGCGCTCAACTACGCCGACACGGTGGTTAAAGACGTGAGCCCGCACTCACTCAGGACCACAAAGCGCCAACTCGCCATCGACACCATCAACCTCAACCCAGCCGATTCGGTCAACGACGCCGGTCGCCGACTCGATCAGATGATGACCGAGTCAGATTACAGAGAAGCGGCCAGGGCCTTTGGATCCAAACAACCCCCCCGATGGGGAAGCTGACCAGCTCAGCCGCTCACCAGCTCAGCCGCTCACCAAACTGGCGATCGCCCAAATAGATGCCACCAGGCCCACGACCACGAACACCAAGCTCCTGATCAACGGTGCCTTGTCGAGATCATCGTCGGCGATCTTCTTCTCGGGTGGTCGCACAATTGCCATCAGGTTTCCGGCCGCCATCGAACCACCGATTGCCAACACCAACCACACCAGAAGATCTTCACCGAGAAACACCACAAACCTCCGAGATCGAGTGCAGGATCAGTCTCGCCGCTTACCATTGCCATCACACACCCGGGCCAAACGGACTATTGTGACAGTCGTTTCTAATCTCGAGCCCCCGGCGCCCGATAGTCATAGTGGCTGAAGGATTCGCCCCCTGAAGCCACGAGATCGGGCGGAAGTCAGATACTCCCTCCAACGCATCGCCACCAGCGCTTTTCCAGGGTGCTGGCGCACTCATCCGGCTACCGCCCGATCTCAACCCAAGCCCCGCACATGGTTGCGGGGCTTTCGACATTTTCCGGTCGAATTAACCAAGATTCAGTCACATAGTTCTCAACGACAGCGACCGTCGCGCCGATAGAGGAACTGGTCGGCGGTATCGCCCCCGCTGGCCACAGAGAGGAAGGGTGGGGGTTGGATACTCCCTCCAACGCATCGCCACCAGCGCTTTTCCAGGGTGCTGGCGCACTTATTCAGCCTCCGCCCCCTCTCCACCAACTCTGGTCGATGGCCCGATTTACCCGGCAGGAAAGTCGGAGTCGACGACCACGGTCGAGGTGACCTTGTCGATCTCCAGGTCGATAGCTGACTGTCGACGAATTCTGCTCGACACCAGTGCCCCGGTCGCCGGGTCGAAACAGAACTCCGCCCAACGTCCCCACGGCGAACCCAAGGCAACCGCGATCAATTCGGCGCGGTAGCAACCGCTGATCAAGCCGGGACCCACGTCGTAGAGACGAGTATCACCGGTCACATAACCACGCACCAGGGCCAATTCCGATTCCACCCGTTGCTGATACGTGATGTTCGACTCTCCCGCCACACACGGAGCAACCGGGTCGGCACCGTCGCCCGTCGGTTCACACGATGCCACCGAATCATCGAACAGTTCCACGGTGGAGCCAAGCCGCTGGACGACCCTGCGAGGTGGTCTCTGAACAATGTGGACCGGTCCGGTCAATGGCTGACCCCCTGAATCAAGTGATCGTGACCAGGTGCCATCCACGATGAAGGTTGCCGACCTCCATGTCGACCACGCGTCGATCAGATTCGCCGCTGCCGCCGGATCGTGGTCGACCGCGGGAAACGGATTCTCAACGAGCGTGCCTTTGGACACCACCGGCGACGGATTGTCGATCACAATTCGGCCGATGACAAGAGCCACCACAAAACCGAGCAGCAAACCCACGCCAGCCCTGACAACGTGATTCATCGCCGCCGACGCTCAGATCTCGGCGCGCCTGGTGAGATTGCGGAATGAAGTGAACCGGGGAACGAAGCCCAACTGGATGGTGCCCGTGGGCCCGTTGCGGTGTTTGGCCACGATCACCTCAG
>CAZHMP010000277.1:0-1955 GCA_964533595.1 uncultured Acidimicrobiales bacterium | reverse complement strand
CCGCGTCGTTCTTGGACCATCACCGAGTGGATGAACGCGGTGCCGGTGAGCCACGGAAGAAACGAAGCGTTCTCCACCGGATCCCACGCCCAATAGCCACCCCATCCCAGAGTCTCGTAGCTCCACCACGCCCCGAGGATGATGCCAAGGCTCAAGAACCCCCACGCCACCACGGTCCATCGACGGGTTGCCAGCAGCCAGCCCTCCCCCACGCGGCCGGTGACGAGCGCGCTGATGGCAAACGCGAACGGCACGGTGAAACCCACGTAGCCGAGATACAGCACCGGCGGATGGAACGCCATCAACACGTGGTTCTGCAGCAGTGGGTTGGGCCCGCGGCCGTCGTAACCAATAGGCGGCGAGAACGTCTTGAACGGGTTGGCCGGCCCGAGCATCAGCGCAAAGAAGAATGTTGTCACCACGAAGAGGGTGAGCATCGCCCAGCCGACCATCGGATCATCATGACGATCGCGGAACTTCACCAGCACCGCAACCACATAGCCAGTGAGTATCAGGGTCCACAAGAGAATCGAGCCCTCGAGCGCCGCCCACATCGTTGCAAAATTGAACAGAGCCGGCGTCTTCGATGACCCGTTTTCGGCAACGTAGGCGACGGTGAAATCTCTGGTGATGAGCGCCCGCTCCATGACGACAACTGCGGCGAACGCGGCAATCGCCATCACCGCCACCAACCATTGGGTTTCCCGCTTCCAGCTACGGCGATGGTTGGCCAAACCCATTGACACAACCACCATGCCCGTTATGGACGCGGCCAAACCAAGGGCAACCGCAGCCGACCCCAAGATGGAATTACTCATCCGCTGCTCGCATCGGAGATGCCCAGGATCTGGCCCTCCTGCGTGGCCTTGTCAACCCGATCGTCGTAGCCGTCCTGGTTCTTGTAGTCGTTGTCGTGCTTGATGCGCATTCGGTCGGAGGCGAAGTGCCACCCATCGGTCTCACGGCCGGTGAAGCCATCCACCGATGCCGAGTCGTGTACCCAGGCACCATCCAGAACCACCGGCACGCCGGCTTTGAACAGGTCGGGCGGATCGCCAAAATGGACTACGTCGACGTTGACGCCGTCGAAGGCCACCGAGAACGCAACCACCGTTTCATCTTCTTGGAAGCCCTCCGCAATCGTCCCCTCAATCGGCGATCCGAGGAGCGTGAACCGATCTGTGCCCAAGTCGGCTCTTCTGGCCACGGCTTCATTGGCGTCATAGAAGAACAGCGATCCGTTCAACAAATTGACAACCAACACCGCCACCGCGGCGGCAGCACCCAACGCAATCACCAGCGGCACAATCCGGCGGCGTCGGGTACGAACCGGACGTGGTGCCCGGGGTGTCAGGTCATCTCGAGACTCGCCATCTGTCGTCATTGGGAATCGACCTCCGTGGTCATCCAGCGACGGCGCTCGGCCGGCACGCGTCGAGCCAACGATCGCCCGCGTTGGATCAAGCTGAGCGAATACAGCCCGACCGCGCCAAGTGACACTCCCCAACCAACCAATAGGTATCCGAGATGAGTCATTTCGAGGCCCTCCCGTCGGCATCGAAACCAATGTCGGCCTCGGCTCGCCTCGCCACGAGAGCCTCCGAGAGGTCTCCCTCGCTAGCTTGGCGTTCGAGCCACGATATTCGGAAGCGGTGAATCAGCATCCACACCATGATGATGCTGAACACCACGAGACCGAACATCATCGTGAACAGCGTGAGGCCCTCGAGATTCCCATCGGTGAGGCTCGATTTCTGGTGAAGCGTGCGACGACTCGACCACCACGTGACAGAGCGGTTGACAACCGGCATGTTGACCGCACCGATGATGCCGATCACGGCAGCTCGCGTGGCAATGCCTGCCGGATCACCGTCGAGCGAGCGGACCGCGAGATAACCCACCATTATGAGAAAAAGAATCAGGGTGGTCACGAGGCGCACGTCGCCCCAGTCCCA
>CAZHMP010000276.1:0-1967 GCA_964533595.1 uncultured Acidimicrobiales bacterium | reverse complement strand
AGCGATCGGTTGTTTCCGTCGGGGTCGGCTGTCCAGATCAGCTGGCCGAGTGCGTTCTTGCCGGTCCAAGCGATGCGGCTGCCGTCGGGCGCCCATTCAGGATCACTGTTGAGCGTGAGTGCGCCGCCCACACTCGAGATGGCGACGCGGTTGGTTCCGTCGGCATCGGCCACCCAGATCTGGTTGGTGGCGCCGTCTGATCCCTGCCAAGCCAATTTCGTTCCATCGGGTGACCACCTGGCATTGTCGTTGGTGGTCGGAGCCCCGGGTCCGATGTTGGAGATCACTTTGCGATTCGTGCCGCCGGCTGTGGCTGTCCAGATCTGAAGTGAGGTGCCGTCAGAACCAGACCATGCGATGCGCCCGCACCGTTTCGAGGGGGCAGGTGCGGCGCCTGCAGCGGGCAGAACTGCGACGGTTGCCGACAGCATTGCGGTGACTGCCGCGATCGCCAACAGCGATGCGACGGCCCTACCGGGTCGGCTCGCGATTGTGCCGTGTGTTCTTCCCATCGTGTGCCCCTTGCTTCCTCGGCCGCGTCAGATCTTGCCACGCCGGGATGGATAAAGGTTGTTGGGCCCCGGTTCCGACGCAGACACGGTGCCAAAGTGCCCATATCGTGAGCTCTCCCCATGACTTACGAATCGCATATCCGCCAAGACCTGGTCGATCTCACGGTCGCGTTGGGTGAAATCAACTCCGTCAACACGACCCTCGACCCCGGTGGTTGCGGCGAGGCCGAGGTCGGTGAGTTTGTTCGCACTTGGATGGTCCAACAAGGCTGGCAGGTGGAAGTGGAGTGGCCGGCGCCCGACCGTCCGAACGTCATCGGTGTGGTCGACGGGGGAGCCGGACCCACCTTGATGATCAACGTGCATCTCGACACTGTCGGCGGTGCCCCGGAGGCGTTTGCGGTGAAGGTCACCGCCGATCGGGTTTACGGTCGCGGGGTTCTCGACACCAAAGGCGGGCTCGCGGCGGCGCTGCTGGCGTTGGCTTCGATAGACCCCGCTGAACTCCCCGGTGACATCGTGATCGCAGCGGTGTGCGACGAAGAGGCCGACAGCATCGGCACATCGCACCTTCTGCGCGAGTGGCGACCCGATGCCGTCATCGTGATCGAGCCGACCGATTTGAGAATCGTTTCCGGGCACCGCGGCTTCGGAATTCTCGAGGTCGAATATGGGGGCCGGGCGGCGCACACCGGCCATCGCGAAGATGGAGTCAATGCCATCGATTCAGCTGTCCGAATGGTGAGCGACCTGGCCCAGCTCGAGTCCTCACTGTCGGATCGTGCCACCAACCCGCTGTTCGGATCGCCGGCGATACAGGTCACTCGGATTGAAGGTGGCACCGAGTTGTTCACCGTGCCCGACCGGTGCACGGCCGCCGTGGAAATACGCACTGTCCCCGGCCACGACCTCGCCGACATGGCTACGGTCGTCGACGCGGTCACCGCACGGACCGCCGACGGAGTTTCGTGTCAACACGAATGGCTGATCCAGAGGCCTCCCTTCTCCACCGACACCGACAGCCCGATCGTTCGCACCGCGGAGGCGGGGTTGAAAGCGGCAGGGCGCACACCCGAGATCGTGGGAGCCCCATTCTGGACCGACGCCGCACTGTTCTCCGAGCTCGGAATACCCGCCATCGTGATCGGCCCCGGAGGCCATGGCATACACAGCATCGACGAGTGGGTCGAGATCGACGATCTCGTTGACGTCCACAACGTGCTCCGTCACGCCATGATCAACTTCGCCACCTCGCCAACAACCTCGACTGGAGCCATGAAGTGACAGACATCGACGCAAAGTCCGCTGAGAATTCCCCCGACCCGGCCACTGTCGCGGTGTGGGGCGCCGAGGAGTCGTCGCTGATGAGCGGCGCCACTCAGGTGCCTGTGGTCCACAGTGTGGCCTACGGCTACGACGACATCGATGAGTGGCAAGCGGTTGCTCTCGGCGAGG
>CAZHMP010000275.1:0-1977 GCA_964533595.1 uncultured Acidimicrobiales bacterium | reverse complement strand
TCAGCGAACCGATCGGGAACATGGTCGTCGACATCGGTGGTGGCACGAGTGAGACAGCGCTCATCTCGCTGGGCGGAGTCGTGGCGCTCGAGGCGGTGAGAGTCGGATCATTCGACATCGACGCGGCCATTCAGGCGTACGTTCGTCGGGAGTGGGGGATCGCGATCGGGGAGCGCACCGCCGAAGAAATAAAGATTGTGATCGGTTCGGCCGCCGCCACGGAAGGTGAAATGTCGGCTGAGGTTCGCGGTCGTGAGTTGATGAGCGGGCTGCCCAAGACTGTCGTCCTCACACCGGAGGAGATCCGCACGGCGATTTCCGAACCGGTATCCGCGATGGTCGACTCTGTGGTGAGCTGCATTGCGCAAGCACCTCCGGATCTCGCACAGGATCTCATTGTGGAAGGCATCAACCTCGTTGGAGGTGGCGGAATGTTGCGTGGACTGGATATCAGACTGGCCAACGAGACCGCGGTGCCCGTACGTCTTGTTGATGCGCCATTGGAGACGGTCGTGTTGGGGGCAGGCTCGTGTATCGAGTCCTTCCAAGCCGGCCAGCAGCTGTTCATGTCTCAGTGGTCGAAGTAGGTCACTCCGGGCCGAGCAGCTCTTCGGCAGCTTCTCGAACCTGTCGGTCGTGATCGGTTCGGGCACGACGCCATGCTTCGTCGACTTCTTGGCCTTCGAATGAGCTCAGCGAGATTACCGCGCGACGGCGCACAGCCGGCTTGTCGTGGGTGGCAGCAAGAATGGCCGGCAATCCGAGTTCGTCGCCGATTGCTCCCAGGGCAGCCACCGCCGACTCTCGCACGAGGGGATCGGAGTGTTCGGTGGCGGAGGCAGCCAGCTTTGCAACGGCTCCCTCGTCTGCGGGAACTCTCTCACCCAACGCCCACGCTGCAACCTCTGCCACCGCCGGGTCAGGGTCGCTCAGACAATCGAGGATCGGTGGCTGGCTGCGGGTAGCCGCAATCTCAAGTCCGGCGATACGCACCGAGGCGGCTACATCGTTGAGTGCGGCCTCGACTTCGGTTCCGCTCAGGTCGCCGAGACGCTCGAGGGAGCGAAGCGCTGTGACCCGCACCTGATCGGAGGGATCTCTGAGGTGCCGGCGAGCCAACGTTACGTTGCCGGTGTGGCCGGCCAGGCCGACCAACCGACGCCGTTCACCCGCGGAGGCAACGTCTGGGCTCATCAGCGGGACTTTAGTAGTTCAAACGGCCCGGCCGGTTGTGACGAAACTACGTTCTTGCTCAAGTCGTGGTCCGGCAGGTCCGATCGGGACACAAGAGTGATCGCGAGGTGATTCAGTGTCGTACATCGTCATTCAGCGTGGTGCCACCAACCTGCCCAATTACAGCGAATTCAAGGACCTTGAGCGAGCGGCGGCTTATCTGGAGGGTGTCTGCAATGAGGAAGGATCAGTCGAGGTCAAGCTGTACCGGTTGGAGCCGATCGAGTTCGAAGTGAAGAGAATGTTCAAGGTCGAGATTCCATCTGAAGAATCGGCGTCGTCGTTGGCGACTCCCGAGTTTGGAGCCCTCGATCCAAGTCTTGCCGAATTGGATCGCCAGTTGACGAGCGAACCCCGTCGGGGATTGTTCGGACGCTGATCGATCGGTCGATCAGGCGATGGCCTGCTCCAGAAGGAAGCCGGCACCGAGGATGATCACGCCGATTCCTGCCGCGAGTGCAACGCCGAGTGCCAGGACGATCACACCGAGCGCGGCGATGGCCCGAATTCGTTGCCACCATCGGACATAGGCCTTCTTGCCGACCACCGCGCGCGGAACGCGGTGCCGGATCAGTCCCACAGATCGCATCAAGTCGACGATTGGATTGGTGCGGTCTCGGTCGGGCCCGGCGGTGAGAGCCGCCAGCATGGTCCCCCACTTGTAGCCGGCGCCGCGTCGGCTTGGAGCATCACTCGTGGCAGGCTGAAGCGCCCATGTGGGCCCACGGCCCCTGTGGACCCGGA
>CAZHMP010000274.1:0-1988 GCA_964533595.1 uncultured Acidimicrobiales bacterium | reverse complement strand
GTCAACTCGATCAACTGGGCGAGGGTGATGGCCCAGATCGTCTACTACGTGTGGGCGGCTCAACGACTCGGCCGTCGTTCCACACCCACCACGTTCTGTGTGCCAACCGGCAATTTCGGCAACGTGTTCGCCGGTCATGTGGCTTCCAAGATGGGTCTTCCCGTCGAACGTTTCATGGTGGCGTCCAACTCCAACGACATCCTCAGTCGACTGCTCGAGACCGGCCAAATGGTGGCGTCGGAAGTGGTGCCAACGCTGTCTCCAAGCATGGACATTCAGATCTCGTCGAACCTTGAACGGTTGATCGTCGAGATCCTCGACGGAAACGGCCCGGCCACCGCGGAGCTTCTCGCCGAGTTCCGCACCACCGGCAAGGCATCGCTCACCGAGGATCAGCATCGGAGGTTGCGAGAGGAATTCACCGGTGACCGAATCTCCGACCCTCGCACGCTCGAGATCATGAGAGATGTTCACGAAAATCACGGGCTACTCGTCGACCCCCACACCGCGGTAGGGATTGGCGTTGCCAGAGCGCTGCGCGAACCGGGAGAAGTTGTCGTCACTCTGTCGACCGCCCACCCGGCCAAATTCCCCGACGCGGTGGCCAAGGCCACCGGTGTCGACGCGCATCTACCTCCCCATCTGGCTGATCTCTTCGACAGGCCGGAGCGCTGCGAGTCCCTGCCCAACGACTTGGCCACCGTCGAGGACTTCGTTGATTCGATGCGCGGCGTCTGAGATGTCGGCACGTGAACGCAATATGAAGGATCCGCTTGGGCGTTTCGAACGGGCTGGGCACATGCCACCATGTCGACCGTGAAATACGTGGTTTGTGTTCCCGATGGTTGCGCCGATGAACCGCATCCGGATCTTGACGGATTGACTCCCCTCGAGGCGGCCAATACGCCGGTGCTCGATTCGCTTGCACGGCGTTCGGTCGTCGGGAGCGCCGCGGTGATTCCCGAGGGCATGGCCCCGGGGAGCGACATCGGAAATCTGGCAATTCTGGGTTTCGACCCGTCGAAATATCACACCGGACGCGCGCCTATCGAAGCTGCCGCGCTCGGTTTGCGCCTACCTCCGGATCGGATTGCGTTTCGATGCAATCTGGTCACCGTCGATGATGAAGGCGTGATGGTCGACTTTGCGGGCGGGCATCCCGATATTGATGCTGCCACCGAAGTGTTGGCGGATCTGCAGCGTGAGCTGGGCACCGGGGGCGAGTGGGGCGATGACGGCACCGTGGAGTTCCACGCCGGCGTGCAATATCGCCATTCCATGGTGGCTCCGCTTTCATGGCAGCAGACTGATTGTGTCCCCCCACACGACTTCACCGGCCGACGAGCTCCACTCCCATCCGGTTCGGCCGCCGACCAGGTTGTTTCGCTTCAGCGGGCATCGCGTGAGGTGCTGGCGTCCCATCCCGAGGTGGAAGCCAACCAGATTTGGTTGTGGGGGCAAGGTCCCCAGCCTGCGCTGCCGGACTTCGCCACGAAGTTCGGTGTTGACGCCGGGCTCGTCACCGCCGTCGATCTCATAAGAGGTCTCGCCGTGCTCACGGGTATGAAGATCGTAGATGTCGAAGGTGCCACAGGCTGGTACGACACCAACTACGAGGGCAAACGCGACGCAGCCCTTGAAGCATTGGCCGACGGTCTGGATCTGTTCGTGATTCACGTGGAGGCCACCGACGAAGCGGGCCACGCCGGAAACGTCTCAGCCAAGGTGAAGGCGCTTGAAGACTGGGATTCGAGGATTCTTGCCGGTCTGGTGGAGGGTCTCGACTCGATGGGGGAGTGGCGGCTGTTGTTGCTACCGGACCATGCCACCCCGTTGGCGCTTCGCACCCACACTTCCGATGCGGTCCCGTATTTGATGTGCGATTCTTCTACCGATGGCCCTGGCGGGATCTACAGCGAGCGTGGTGTTGCCGGTTGTGCTCCTGTTCCCGGACACGACCTGATGGGAAGATTGCTCGGCGCTCACTA
>CAZHMP010000273.1:0-1995 GCA_964533595.1 uncultured Acidimicrobiales bacterium | reverse complement strand
CAGTGAAGGCGCTCGTGCCCAAACGGGTGTGCGAGATCATCGACCAGGCGATTCAAATGCACGGTGCCACTGGTGTGAGCCAGTGGACGCCATTGGCTCGTATGTATCAGGGCCAGCGAACGCTGCGTATCGCTGATGGACCGGACGAAGTGCATTGGATGGTGGTGGGACGAGCAGAGCTCGGCTCATACGAAGGCATTGCGGCACCATCCAACAGCCCAGCCGCGCCTTCGCAATACTTCCCGATGCTCTGATTCGAGTGAAACCTGCGGCTTGTGCCGTTCGCGTCTCAGGGCGCGAGCGGCCGGCCGAAGGGAAGCGTGTCCTGCCATGTGCCGAGAAACTCCTCGGCCTGGTAGCACGCGGCCAACAGCGGTCCATCGGCATGAGATGCGAATTCCGCTGACATCGCACCTATCCGTTCAGTGATCTCGGCTTCGATATCGGCCTCGCTGCGATCTGCGCTGCCCCAAGCTGCGATTGTCGACCCGGCAAGTGCCACGAAGTCGGCCGGTGCTGCAACGTTGGCACGGCGCAAAACGGCCAGTGCTTTAGCGGTTAGCGGAAGCCGACCGCATGGCACGACGGCCGCCGCGCTCCTCAATTCCTCGGCAGCGTGGTGATCAACCACCCCCATCTTCGACCCGACAAATACAACGTCGGCCCCTGCATCGTCGGTCAGTGTCGCCCCACGACTGGTCAGGACCTTCCCAAGGGCGTCGGCCACCGGGCCCGCGGCTTGAATCGTGGCGGTTCGACCTTCGAGCCCACCCACGGTCGACTCAGCACACACCGCGATGCTGAGGGCATCACATCGGTCAGCGAAGGTGGGTGACTCACCGGCGAATCGGGAGGCGTCGCGAGGATCGGCTTCACGCAACGGAGCCAGGTCGGCCTCCGACACGCCTTTGGCGGCGTCCGGCAGATAGGTGCCCTCGGTGACCAGGCCGGCAGCCTCGGTCACGAACGCGGCCACGGCGTCGTCACGGTCCGGTGCCTCGGCGCTGATCCCAGCGGATGCTCCGCCGCGCTTCATCCCCAAGACCGCGTAGGTGTAGGTCTGCGAGCGGGCCAGATTCTTGGCCCCGCCCTGTAGGACCTTCCTGGCCCACCTGACCGGCCCAGATGATGCTTCGGCGTCGGCCAAGTCGATTGCTACGAACGCCGTTGTGGAGGTGAGCTTGTGGATCTTCATGTCAGTCGCCGACGATATCGAACGAAGAGACCGAGTCCCTCAGCGACAATGTGTGTTCGTCACCCGTATCTAGCCCACTCCACGGCGGCTTCCGTGTATGCGTCGTAGTTGTACATCGTCACCAAGATTGTTATGTCGCCGTTGGTTGCCATCATGGTGTAGCCGTCGGTGTTCGTTTCAGTGCCGTCGATGGTGAACCCCTGATCGGTTGCGGCGCTCTCGTACAACTTGCTGATCTCGTCTACCCGCGAAGTATCAAAGTCGAACATCAGTAGCCAGGTCTTGTCTTGGCCGGACTCCGTGACGCTGGCGTCAATGTTGTCGACCCTGTCGGGTACGGGGAGCGGGAAATCAGGGGGTACGGTCGTGAAGGAATCGCCGGACACGGTGTCGCCGTCTGAGTCGGTCGCTTGGAAAGTGCCGGACGCTCCATCGGTGTTGACGTCAACGTTCGCGTCGGCTTGATCGGCGGCCTGATCGAGCGCCTGATTGGTGAGCGGTGATCCGCTACCGCTCCCGGACCCGCCACACGCCGCGGCGATCATGGCCAGAACCGGTATGAGTATCCACAGTTTCCGCACTATCCCTCCTTGCGTCGTGCCGACCGTCCGACCCCCTAAGGCGGTGCCAACGACTCGGAGCGACCGATGACTTACGGTGGAAGTCTAGAATCGTCTACTGAACGTGACCAAGTTGGGACGATCAGATTGTGACGATCTCGATGGCGTACTCCGGGCAGTTGTCAGCTGCGAGTTGGGCCTTCTCCTCGAGTTCGGCAGGGACGGTTCCGTCGACAAGAA
>CAZHMP010000272.1:0-2017 GCA_964533595.1 uncultured Acidimicrobiales bacterium | reverse complement strand
AAGCCGTGAAGATCGAGGAGACCCAGAGCGACTTCAACCAATTCATCTCGATATTTGGCAACGTGCTACTGGCGTTCGCTCTCATCGGAGTCTTCGTTTCGGCGTTCATCATCAACAACGTTTTCCAGATCGTGCTCGGACAGCGTGTTCGTGAACTCGGCCTGTTGAGGGCGATCGGTGCCACCGGCCGACAGGTGTCGCGATCGGTTCTCGGCGAAGCCGCCCTCGTCGGGGCATTGAGCACGGCCATAGGCCTCATCAGCGGACTTGGCCTGGCTCGGCTTCTCAGATTTCTGCTCAAGTCAGGCGGATTCTCGCTTCCCGACGGCCCCATCTCCCTGCAGCCCCGAACGATCATCTTCGCAATCGTCGTCGGCATGGGCGTCACGATCGTGTCGTCGATCTCGCCGGCGCGAAGGGCCCGACAAATCTCTCCCATGGCCGCTCTGAGCGACTCGACACGACTCACCAAGAGCACGCTGGGGCGCCGCATACGCGTCGGGGGGCTGATGACGTCGATCGGCTTCGTGTTGCTCGGGCTCGGCCTCTTCGGGCGTTTCGACACCAAGCCGTTGCTGCTGTCCATTTCGGTTGGCGCGATTCTCGTGTTCATAGGGACAACGGTGATGTCTCCGGCATTCGCGACTCAAATGGCACGCATCATCGGCTGGCCAATTCAGAAACTGTTCGGCGTGCCCGGACAATTGGCACGTGAGAATGCGGCTCGAAGCCCTCGTCGCACATCTTCCACGGCCGGAGCGCTGATGATCGGCCTCGCGCTCGTGGCCATGGCCGGCGTGGTGGGCGAATCCATCAAGGAGACATTCGTCGACACCATCGACAACTCCGTTCAGGCCGACTATTTCATCCAATCGACCTCGGGCGGGTTCGATCCCACCGCCGGATTCTCAGCCGAGGTCACCGACCAACTCGACTCGATCGCTGATCTCGACCTGGTCGTCGGATACCGCTACGGCCTCGATTCGATAGTGATCAACGGATCCACCAAGAACGTGTTCACCACCGACTTCGCCGCCGGCGTCCGACACATGGACCCCAACGTGATATCCGGGTCGATAGCCGACGCCGATCCACTCGGCAGCATGCTTCTCCACAAGGACCCTGCCCGCGATCTCGGAGTCGAGGTGGGCGACAAGGTGGTGGTGGGATTCCCCGACGGCGAATCAGAGGCACTCGAAGTCGCGGCGATCTACTCGGAATCGACGATCTACGACAACTACGTGATCGACAACGCGATGTGGGATCGGCACTTCAACCGGTCCGAGTTGCTCTTTGCCACTGCTTCCATAAGTGGATACTCCAACGACCTACCCGACGAGCAGAAGACAGCGCTGCTTGATTCGTCGGCCCAGTCGATCGAGGGCGTCACTCAGCAATTCCCAACGGTCAAGGTGGAGAATCGGGTCGAGTTTCGAGAGAGCCAGCAGGCCCAACTCGACTCGTTCTTGATCACCATCACCGTCTTCTTGGGCCTGGCCTTGTTCATTGCATTGATAGGCATCTCGGTCACGCTCGCACTTTCGGTGTTTGAACGCACTCGAGAGATCGGGTTGCTCAGGGCGGTGGGCCTCACCCGACGCCAAATGCGACGCGCGGTGAGGTGGGAGGCAGCCATCGTGTCCGTCTTCGGCGCGCTGCTCGGCATCGCGTTGGGGTTGGTGTTCGGAATTGCCGCAGCAATCGCCGTTCCCGACACAGTCGCAAAGTCGGTGGCCATTCCCTGGCGAAGCCTGGTGATCTACGTGGTGGTTGCCGCCATTGCCGGTCTGATTGCGGCGATCATCCCCGCCCGACGCGCCGCGCGCATGAATGTGCTGGAGGCCATCGCCTCGGAGTAGCGGCCCCATTGGGGCCGCGATCACTCGTCCCGCATCACGGTGACGTCGTGTGGGTGACTCTCGGTGAGGCCGGCGCCGGTGATTCGCACCAGTCGGGAACGCCTTTGCAAATCCTCGAGAGTGGCGGCGCCGGCATACCCCATTCCCGAGCGCAGACC
>CAZHMP010000271.1:0-2025 GCA_964533595.1 uncultured Acidimicrobiales bacterium | reverse complement strand
TGGCCACCTGCTCCGCCGGTGTTATCTGCGGTACGACCGTGTCGGGATAGGCCCGGCCGTTGAAGGTGCGGTATTGCGGTGCGTAGTCCGACCAGGTGAACAACTGGAGGGTCTCGAGGTTGTCGTGGGGTCGGTAATCGATCTCGTTGGCGAGAAGCGCGAACTCGCGGTCGAAGCTGGTGTCTATGCCGGCGGCAGTGGGGTTGTAGGCCACCTTGTTTCGCACTGCACGTGCCGTTCCATCCGGGAAGTACCACATGTCGCGGGGTTCAATGAACACCACGCCACTCATGCCCATCTGGACGTGTTCCACGTCCTCGAAGTGGCAGTGATACATGTAGCCGCCTGCAGAACCCTTGGGTTGCCCGACGGAGCCCGGCAATTTGGGATCGAAGAAGTATGGGAGATCACGCCCGGGGGGTACCGCAGCACTCAACTCGGGAACACCATCGAATATGGCGGTGGCGTTGCGGAATCCGTGCCAGTGGAGGGTGTGAGAGTCGTCCAAGTCGGGGCGGAACTTGAACCCGAGGTTGGTCACGACGATCGCCATCTCCACGCCCTCCATGGCGATGATCGTTGGGGAGGTGTGCATGACGTGACCGCGGTATTTCTCCATCAGGTCACCAGGATTTGCGTTGAGCTCACCGCCGTCGGCCACAAGACGGGAATCGTCGATCGCACGGAAACCGAAGGCATAAACCGGCTTGGTTGAGTGACGGCGACCCGGGAACGAGAGGTGTCCGTCTGTTGTCATGAGACGAACGCTGGCGATCGAGGGGTAGTCGACGGCGTTGCTCGGGGGGAACAGCGCTGCCGAAGGCAGGCCGGCGCCGCCCGCTGCACCAGCGGTCGACATCAGCGAGCGGCCGGCCGCCAGCCCGGCACCCGTGACAACACTTGCGATCGCCCCGCGCCGCAGGAAATCACGGCGCCCGATTCGGGGTACTGACTCCGGCCTCATACCGGCCTCCTGACGATTTCGTCTCATTGGTTCAGTCATTTCTCGTGGTTCCTCCGTCTCAGGGGACCAGTGGCCCGGACACGGCGTTGACGTCGTTGTTGACCGCCAGGCCTTCGACCGTGCCGTCGAAGTAGGCGAAATCGCTTGGTATACAGGTGATCAGGCCATTGGCGTCGGGGGTGACCCCGGTGCATGCGATCACGTCTTCGTCGGCCACTGTGAGAGTGCCTGTGGCGGTGGCGATGTTGTTGGTGCCCTTCATCGACAGCAACAAGGTGTTGCCGGCATTGGTGAGTGCCACGCCGTCGACATCGCCGGCCCCGCCGGTGAGATCGAGACCGAGCAACGAACCAGAGAAGTACGGTTCGAAGTAGGCGCTGACGACGGCGCCACCGACCGATGCCACCGGCACCATGCGGACGACGTCTTCATCCCTGACCCCTATGAATCCGCCTTGGGTCGGTAGTGCCGCGAAGCCCGTGAACGAGAGGAGATAGCTGCCATCGGCATTTCGATGGAAGGCATCGATGTCTCGTCCACCTCCGAGCAGACCCACTGCCGATCCATCGACAGCCAAGCTCCAGGTGTTGGTCGCTGCGTCGTAGGCAACGATGTCTTGATCCTGCACCAAGAAGGGCGCTCCGGCCCCACCCAGCCCGCCGGGGAGAGTCACATCGTCGCCGAGGAACGACACGAGGAACGAGGTGGGCGACAGCACGTGGAGACCGTCGATGTTCGGCGCCTGCGGAATGGCGCCCGTGCCAACTCCGTTGAGCACCGTGGAGATTCCGGTCGCTGTCCATTGCTGGGCGTCGAGGCCAGAGATTCCCAAGTTGTTGTCGTTCAGGCGAATCGTGGAGAAGAACATGAGGCCACTGGCGCTGGCGCCAACAACTTCGTCGGCTCCGGCATCGGGTGCAGCATTGCCACCGATCGGGCCGACCACTGGCCGGACCTCGCCGTCGATGTCGAACCCGTCGATTCCCATCAGACCCAGGTCGACCGCCGGAGAGGTGGCAGCGATGTGGTAATCGCTGGCCTCAACCGGGCTGAGAGCCGGG
>CAZHMP010000270.1:0-2032 GCA_964533595.1 uncultured Acidimicrobiales bacterium | reverse complement strand
CCCCGATGCTCGGCTGGTGGGCGCACCGTGCCGGCATCGAGCCCGAGGCTCTCGGTCCACTTCTCGACACTGCAGCTTCGATTTTTCCGACGACGATCTGCCGAGATCCGAGTCATGGAGTGAACGAGTGCAGAATCCTCTCTGCCGAGACCCCTTGCCTCACCCTTGACACAACCCATTGGCACGCCGGGGCCCCCCACTTGCTGCACGCCAACGAAACCGGTGCTCCACGATTCCTGTTGAGCGAACACCCCGATCTCGCCGACGCTCTCGCTGACCGAGCCGCAGCAACGGAATCGCCGATGGGTCAGAAGCCGGATCAATTCGGACAAAGGAAGCAATCCATCTACCGAGAGGCTCTGCGCCTGCACCTCTTGAGGGGCGACCCGCAACCGCCCTCTCTGCGCGACGAAGACGAAGTCATCGAGTGGCTGAAATCGCCGGCGATGTGCGAGGACGGCCTCAGCAATCTCTTGTGGGGACTTTGGGCCACACGGATCGATCTGAGAAATGCCTTCCCAAATCCTGATGCCGGCCCCCGGGCACGGGCCGAATTCATCGAGTGGGCACAACGAGACGGCCGGAAACAGGAGCAGATACCGGCAGATCTGATCCAGCAACCACCAACCGATCCCAATGTCGGCGTCGGCGAGCGCGAGCGGCCCGCCGACCTTGCGCCGGTATTGCCACCAACGCCCACCGGAGTGAATCTCGCTGGATATCTCGACGCGGATCTGGGGGTCGGGGAGATCAGCCGACTCATACGAGATGCTTTGGTCTCCGCCGACATCCCGGTCGCGACTCAGCACGCCCACGACACATCGAGCCGACGATCAGTTGGGCTGGCTCCCCCTGACGAACCGCCGATTCATTCTTTCAATGTCACCTGCATCAACGCCGATCGAATCGACCGGTTTCTGGACGCTCAGTGGCCTTCGTACACCCACGACCGTTACACCACCGGAGTTTTCTTCTGGGAGACCGACACGATCACGAACGCCATGAATCGAGGCATAGATCGCGTAGAGGAGATCTGGACCGGCAGCCAATATTCGGCCGAGGTTTTTCGCGCCGGCACCACCCGACCGGTGAGGGTGCTGCCGATACCCGTGCTGCCCCCGACTCCCAGCGGCGCTGGGCGCGAACTGCTGGGGGTGCCAGCCGATCGGCCGGCGTTCATGTTCAGCTTCGATTTCCACAGCGTGGTCCGACGCAAGAACGTCGATGGCTTGATTCGAGCGTTCTGCGATGCGGTGCCCCCCGAGTCCGGTCCGGTGCTCGTCTGCAAGTCCATCAACGGCGAGTTGGTTCCAGCAGAATTCGAGAGGCTCAGATATCTCGCACGCCACCGACCGGACGTGGTGTTTGTCGACGGTTACCTCGAGCCGGGCGAACTGTCGGCGATGACGCAAGCCGCCGACTGCTACGTCTCGCTACACAGATCGGAGGGGTTCGGCTTGTCGATCGCCCACGCGATGGCTCTCGGCACACCTGTCATCGTCACTGCCGGCACCGGTCCGGCTGATTTCTGCGACCGCGACAACGCCCTCATCGTCGATGCTTCGCCGGCGCAGGTCGGTCAGGGGGCTGCGCCCTATCCACCCGATGGGATGTGGCTCGATCCCGACCACGAATCGGCGGTCGAGTCAATCCGGGCTTTGTTGGCCCAGCCTGATGCAGCAAGGGCAAGAGCAACTCGTGCGATGGATTCGATCAGTCAGTCGCATTCGATGGCGCGAACCATCGAGTTTCTTGAGAGAAACACCCAGTGACCGAACCGATCCGGCGAAGCCGACTCCTCATCGTCACCGATGATGTCTTGGGAGAAAAGATGGCCGGGCCGGCCATCCGCGCCGTCGAGATAGCGCGTGCACTTGCAGGGCGCCACGACATCACGCTGGCATCAACAGTCGGTGGCTCTGTTGAGATCCCGTTGGTGACATGCGCGCCGGCCTGCTCCGATCTCCGACCGTTGGTCGAATCTTCCGACGTGGTGTTCTTGCAAGGTGCGGTGATGGTCCGCCATCCATGG
>CAZHMP010000269.1:0-2032 GCA_964533595.1 uncultured Acidimicrobiales bacterium | reverse complement strand
GATTTCTGACATCGCGGTTACGGCTGGCACTCGATCGGGCAAGTCGCCGCGGTGGTCTAGATGGGCGATTTCGTCGATCATCTCGGCTGTTTGCACGGGTCCCAACGATTCGATCAGTTGCCAGATGGGGCCGATCCGTTTGCCTTCCTCTATCAGGTGCAGGCTTCCTTCCCGATTCAGATCCAAGACGTGGGTGTCATCTGTGGCGAGCATCGACAGGCAGTCGTATTGGCCTCCACCGGGATGGGTCTCAATCAGATGGAACGCATTGGGATGGCGTTTCATGATCTCGCAAACGAGGCCCCAGCTGAGCCGTTCGCGTTGTCGACGCGGAATTTCCTCTGACGTTTCGTCGGTTCCGGTCGATGGCGTGACACCATATTGATCGGTCATGAATTCTTGAGCTGCCGGCGGTAGTTGAGCTGAGACGGCGCCCGGCTCGAGCAACTCCAGGTGATGATCGAGCAGACTCTGGGCCTCGCGCCACTGGCGACGGATGCCGACGTGGCCGGCGGGGCAGGTGAGAGCCACCACGGTCTCGTCGAAATCTCTGTGGTGGACCAACGTTTGGGAGAGTGCGGCGAGCCGCATCGGCTGATTAAGCCTTCGGAACCAGCATCCTGGTGGCGCGTCCTCGGTGGGGTCGGCAGGGTGGAGGTGCTTGTCATACAGCCGTCGTTGTCCCTGGCCTCGGTTTCGAAGCTGCCAGCAATTCTCGGTGTCGCCACCAAAGGGGCCGGGGCTGGTACAGATCTGCTGGTGTAGCGGCGGCGCGTTCTCTGCGTGGGAGCATCCCCCGAACGCAACTTCGGTCAACTTGACCTCGACCAATGCTGCTACTCGTCGGCCATCGTCGGTTTCACCGATCAGGGCGACATCGACTTGGGTTTGGTAGGGGCGAGATGATGTTGCTTCCGCGAGATGGTCGCTCGGGTCGGTCCACTCGAAATGAGGCGGCTCGGCTGTTGCCATCGGCCCGAACCAAGCTGACAGCAATCGGGCCACTCCCAACGGCTGGAGTGGAGCGAACAAGTTGATCGCGTACCGCTGCGACGATCGAACATGCCCGAAGTATGGGTGCGTCGCTTTTCGTTCTTCGAGGTCGGCCAGAGCGGTAGCGCTGCCGGGTGACAACCCCTCGGGCCCGTCGCCAAACCGTCCGTTCACGACCGGCAGGCCGGCGATCACGGCGGCGCTCTCAACCCTCCGGTGTACGTCGTCTACCCAGCGAGATTGGGTGATCGCATCTCGCCGGGGGACGTTCTCTATCAATAGGTCGCCATCAAGATCACCCACCGCTTCGAGGAGTCGCCAAGACACGTCCCGGTTCAAACGTTCGAGAACTGCCGCGGTTGAGCGATCGATCACGGAGCGCCCCTGGGGTCGTAACACAACGAGATCTACTACAGGTCGCTTGTTGGCGCTCAACCCAAGATGCTGGGCCAGTTCCATTCGGTGGGCATCGGCCCATATGAAGTAGTCGAGCGCCTGCAGGGCGATCATGGGATCGTGGCCGAGTTTCGTTTCCACCACATGGATCCGACCCGACTCGTCGCCGCCAAGGAAGTCGATGTAACCACGACGGTGTTTGGGAAACCCGGGTCGCATCGCCGGGAATTCGCGGTAAAGGTCCACTAGTCCGAGCGCGTCACCTATATCGCTGTTGGCAAGCCGGGCCTGGAAGCGGTGTTCCTTGTGTCCGGTGTCGGTGCCGTCGGACCGTTCAGCGATTGCGGTCTCGATCGCTCTGTGAATGACCGTAGTGACGACTGGTTGCATGGGCCCCTCGATGACCCGTTCGATGCTTGGCGTGTATGGGCTATCGGGGTTGCTCGAGTGGACCCCAGCGGTCAACCGCAGCCCCTTTCTCGTCTTGGTGATTCTGAGCACCTGACGGCCTCGGCAATGCCAAGCCATGTAGCTGGGCCGATGAGCCGTGACAATTTCGAGATTATCGGCGAGCCAATCAAGGAGATCGGCCACCCAAGCCCCGCGGTCTCCGAGATCACTTATCGTGGTGACGAGTTTGTCG
>CAZHMP010000268.1:0-2051 GCA_964533595.1 uncultured Acidimicrobiales bacterium | reverse complement strand
AGCAGTTCGACAACGTGGTGGTGGCACCGACAGCAGATTCCGTCGCCTGCTGCGGCGGGGCCTGCTAGGGGTAGCGGTCGCCGACGTTGTGGACGCGTGATGCGGGTGGCCCGCCGCAGCGACGTCATCCTGCTCTGCCGAGCATTCGGTCTCGACCCAATCAGAAGTGCCGATACAGATCGGGTTCTCGGCACTCTGGGCGTGGGGAAATATGTGCGTTCTGCTCTTCTCCTGGTTTGAGGTCGATCGCTGCGTTCGCGGGGACTCAGGTCTCGGTGAACGGTTGCCGGATGATGGTGCGAAGCTTGGCGGGATCTGCTTTGCGGGGGTCGGAGAGGTAGATCTCGTGGTGCTTGCCGGTCCTCACCCGGCCGTTGTCGCCGATGAAACGGTGCAGGGTGTCGATGGTTGGGGCTTCTTCGGCGTAGGGGCCGATGTGGAGGATCTGTGCTGCGACACCTTCGGTTAAGGTCTCGACCCGAGCCATCGATCCGGCAACGAGGTGCTTCTTGTCGGTCACGGCTGGGATCACCTCGTCGATCATGGTGTCGGTGATGGCCTCGGGGAGACAGATCATTGCGGTCCATGACCAGATCGATTTGTCGGCCGGGTCGAATGCGGTCATGTCGGGGACCCACCACAGTCCTTCAAGCGGCATGACGGTGTAGGCGACACCACTCGCCGCCTTGATCGCGGCGCGGAACCCGTATGCGATGGGGTAGAGCGCTTGCACGGCGTCGCGGTACTCGGTTGCGGTGTTGGGGTCGCCGTAGCCGTCGATCATGAGGAACGGTCGAGCCGGCACGTCGACGATGGTTGGGTTCTTCTTTGCCGTGTAGTGGTCTCGGTAGGTCTTCTTGAGATCGATATTGGTCATGTCATACCTCCGGTTGCTGTGGCTTGTGTTGCGAAAGGAACGTTTCGAGCCAGGTGTGGGAGGCGACGAGGCGCGTGCGGGTGTAGACGAACATGGCCTCAACGTGTTCGGGTACCGGGCGGACCTGTTCGAGGTCGAGGTCCAGTTGCGCGATCTGGGACTCGAGCTGGCGGCGCCGTTGTTGCAGCGCCTCGGTTGCCTGGGTTTTGTCGAGAAACGGCAGGCCGGACAGTGCCAACAAGAAGTCACCGTCGGTGTCGGTGACCTCGGCCAATGCCGCCAAGCTCGCTGCTCGCCACCGCTCGCGGCCCTTCGTGGTGACGTAATGGACCCGGCGTTCTTTACCTCGTCCCGGCGCCGGGGATACCTGAGCCTCAGCGAATCCCTCGGAGACGAGATGGTCCAACTGCTGGTAAATCGACGAGAACCCGACCGGAGTCCAGCTCCTCATGCCGCGCGCTTCGATCAGCTGCGCGATCCCGTAGCCATGGAAGGGCTGTTCGACCAGCAGACCGAGGATCGCAAGCTCTGCCGACATCTCACATCTCCTGACTACTCTGGGACAAGAATAGTCACGGGATCAAGTCACGTTCAGGGCCAGACGTCTCGATTCGCGTCAACCGCCGCACCACGAGTAGATGCGCGCGCTACAGGCGACCGGACGCCCGCTCTGGACACAACTCCCGACTCCTGGACCCCTGGCCCGCCTGGAGCGCTCAGGGCGGAGCGAGCAGTGGGGACATTGGCCGCAAGCTGTAGCGGCCACGGATGTTGTGGACTCGTGTTGCGGGTGGTCCGTCGATGGCGGTGTGGATGCAGTGATGGTTGTGGTCGTGGGCCGTCAGCCGCACCACGGGGGATCTCGGGCGACGTTGTTGATATCGAGATGATCCAGTTCGCCGGAATGAGCGAATTGGTCGCACCGAATCACCCGTCGGGAGGGCCGGTCGATCCGCGAAGGTCAGTTCAGGTCGCGACGACCGGTCTCCAGAGATTCGAGCAACGGCCGAAAGTGGTCGAGCGGCGGGATCGGCACTTCGGTGACTTTCCCGTGGCGGTCTTCCCACCTGCGCAGTTGAACAGCGTCCTGGTGGTGGGGGAGCGATTCGAACTCTGCCACCTCTTCGGGCGACATCGGCCCACCCTGTTTGGTGAGCGTGTATTGCGATGCGGG
>CAZHMP010000267.1:0-2053 GCA_964533595.1 uncultured Acidimicrobiales bacterium | reverse complement strand
AAACGAACAACTCAAACGCGACGGCACCTACTGGACCCAACAAGAAACCCGCCGCGGACCGCGACGCCCCGCCCGGTTCCGGGTCACCGACCACACCTGGCACCGTCTACGACACCACGCCGACACCCTCGCCATCAGCCTCGGGGAACTACTCGGACAGATCCTGCAACGCGAAGCACAACGAATACACGCCGGCGGACACGCCACCGCCATCGAAGAGCAACCGACCCTGGATCCACGGTTCATCCGGGTAGCCATCGACGACCCAGCATGGGCCGACCTCAAACACGCCGCACGCCAAGCCCACTGCACCATCACCGGCTACAACTCACAGATCATCACCGAGGCCGCAACATCCCGCTGACCAAGACACCCCCCGTCCCCATGTGGCGAAAGATCCCTCGCACTCACCGCACTACGGTCCGATGGACGATGCCTCCTGCTCGCCGATGTCTCCTTGACATCCCCCCGGAAGTGAAAACATTCAGCTAGGCGATGGCGAGGAGCGGATTTGGTGAGCAGACGAGGAGCCGCCGAAACCGCGCCCGCCGGTGGTTCGTTCGTTTTGCGGTTGGCACTGGGTGTCGCATTGTTGTTGGTCGTGGTCTCTTGCTCGCGTGCAAGCAGCGGTCCTTCGGCGGCACCCTCGACAGCCACCACCGCAACGACCACCACCACCGCCCCTCCGATCGTGATCTTCTTCGAGATCGGGAGCTGGCACTGGGACTCCCCTGAGCAGATGAGCTCAGCCCGAGCAGAGGCCGCAGACATCCGGGGAAAGGAGTCCTTGCGCATCCTGATGCCAACCAAAGCCCCTGCCGGCGGGCGAATCATCTCAGGCAATCTGCGGATCACCCAAGCCACCCCGACCGGCGAGGTGAACGCATCGGTGGCTGTCACAATCGATCTCGCTGGCAGCAAGCTCATATCCAGCGTCCAGTCGAGTCCGGCAGAAGACGCCTTGTCGTGCGGTGAACGAACGGACGGTGAGTAGACCCCGCGAACTGTGCGCGGGACTGAGGGATGCCTGCTGGTGCAACTCGGCGGCCCATCGTTTCTGCTTTGGCAAGAGGACGGCACGTCCATGTATGAACAAACGGCGCTCAACCTCGACACGCTCTCCACGTGGCTCGACTCTTGGCAACCGATACGCCCATGACCAGGTTGAGTGGGCCCAGTGGTGACCGGAGATCGTCACGACGCAACGCGTCGTTCAGCCGAATGATCGAGATCGTGCACCAAACCGACATGCATGGATCAACCGCAACACGCCCGAGTTGCCGCGAAACTTCCCAATACGCGCTGTGACCACACGACACTCGCCGGACAAGAAACTGTACCTGACCAGCCCAGATGCAACTATTCGACACCAGATGAGATGACTCGGATGCGACTTTTAATCCCTTGCAAGCTGTGGTCACGGTTCCGCGATGAAGCGACCAGCACATCTTCCGCCGATACCACAAGATATCCATCGCGACCGCTGTCCCCAGCCGGCGACAGCTGCACGACGGCAGCTTGCGTGTGTGACGTTTGCTAAAACACTTTTGGTCATGACGAGGGCAATATCGGTTCGACTCGACGACGATGCCCTCGGTGCTCTCACCAAATTAGAAGCCACCGGGCTCAGCCGATCAGAGGCAATCCGCCGCGCACTAGTCGACGCAGCCGAGAGAATGCGAGACAAACAGGCCCTTGCCACTGAGGTGGCCGCGCTCGAAGCCGACGACAACGACCGTGCCGAGATGCTCAAGGTTGCCGGACTGATGAAGCAGATGCGTGCACCGCTGTGATGTCTTTCGTCAACCACTCGCGAAGGGCATAGGCCAAGAAGAACACGGCAACCGATACGGCGTGATCTTCCAATCAGACGCGCTGCTCCCCCGATCCGTCGTACTCATCGCACCAACCTCCACCAACGCCAGAGCGGCCTCGTTTCGTCCGGAGATCGAAATCGACCGCACCCACACCCGCGTGCTCGTCGAATAGACAGGAGCGGTCGACTCCACCAGGCTCGGGGAGCTCGTCGGACACCTCAACCCCGAAGAACAAT
>CAZHMP010000266.1:0-2075 GCA_964533595.1 uncultured Acidimicrobiales bacterium | reverse complement strand
GGCCCGGCTCACCGGTGGCCGACGCCCAGCCCGCATGGCTCGGCCACACCACGACAGACATCGACGCCACCGCTTTGAGCTGGCAGCTGTTTGAGTCTGTGATTCTGGGCGGATGACCCACATCGGGGCATGCGAGACAGTCCTTTCAAGGCCGCCAGGTGCGGTGTAACGTCGCGCCCAAAACGTAAGGAGCAACCATGCAGCGTGGCACGATCGTTCTGTCGGTATTGGCACTGGTGGCCGGAGCGTGCGGGGGCGGGGGCAGCTCACCGTTCGAGGCTGGCACCAGTTCGACCAGCGCATCCCCGGTCTCATCGACGCAGGCCCCGAAGGTCACCAAGGCGCCAACTACCACTGCCGCTTCCAACACCGCCACCGACATCACATCGGCAGCAGCATCCGTCGTCAAGATCGCGATGGAGGGGACCTACGTCGACCCACAGGTGGGCACCATGGCGAACGTCGGCGGGTGGGGCAGCGGATTCATCATCTCCCCGGATGGATTGGTGGTCACCAACAATCACGTGGTGACCGGTGCCGCACTACTCAGGGTCCACATGCCAGGTGAAGCGAAACCAGTGAACGCACGGATCCTCGGAGTGAGCGAGTGCTTCGACCTGGCAGTCGTGCAGCTCGACGGAGGCGACTATCCCTATCTGGACTTCCATGAGGGAGACGTGGCCGCTGGCCTCGACGTGTTCGCCGCCGGATACCCGGGCTCCGACGCAACGACGGTCGAAGACGCCGACTACACAGTCACGCGCGGGATAGTCAGCTCCACAGAAGCCGACGGCGAGTCGACTTGGTCGTCAGTTGATCGGGTGCTTGAACACGACGCCCGCATTCGCCCCGGGAACTCCGGAGGTCCGCTGTTGGACGATCAGGGTCGCGTGGTGGGAATCAACTACGCAGGTATCGAATCGTCGGCTCAGAATTACGCCATCGCGGCCGCCGATTCTCGCGACACCATCGACGCTCTGAAGTCGGGCCAGAATGTACTTTCGATCGGTGTAAATGGAGAAGCGGTCAGCGACTCGGCGGTGAACGGCATCTGGGTGTCGAGCGTGGCCAGCGGATCCCCAGCCGACACAGCCGGTATCAAGCCCGGCGATATCATCACCACAATCGAAGGTATCGATGTCGCGACCGACGGAACGATGAACGACTACTGCGACGTGCTCCGAACCCACGGTGCCGATGCCACGCTTACCGTCGATGTGTTGCGGTTCGACACCAGTGAAACGCTTCACGGCCAGATCAACGGCACGCCACTTGAGGTGACGAGCAGCTTCGCCGGCGATTTCCAGGGAGATGTCGGCCAGGGAACCGGAGACAACTCTGGTGCCTATTCCGACTTCGCAACGGTCTCGGACGACTCCGATCAAATCTTTGTCGACGTACCGGTCGAGTGGTCCGATACGGACGGGACCTACAACGACACCTTCGGCCCGAGCATCTGGGCGGCACCCGATCTTCAGGCCTTCGCCACCGGCTGGGATACGCCCGGCATCAAGGTCGAAGCGGCTACCGGACTTGGAGCAGCCGATATCGGAAGCACGCTCGATGAGATCGACTACTCGAACGTCTGCACCGATGGTGGACGCAGCGACTACGACGACGGCGTGTATCAGGGCACAACCCAGTTCTGGGACAACTGCGGCGACAGTGGTTCAAGCACGATCGTGCTGGCGGCGATACCCATAGACGGCGGCAATTTCCTCGTGAGAGTCGAGATCCTGGCGGTAACGACCGCTGATCTCGATGCCGCCGACCGTGCGCTCGGCACGTTCTACGCCAATATGTGATCGGGTCCAGCCGGTGGGGTGGGGAGGGTCAGGCATGGCAACATTGCTGCGGAGGTTCCCGTGTCAGGCAGTCCCTACGGCGAGCAATTCCGGCTGGCTCTCACCACCGCCGCGGTGTGGCACGCCGATCAGAAAAGGAAGGGTTCGGCTCTACCCGGGGAACCGAAGGTGCCCTACATCAGCCATCTGATGACGGTGTCGGCCTTGGGTGGGATGCCGGCGGCAACGAGACCGAGGCGATCGCGGCCCTCCTGCACGATGCTGTGGAAG
>CAZHMP010000265.1:0-2082 GCA_964533595.1 uncultured Acidimicrobiales bacterium | reverse complement strand
CCGTAATCCTCCTTGAACGCCGGCGCAACCACACAAAGGGCATTCCGGTAGGCCGCGTCGAGGTCGTCGGTGGATACGCGACCCGCCAGCCTCAGGTTTGCCAACTTGACGGGCTCGCCCTCCACTTGAAGTTCAGGCGGAACCTGACACAACCACGTTTCCTCATCGGGTGTGTCGGATGGCGGCACCGCGCCGTCGAGCCAGCGCCTGGCCAGGTGGGTGGTCCATGCCATGCGACCGCCGGAACCGATCATCAGAGATTGATGACCGTGAATCGCTGCGGCTTGGGTGAACATCTCCGTGCGCTTCGGGAACTCGTGGCGTGAGACACACAGAACCGAGTCGCCGGGTGCTCGTGAATCTTGGTTTTGGTGCTGTTCGGCTCGGAATCCGATGCCTGCATGGAACACCCCGAGGCTCTCGATCCCGTTGAACTTCAGCAGGCGCCTTTGGAATTCCTCGGAGCAGGCCAGGATTCCGTCGACTTGGGAGAAGAGTTCGGTGTCTATCCGGTGCACCTCGGCGCCACACGCAGCGTGAAGATCGGCGGGGGCGAATCCGGCCCGGACAAAGACATCGGCGAGGTCGTAGAACGCTCGGTGGTGGTGATACATCAACGCCATGTGGTTGGGGTGTTGCGCCGCATATGAGCCGGGTTGCGTTGATATCAGCAGGTCTACCCCGCTGGTGTCGACCGTGCGGCAACGCTCGACGGTCGACATGTAGCGGAAGAACTCGGGTGCAGCATTCCAGTCGCCGTCTGACACGGTCTGTCCAAATACCGGGGATCGCAGGTCTCTCACATCGACCGGAAGTCGTCTGACTTCGTGCCCGTCTGCCTTGAGACCCTCCACGATCCGGTCGAGCACAAGCTCGAAGCCGCCGACGATGCCATGGTCGGGCTTGACGATGCCTATCAGCATCAGGGACGACGCGCCACGACCGCGTAGTCTTCAGGTCCGAACATGGCCCAGTTGATGTCATCGAGCTCAGCCGACGTCACGCCGTCGATGGAAAGTCGCCGAGCCGTCGCCGGCTGCGGGAAGTAGAGCCCAGTGTCGGTGAAACCACGCCATTGCACCAGGAACTCGAGCATGTGAGGCGGCAGGGGGTGAACGTGTGAGGGATCGTTCCAGAAACTCATCGAACCCACCTTGAGATTCGATGGATTCGGTGTCTCCAAGATGAGAACCCCCCCGGGTCGAAGCGCCACAAGGCACAGGCCCAACAGATCGACGAGGCTCTCGAAGGGAAGATGCTCGACCACCTGAAAGGCCGTGATCGCACCCAGAGAAGCCTCCGGAGCCGAGCGGAGGTGGTCGAACGCGTCGGCTTGGACGACATCGAGGCCACGGGCCCGGCAACCGGCCACGAACTCGGCGTTGATCTCGACGCCGCTGGCCGCGATGCCATCCCCAGCCAGGAGCTCCAGCCACTCACCGCGACCCGGACCGATATCGAGAACGGGTCCGGGAGCGTCGACCATCCGATCTAGGTAGGCCCGCTGTCGTTGCATGACCTGCTCGCGGGTGCCGCGAAACACCGACTCGAAATCGTCGTAGAAACTGTCGTAGCTGTAGTCGAGGGGACGCGTAACCGCCTCCAAGTCAGGACCCTCGGCCGTGACACTCGATCGCAACTCCCGCAGCGCTAGATCCACCACCGCACGATGCCGCGCCAATTCGCCTTGGGACCTCTCGACGGCAACAGCCAGCTTCTCCACCGACGACTCGATGGCATCCAGCCTGTTGGCTTGTTCGTTGGCAATGTCCTGCAGCCGGGCGTTGACGGTCTCTTTCAGATTGCCGACACCAGCTACAGCGGTCTCGGCGAGAATTTCAGTGGAGGTCAACCCGGCCCGGATAGCGGCCGTGGCCGAATGCTCCAAACGAATCTCTGCCATGACATGAGACAACGCTCGGTGCACATCCGTGTTGAATGCCGACTGTGTTTGGGTCGATGGACGAATCAGCTTCAACAGCACCCGACGAGCAAGCCGGAGCCTCGCACCGGACAGGTCGACCCCACCGGGATCGACGCGAGCTGCCAGAGCTGCCAACAACACGGCGTCGTTGGGATCAA
>CAZHMP010000264.1:0-2085 GCA_964533595.1 uncultured Acidimicrobiales bacterium | reverse complement strand
GGGGGCATCAACGCCAGATCGGCCTGCTGGGTGTCGAACACCCTCCAGAACGACCACATGCCCGATACGTAGTGCTCGCCGATGTGGCAGTGGAACAGGAAATCGCCTGCAGCTTGCTGGCATCCGCCGGCACCGCACTCGTGTTCGAGGTTGTAGCTCTCGGAGGGTCCCACGGCCTGCGAATCGGTGCGGGTCGATGTTGCGCTCGGCGTGGGAACCTTGTCGAGACCTCCGGTGAACTCGCCAGGCTCCACTCCCGGTTGTCGCCGCCAACGGTCGCCGCCGCCGTGCAGATGGTAGACGTGGAACATCTCGCTGCCGGGATGGGTAAGCCGGGTCTTGGTCGGCTCACCGAGATACGACCGCGGAATCGGCGTGGCTGGGTCGCCGAACGTGTAGGAGCTGTAGGCGAGCGATTTCTGTTGCGGAGCGAGCAACAGCCGATTGCGAAATGGCTCGCTGCGATAGTTGAGGGCGCGCGATCCCGGTCGGTAGCTGCCGGAGACACCCGTGTCGATCTGGGGCAGCTTGTTGTCGAACTTGTCCAGGACGTCGAACTTCTCGTCCCCGACTTCGTGCATCATGATCACGAACTCGCGGAAGTCGACTCCGGCCGGATCGACGATGATGGCTTCCCAGCCGCTTTGCAACGGCTTGCCCGGCACTTCCGGATCGAAATACTCGGAACCTTCGGGTTCGATGACCAGTTCACCGAACAGGCCGTGTGCGAGAGTCTGGCGCATGTCGACGTGACTGTGGATCTGGTATGCGCCTTCCGCGAGCGGGTCGGTCGGAATGTTGAAGCTGTAGGTGGTGGTCTGCCCGAAGTCGGTGAAGTTCGCGGGGTTGTTTCCGACCTTGCCGGCGGCATTGCCGATGGTGTGCGCGAGTCCGTGAACGCTGAATGTCGCCTTGCGGTTGGTCATCTGGTTGTTGAAATTGATCACCAGACAGTCGCCGACGTTGGCGCGAATCACCAGCGCCTGGATCGGATCCTGACGCAACCCGGGAGACACCTGTCCCGTTGCTTCCTGCGCTCGCACGGCGGCAAGTTGGTCCTGAAGGACGTACATCATGGCCGTGGGATCGTGATCGCCGAATTGGTTGAGCACCATGTCGATATTGATCGCGGCCACGTCGTAGGACCGCAGTGGTGCACCGGCGCGGCAGCCATCGGGGGTCGCCGCCGATGCAGGCTGGGGGCTGAGAGGGACTGGTTGCAGGATGGCTGCTGCCACGACTGCTCCGGCTACCCCAATGCGCAGAACCGCTGACCGCGGAATTCGAACGATCGGAGCCGGATGGGTGATTGCGTAGGCCGCGATCAACAACAACGGCAGCGCCACCAGTTGCCCGATGAGGGCGTCGTGGGATGCGTGAATGAGCCACGATCCCTCGTCGTGGGCGTGACCTCCCAGAGCCTCATCAATCACTCCGTGGAGCGGGACTCCGGCCAGCATCCCGGCCATGAAGATCTCGGTGATTATCGCCACGCGCAGCAGGGGCGACGGCCTTCTGACCGACCTGAATCCTGAGGAGATGACGAGCCCCATGTCGACCGCGAGGTACGCGATCGGAAAGGCAAACAGCCCATCCCGGGACACGTGCTTGAAAAACTCGCCGGGACTCTGGGCCGAGCGCATCACAAACGTCTCATGGAACCAGTGCTGCCATCCAACGACGACTCCGGCGAGGAGCAAGGCCAGGATCAACTTGTTGCGACGGGTCGCGAGCCCTCCGTCATGGTCACTCATGGTCGTGTCCTTCGCTTTCGCCCACCGAGAAATGAATGTCTTGGCCGTCACCGACCCAAAGAAGTTCGAGGTTGTCCTGTGCGATGCCCGCAGGGATGTCGAACGCCACCACCGTGTTGAGGATCTCCATCGATCCAAGCTCGGTGCGGGAGAACGTGCCACCTCTGAGGGCCTGCCACGTGAGGTCGTCGCTTCCCGTGAGAAGGAAATCCTGCGGCTGAATCGCGGCACGGACGGCTTCGCGATTCATCACATCCAGTTCGATCTGCAGACGTTGAAAGCCATCCTCGGGAGTTCCCGGCGACATGCTTGGCGCCATGGCGAAGCCTTG
>CAZHMP010000263.1:0-2086 GCA_964533595.1 uncultured Acidimicrobiales bacterium | reverse complement strand
TCATGGACTGGATCGACAATTGTGTGCCACGCGACTTGTCGAGAATTGCCTGGAGAGCCTCGCGCACCTCGGTCGTGCCGCAGTTTGGACACCGCGGCGTCATGTCGCGATCCCAGATTGCGCCACATTCTCCGCAGGTGATTGTGATCGTACCGTCAACGTCGACGCCCGTGAGGTTTTCGTCCTCGGCGCAGTGGGGGCAGGAGACGAGTGGCATCAGTTGAGACTACCAATCGCGTTGGAGCACTTCTCTGAGCTGGCTGATCGTCGGTGACCCGGATGGCCCCTCGGGAGTTTGGTATACCCGACACGACAGCCCCACCGGATCGTCGGGGCGAGCGAACGGGTCTGATCCGTTGATGAGGATGCTTGGAGAGCCACGAAAGCCGTGCTGTTCGGCGTCTTCTGGCGTATTGATCTGCAGCGTCGTCAATTCAACGTCGTCAATCTCGTCGGCCAATTGCCGAAGACGTTCATTGGCGACCTGCCAGTTGGGGCAATCGTCGAAGTACATCAAAGTTACGTCCATCAACCGACGGTAAACCTTCTCCCATAGGAGAAGGTCAAGCACTAACCTGTGTCGATGCTGATTGGAGAAATTGCGAGTGCCGCGGGTATTGCGTCGCGCACCGTCCGCTACTACGAGCGCCGGGGCCTGCTTCCTCCGGCGAGTCGAAGACCCAACGGCTATCGGGTGTACGACGCGGCCACCCTCAACAGGCTGCGATTCATTCGCAGTGCGCAAGCGGCCGGTCTCACATTGGCAGAGGTGCAAAGTGTCGTCGAACTGCGCGACGGCGGCACCGCCCCATGCAGCCACGTCGACGCGCTTCTTGCCGCCAAACTCGAAGAAATACGCAGCCGACGCCGTCAACTCGCCGTGCTCGAAAATGAGATCGAGCAGCTGATGGAGCGCAGCAGCAGACTCGACCCGTCCGAGTGCACCGATGCCGACATTTGCCGGATCCTCCAACCGGAGTCCGGCTGACCGGAGGAGAAGGCGATCGTGACAAGATGCAGCCATGTTTGAACTCGGAGTAGGGGTGATCGGGGCCGGTGGCATGGGCTCGGAACACGCACACAATCTCGCCGCTCTCGAAGGAGTTCATGTAGCTGTGGTGGCCGACGCGGTCGAGGCGTCAGCCAGGGCTTTGGCCGGGTCTGTCGGAGCAGACGCAACCGCCGATGCCGTTTCGTTGATCAACGACCCACGTGTCGATGCCGTGGTCATTGCCTCCACGGATGAGACCCACGCAGACCTGGCCCTGGCCGCGCTGCATTCAAACAAGCCGACCCTCTGTGAGAAGCCATTGGCCACCACCCTCCAAGGCGCGGTGAGCGTCATGGAGTCAGAACTGGTTGGGGGTCGACGCCTACTGCAAATCGGGCTGATGCGTGAGTACGACCCGGCGCATCAGCAACTGCGTCAGCAAGTGAAATCCAGTGGCGAAGTCCGCCACATACGAGCGGTTCATCGAAATCGAAACGAATTCGAGCGGACCACCGATCACGCCATTTCCCAATCGATGGTTCACGATATTCACACCGTTCATTGGCTGTCCGAATCCGAGATCATCGCGGTACTGGCTCGCTCGGTTCCAAGAGGCGACAACGGAGTCAGGTTCGTCACCGCCAATGCCCGTCTCGAATCCGGAAGCTTGGCAACACTTGAGTTCGATGATTTCGCATTTGGATACGACGTATCCGTCGAGGTGACCTGTGACGATGGTTTGGCCAGAACCGCAGCTCCAACCGACCCACGGCTCCACGACGACTGGTTCGCCTGGTTCTCCGAGGCGTATCGGTTGGAGGTGAAAGATTGGGTCGAGTCGATTCGCTCGGGAATCCCAACCGGGCCATCGGCGTGGGATGGAGTCGCGGCCCAGGCTGTGGTGGAGGCCATTCAAAAGTCGGTCCGGACCGGCAGGAGCGAGATCGTGGCACTCCCGGCCAAGCCGCAGCTGTACGCCTGACGCCCGCCAACCAGATGTTCTAACGTGACGAATCGAACGCGGAGGTTGTGGAATGACCGGCTCGGATCGCACCGACCTCTTGGTGCGGCGTGATTATCGACTCTGTTCCGACG
>CAZHMP010000262.1:0-2172 GCA_964533595.1 uncultured Acidimicrobiales bacterium | reverse complement strand
CCCGGTGACATCCCAAACGTGGCCCGGCGGCCGGCCTCGGCGTCGCCCATGGCAATGGCAGCGTCGAAATGCCCCGGCCACAGTTGAGTACGTTCCACGTCGATGGCGCCCTCGGTGAGTCGCAACTCCTCAATCACAGCCCAGGAGAAGCCGAACCAATCGCCGAGGAAGCGCCCCGTTTCCTCAGTGGCTCCGAGATCGGCATCGAGGTCGCCAAGTTCCGGCGAGTCGCTTTCGGCGGCAACCGTGGTGGGGGTCACGCCGACGAACGCCGCCGCCGCGGAGATGGATGAAATAGGGGCAGACTCGACAGTGTCGCCGCGTTGAACCACGATTCGCGCACCCTCCACTCGCACCTGCTCATCGGCACCGAAAAATGGAGTCCCGAATCCGCCGTGGGTGTAACGAAGTCCAAATTTCGTATTGGAGCTGCGACGGGCCTCAGCGACAACTGAGTATCCGAGCCGATGGAATCCGTCGCGCGCCGTCGGATAGTTGTCGGGCACCGCCGGAAGCGACCGTCGTGCCCCGAGCCAGTGGTCGGCCGCGTAGTCGGCGAGTTCGGGGCGAGATGCGACCAGCACATCCCATGTGGTGCCGCCAGCCGAGGTGGGCGTCACGCTGGTTCCATCGTCTGCACCTTGTGGGCCGGGTGTCGCCGGGTCGTCGGCGAAGAACGGCTCCTCGTTCACGGTGGGGGGAGACGGTTCGAGTACGTATCCAGTCATGCCGGTGCCCAGCAGTTCGGATGCCTCGGCTTTTGGATTTCTGGGAAGTGTCGTCATGACGGCCATTGTCATCGTTGAATCCGACTTCTGGCAACCGTCGAGGCCCTTGATGTCGCTCACAGAACACAATGGAAGGAGCGACGACGATGGCGGGTTTACCGCCTATGCCCAAGATCAAAATCATGTCGATTTCGCTGGGAATTGCGCTGATTGCAGTCGCATGCTCGGGGAGTGGCGATCACTTGGAGGCAGCCGGTGTCGCTGAGTCTGGAGCCGGCGTCGCGGTGAATCCGGCCGATATCGACACGCCAGATCCGGCCTCGACGCAGTTTGGTTCCGACAAACCGGTTGCGGAGCGAGTACTTCTTCCGGCGCTCGATACCTCCGCCGACTCGACGCCTTCCGCCGTGGCCCAGATCGATTCGACCGGGCGAGAAGATTTCCCGTCGGCTCTTGACGACTTCTACGACGCCAGTTTCCCCCCGCCGTTGATCGACCCAGAGGAGATCCTGTCCGGCGGTCCACCTCCGGACGGCATACCGCCCATCGACGACCCCCAGTTTCAGTCGGCGAAGTCGGTTGACTGGCTTTTCAATGTGGAGCCGGTCCTGTCGATCGAAGTCAATGGAGAGGTCAGGGGATACCCGATTCAGATCATGACCTGGCATGAGATCGTGAACGACACGATCGCCGGAGTGCCGGTGACGATCTCGTACTGTCCGCTTTGCAATTCGGCGTTGGCCTACGACCGGAGGGTTGGCGAGCGAGTATTCGACTTCGGCACGTCCGGGAAGTTGTTCAATTCGTCGCTCGTGATGTACGACCGTCAGACCGAGACCCTGTGGACCCACTTCGAGGGCAAAGCGGTGGTCGGGGCACTCACGGGAGAGAGATTGACCACACTGCCGGTGGCCACGACATCATGGGAGAGTTTTCGTGAGGCTCACCCGGATGCTCTTGTGCTGAGCAGGCTCACCGGCTTCCGACGCGACTACGGCCGCAACCCGTATGCGGGTTACGACGACGTGAATACCAGCCCCTTCCTTTTCAACGGCGTTGTTGATGGTCGACTGGCAGCGAAGACGAGGGTGGTGGTGGTGCGAAGTGATGACGGGCCGGCGGTTGCTCTGCCACTCGAAACACTCTTTGAACAGCGTGTGGTGCAATTCACCGCGCAGGGGCGCGAGGTGGTTGCGGTTCTCGAGCGAGGTGCCTCGAGCGCTTTGGACGAGTCGGACCTTTCCGCCGGCTACGACCAGGGATCCACGGGAGTCTTTCTCGCTGATTTGCAAGGCGAGAAGATCGACCTCGTATCAACCGCTGAGGGTTTCCTCGACAACGTCAGCGGAATCACCTTCGATGTCTTCGGCGTCGCCACAGACGGATCAGGCACCCGTCTCGAACCCGTGGAGCACCTTGACACATTTTGGTTTGCGATCGGTTC
>CAZHMP010000261.1:0-2177 GCA_964533595.1 uncultured Acidimicrobiales bacterium | reverse complement strand
CGACGGAATCGAACCGCAATTCAAGGCGTGCGATGTCGTCCTTGGTGGCGAGATCGGTCCATGGGATCGGAGGCATCGACTCCATGATGGCATCTGCCAACTGTTCGTCCATCAATTCGATGAAATTCTGTCTGATACGCAAGCGAATGTTCTCTTCGATGGGCACTTCATCCCCTCCTGGTTCATCGGTGGCGGGGGAAGCGATACGACGGTTTGGTAATACTGGTGCGGAGGTGTGACAGTCGTTTGGTCACGTGGTTCCGATCAAATTCATTTAGCTGTCAGGGTTCATCACTGTCGTTTTTGGTGTTGTGCTGATCAATCCAGGCTTGAGTCTCCGCTTGATTCTCGACATCGACCTGGTCGGCGAGCAATTCGCGCATAATCGCTGAGCCTGGGCTGGCCTTGGTCGGGTCGAGGCGATTCCGCTGCATAGCCTTCAACGCCTCACCAACCGCCGAGAGATTGAGCTCCAGCGCTCGATCAGACAGCTCTCGTTCTGTTGCCGCGAACCGCAGCCACTCTCGGAGCACAACCGGCAGGTTTCGGTACCAGAGCTCGTCGGCGATCACTTTTGCCGGAATCCACACCGCGAGGAACACGTGGATTCGATTCGGGCTCCAACGCAGCGGATCGCCATCGCAGTAATCGGAGAAGTCCCAAAACGTGTCAATCAGATCGTTCACATCGGGTAGTTCGGCCGTCCCCTCGAGAGCAAGAAACCCAGAGGTCAACTCCGCCCGGGATTCGGTTGGGTCGACTGGCCTGATCAGGGGAGATCCTCCCTCAGCAAGCAACGAGAATCGTTGCTCAACCAGAGCCCTCAGGCCGGTCTCGGGATCGTCCGGGCCAGAATCGTCGTCCAGATCCTCATATTGGTCCGCCCTTGCCAGTGCCGCGTCGACCGTGGCCCGGGCGTCTGCCGGGTCGATCTCCGTGATGACGGAGTCGGGGGCCTCAAGGGCGAACTTCTCGACGCCGGCGGTGTTGGGTCCATACGAAAACCCGTGTGCAATGACGCCGCCCACGGCATCAATGGTTGTGCCAATGCCGATTGTCTCGGCGTTTCTCAGGCAGTCGAGATGGATGGAGCACCCGTCGCCCCAAATGTTGGAGAGCATCACAACTCGACCCGGCTCCACCCGACCCAGATCGAGTGTCCACGGCGGAACGGTCACCCCTGCTGCAATCAATTTGTCGCGAAGCTCCGCAGCCTGCACCCGCGATGACGTGGGCCCGTAGACGGCAAGCGCGGCGGCTACGAGCGCTCCCGCCGTGCCGCCATGGGCTTTGGCGGCGCGGAGAATGGCGATGGGTGAGGCAACGGGCCGTTGGGCGACTCCCGATGCTCGAAAGACTGCCTGCATTGCTGACGCCCAGCCCTCGGCCTCGTTCACGTCGTTGATCTCGCGCGAAGCCCGCTCGGCGTCGCGAAGCAGGTCACCCGATTGCGGAGTATCCCATGGTGCCGACGATCGGCGATCGTTCGGCTGGGTGCCCTTGGGTGTGGTTCGACCGCCACGGCGACGGCCTCGATTTACCATGGAAGGAGGCTATTCGTTGTTGGGTGAGGCCGACGATGACTCAACGGCTCAATCGAGGAACGCCCACATCTCGGTTGCGTCCGGCATCAGATCCTGAATTGTCACCGCGCGACCCTTGATGTCGTTGGCCTCGGACCATGCTTTCGCGGCACCGCCGTCCGGGAACAAATTGACGGTGGGGCACCAATCTTCGACAACGCATCCGTCGGCAAATCCGTCGGCGATGAACACGACAGCCGATGAGGTCGTCTCGCCTTCCTTGTTGAAGTCGACCAACATGCGTTGGTTGGTGCCGGGGACGGTAGTGGTGAACGTGCCACCCCGGCCCAGGGAACCGATGATCCCGACGGCATCGAGCGCGCACCAGGTCCAACGAATCGTGCCGTCGATGTCGATCTCGTGCTGGGTCGGAACGATCGACATTCCGGCGATACCGATAATTCGACGCTGGTCGTCGCGCCGTAGCATCCCCATCTCGTCGATCTCGGCGAGACTGGCGCTCGTTGTGTCGAGACTCAGCCCAGCGCGTCGGGCGATCTCTGACTCCATTACCGGAGCAGGATTCTCGAACAGAAGCGCGAACGCGGCGGCTTGCAGTGCACGATGGTTGACGAGCAGATCAGCTTCGGGAAG
>CAZHMP010000260.1:0-2179 GCA_964533595.1 uncultured Acidimicrobiales bacterium | reverse complement strand
GTTGACAAATACCTCTGCCTTGTCACTCGCTGGATCGTCTCCCTTGATCGACCACGTGAGAGTGATCTCAACGTGACGGCCGGGCCGCAGCACCGACGGCAACTGGACACGCCACGACGCCAAACCATCCGTGGCACCAATACGCAACACATCAAGGGAACGTCCGAGCGAGGTTGCAACCACATCCGTGGCGATATCCGGAAGCAACTCATCGAACTCTGTGAGCTTCTGATCCGTGGAAGCATTCGACAGTAGATAGTCGGTCTGAACCGAAACGATGCCGGCGGCAGGATCGACAACGAAATGACTCGCCGCATTGACCACAAGATCGGGATTTTGGGGCTGGGATTGAAGCTGAGCAGCGGCCGGTGAAGACAACGAGATGAGCGATCCGAGCACCACCGAACAAAGAAGAACATGGCGCCGCAGGCCACGACCAACATGACTCAACATCGGGGAGCACCCTAACGTCTCGGGGCGCGCAGACAGTCGGCACCCGCCGCCCACCGAACCGGGACCAATATGGAACTTCACACGACGAGATTCGAATCCCACAATCACGTAGCGATCATCACGCTCTCGCGTCCCCGGCGCCACAATGCCTGGACAGGACGCATGCACACCGAGGTTCGTCACTGTCTCGAAAGTGCCGAGCAAGATCGATCGGTGAGGATCGTGATCATCACCGGTGACCCCGCCGGGCACACGTTCTGTCCCGGCGCCGACGGCAAGGCCCTCACCGGCCACGCCGAGAAGGGCGGATACGACCCCGGCACTCCGCCCGACATCGCCAACCCCGGATACGGAGTCAGGTCAGAATTCGACGCCGACTTCAGCTACTTCCTGGGACTGGAAACCATGACCATCGCCGCGATCAACGGTGGAGTCGCCGGAGTTGGACTGGTGCTCGCATGCTGGTGCGACGTGCGATTCGCCGAGGAAGAGGCAAAGTTCACCACCGCCCACGGCAAACTCAACCTTCCGGCCGAATTCGGCCTCTCATGGTTGCTCCCGCGTCTCGTTGGCCTCGGCTCCGCCAACGACCTCCTGCTCTCGAGCCGGACGTTTCGATCCGAGGAAGCCCGGCAACTCGGACTTGTGAACCGAGTCGTTCCCGCCGGACAGGCCCTGCAGTCGGCTCGCCAATACGCCGACGAAATCATCACCAACGTGAGCCCTCACTCCCTGCGGGCAACGAAACGCCAAATCGCCCTGGACACGATCAACCTCGACCCTGCGTCATCGGTTGCCGATGCCAATCGCCGCCTCGACCAGATGATGGGCGAAGACGACTACATCGAAGCCGCCTCTGCATTCAACGACAAGCGACAGCCCGAGTGGGGCTCGTGAACCTCGAGCCGGGTGGCTGATCTCAGCCGCTGATCAGGCTGGCAATGGCCCAAATTGAAGCCACCAAGCCGACCACGATGAAAACCAAACTGCGAACCAGCGGAGCGCTGGCCAAATCTGATTCATCGATCTTCTTCTCGGGGGGCCGCACCAGCGCCATGAGATTTCCCGCGGCCATCGCCCCACCTATGGCCAATACCAACCACACCAACAGGTCTTGACCCAAAAACACCAGACACCTCCGCGTGCGGAAAATGAAATTATCGAAGAATGCGCCAAATCTACTCAACGACCACTCTGCGCGCGCCGATAGATGTAGTGCCTGGCGGAATCGCCCCCGCCGGGCACAGAGAGTAGGGGTGGGGGCTGGATACTCCCTCCAACGCATCGCTACCAGCGCTTTTCCAGGGTGCTGGCGCCTTAGTTCGGCCTCCACCCCCTCTCACCCAAACGGTTGGCCGCCTGACTTTCAGTTCGCCGGAAAGTCGGCTTCTGTCACGACTGCGCTGGTGACCACATCAACCTCCACGTCCACCGCCGACTGTCTGCGAATTCGGCTCGACAACAACGCCCCGGTCTCGGAGTCGAAACAGAACTCCGCCCACCTCCCCCAAGGTGAACCGAGGGTGGCCACCTCCAACTCGGCGCGGTAACACCCCGGAATCAGGCCTCGCCCCACGTCGTAGATCCGCCCATCTCCATCCACATAGCTGCGCACCAACCCCAACTCGGAGTCGACCCTTTGTTGATAGCTGAGCCCACTCTCCCCCGCCACGCACTCAGGCAACGGCACCTCGTCGGCGGGGCCGGCCTCACATGCGGCAATCGA
>CAZHMP010000259.1:0-2191 GCA_964533595.1 uncultured Acidimicrobiales bacterium | reverse complement strand
CACTTGTCGCTGCCGGTGGCGGTCGACCATGCCAGACCGGGGGGCTCGCCATTCGGCGATTTCATGAGCGCTCGGCGACAGCGCGGTTCAGCCTTTCGATGGCGAGTTCGATCCAACTTGTTGGCGTGGCGATGGTCATGCGAGCGAATCCGGCGCCTTCACGGCCGAACCAGTGTCCGGGGCTGAGTCCGAGCCGGGCGGACGAGGCGAGCCAGTGTGCGAGCGTGGGTACGTCCATCTGCAGTCCGCGGCAGTCGAGCCACGCCATGTAGGTGCCCTCGAGATCGCATAGTTCGATGCCGTCCGCGAGATTGTCCTTGAGCAGGTCGCGGTTGGTGGCTACCAGGCTCATCATGTCGTCCAGCCACGGCGCACCGGTCCGGTATGCGGCATCGAACGCCGCGAGACCGAACACGTTGTTGCGCGTGAGGTGCAACTGCGAGCTCCTCTCCTCGAACCGCTCCGTCACATGGGGATGTTCGGCGATCAGGAGCGTGTCGCACACCCCTGCGAGTCCAAATGTCTTGATCGGACCGTGCAACGCGGCCCACGAGACCCCGGACTCAGCCGCGACGGTCGAAAAGGGGGTGAAAGCGTGGGGGGCCAGAGTGAGATCGGCGTGGATTTCATCGGCAATGACGAACACTTCATGTCGGGCGCACACGGTGGCAAACTCCGCGAGTTCGTTGGGAGTCCAGACCCGGCCGACAGGATTATGGGGATTGCACAAGATGATCGCTCGCGTCGACGGGTCGGAAGCCGATGCGGCCAATCCATCAAGGTCCATGCGATATCCCTGAGGGGTGAGTTCGACCGGATTGCGCACGACACGGCGGCCCGCTGCTGCCACAAGTGCCTTGAAATCGCTGAACGCTGGTGGCTGCAGGATCACGCCGCTGCCGGGATCGGTGAACAGGTCGAGGAGGACGCCGATCGACGTGCCCACACTGGGACTCACGACTGTCTCGAGCTGTGAGCCGTCCCAGTCATGGCGCGCCGCCATCCAACTCCAAAACTCGCTGATCGCGGTGTCCGGCCGAGTCTCGTAGCCGTACCAACCAGTGCCCGCGCGGGAGCGGAGTGCTTCGCTAATGGCGGGTGCAACTTCGATGTATGGCTCAGCGATCCACAGCGGGAGCAGGTCATCCCCGCCGTCGAAGTGCCGTGTCAGGGTGGCAGAGTCGGTGGCTTGTGCGTTGGCGGTCAGAAACTCGAAGACCTCGCGACGACTCACGTGCTCATCTCCATCTGCCAACCATAGATTACATTTCGATATATATCGATATGAGCGAGCGAATCCTCGAACTCGTGGCCTCGGCCAGACCGTCGCGAGCTACGACGTCGACTTCTTGTGTTCGTCGAAACGATCTGCAATCCAGGATCTGCTCAGCTCGGCCAAGCGGTCGGGGTCTTCGGCCAGCAGATGGTCTGCCCCAGCAATCACCACGATCTCGCCGTGGCCCGCCATGGCCCGTACCATCTCTGAGTTCTCGACTCCAAGGATCGAATCGGACTCGCCATGGACCAGCAGCAGTGGCACGTCGCCCATGGCGTAGGCCTCTTCACACCCCGCCGACTGAGTGGCGTAGGTGATGACACCGGCCGTGGTCGAGGGAAAGATTCCGGCGGATTGAATCGCCACCGCGCCACCGAAGGAATGACCGAGAATCACGTATCGCTCTGCACCGTCGCGCAATGCGAGATCGGCTGCAGCGCAAACGTCGAGCACACACCGCTTGGTATCGCCGGGTCGTCGGTAGTCGATAGCCATCGCAGCTCGACCCTGCTCGGCGAGTTCCCGTCCGAGTTCCAGGTACAGAGACCTTCCCGGGCCGAGCACCCCGCCGGCCGCACCACCACACATGAGCGCGACATCGGTGGCGCCGGGTTCGCCATGCCACCAGATCGACAACAGGCCCTCCATGGTGATGATTTCGATCAGTCGGCTGGTCTCGGATATGTCTCCCTCGCACTTGGCCAGCGCACCGAGCATGTCAAGAGGAGCGCGTTGATTCGGCGATTCGGATTCTGACGTGTTGCTCGGATCGGTCATCGGCCAATGTTGCCACGTCGGTGGGCCGCAGCACTGTGCTCGGGCGATACCATTCCCAGCGCTGGCGCCGGTGCCCGAGCGGCCCAAGGGAGCGGCCTGCAAAGCCGTACAGCCGCGGGTTCAAATCCCGCCCGGCGC
>CAZHMP010000258.1:0-2215 GCA_964533595.1 uncultured Acidimicrobiales bacterium | reverse complement strand
TTTGCAAATCCTCGAGAGTGGCGGCGCCGGCATACCCCATTCCCGAGCGCAGACCGCCCACGATTTGCGACATGAGTTCGCTCAACGCTCCCGCGTATCGAACGCGAGCCTCCACTCCCTCAGCAACGTGCTTGCCCGATCCCTGAGCAGTGCCGTAGCGATCGGTAGCCCGGCCGCGCATGGCCCCAGCCGAACCCATGCCACGGTAGGTCTTCCACATTGCCCCTTCGACAAGCTCAAGTTCGCCGGGAGCCTCGTCGACTCCGGCCAACAAGTTGCCGAGCATCACTGCATCGGCTCCCCCCACAAACGCCTTCACGATGTCACCGGAGGTGACCACACCGCCGTCGGCGATGATCGGAACTCCGAGACTGCGACCGGTTTCGACACAGTCGTGAATCGCCGTCATTTGAGGCATTCCGGCACCCGAAACAATGCGTGTCGTGCAGATGCTCCCCGAGCCGACACCGACCTTCACCACGTCGGCGCCGGCCTTTACCAGCGCCTCGACTCCTTCACGGGTGACGACATTGCCTCCGATCACCACCATGTCGGGCCAGTTGCTCTTGATGGCCCGCACCGCATCAACCACCCCTTGCGTGTGGCCATGGGCGGTGTCGATCACCAGTGCGTCGACACCGGCTGCTTCCAGCGCGGCAGACCGTTCAATCGTGTCGGACACCCCTATCGCCGCACCAACCCGCAACCGGCCGTCGGAGTCGAGACTGGCGTCGGGATTCTCGATTCTCTTGGTGATGTCCTTGACCGTGATGAGGCCACGAAGCACCCCGTTGTTGTCGACCAACGGCAGCTTCTCGATGCGATGCTTGTGAAGCACGTCGACGGCATCTTCGAGACTCGTGCCCTCGGGCGCGGTGACCAAACCATCGCTGGTCATGAAGTCGGTGACGGGGCGGGAGTATTGATCCGGGCCACAGAATCTGATGTCGCGGTTGGTGAGAATCCCGACCAGACGGCCATCGCCCTCGCAAATCGGCACTCCGCTGATCTTGTGACGGGCCATCAATGTCTCGGCATCGTCGAGCGACGCTGACGGCGGCAGACTGATGGGGGCGGTGATCATTCCCGATTGAGCACGCTTCACTCGATCGACCTGTTCGGCCTGTTGTGAAACCGACAGGTTGCGATGCAACACGCCCATCCCACCGGCGCGGGCCAGCGCAATGGCGAGAGGCGATTCGGTGACGGTGTCCATCGCTGCCGACATGAGCGGTACACACAATTCGATTCCGGCCAACGACGTGGAGATGTCGACGTCGGTGGGCAACACTTCGCTCCATCCGGGAACAACCAGGACGTCATCGAAGGTGAGGGCCTCGGGTCCCGCGAAAATCTCTTCGTTCATTCGCTCAGGTTATGTGACGGGTCGGCGGCCTGCGTGATCCTCCTCGGCCGACAACGCTCAACCGCGAAAAGTCATTCCCCGATATCCCCTGGTGAAGCCGGCATCCTCGAGGAACTTCATCCAGCGGGTCTCGCGTACGGGAGTGCCGTCTGCCTTGGCAATCTCGAGGCGGCGAAGCCGACCGGACCGCACGAGATCCTTCACCGGCTCGACCCAGCGGTGGTCGTCGTCGGCCCCGTCGAACGTGACGATTGAACGGCCGCCTCGTTCCACCTCAACGAGTGGAACGCCGCTGGCCAGAACCACGTGGGCCCCGGCTGCTCTTACCGGCCGGCCTTCGCTGCTCGGCCAGTCGAGTGCCGCTCCGTAGGGTTGAGCCGGGTCCGTTGCGGCCAGCACGAGGGGTGCGTCATCGGTTTGTATGTCACGCATCGATCGCAGCCGATCAACGGCTCCGGCGAGCGCGAATTGTGCCGCACCCAAACCTGCCACGAAGTAGCCGCGGCGTACCTCACCACGCTCTTCGAGCACCTTCAAAACCGGATACACGCCGGCAAATCCACCGGAATGTCCTTCTCCGAGCGCCGCCTCTCTGGTGAGAATTCCATACCGATCCAGCAGTTGACGAGCCTTGGCATGGGACGCTTCCGTGGGCGTCAAGTTGCTACGGCGAAGTCCGGAAACCAACGACCACCGACCCGCGGCATCCGGGGGTCCGAGATCGCTGAGGTGTCCGACCCTGCGAGGTGGGCGCCTGGCCCGACTCCCAGACTTCTTGGCACGGATTCGTGCGCGCACCGCAGCGAAGGAGTCGTTGGTGATTTCGCCGGACCAAGCCATGTCCCACAG
>CAZHMP010000257.1:0-2227 GCA_964533595.1 uncultured Acidimicrobiales bacterium | reverse complement strand
ACTGTTTTTGTGAGTCTTAAGTGCTGCGTGGGCAGCACTTAAGACTCACAAAAACTTGCGAATTGGGCCAACTGGGGTTGGGTCGTCCCTGCTGACTACGTTCGTCGGACAGTCGTCGATGAATCGAGTTGCCGTGAAGTCCAAAGCTGCTGTCCTCTACGACATGGACCATGACTCGCCCTACGGCGAGTCGAGCCCATTGGTAATCGAGGAAATTGACGTCGGTAATCCTGGTCCGGGTGAAGTTCTCGTCGAGATCGCTGGTGCGGGGCTGTGTCACTCCGACTTGTCGGTGATCAACGGATCACGTCCACGGATCATGCCGATGGTCATGGGTCATGAGGCGAGCGGTGTCGTGAGACAGACCGGGCCGGGCACTGTCGACCTCGAACCGGGTGACCATGTCGTGTTCTCGTTCATGCCCTCCTGTGGGCATTGTGTCCCGTGCGCCACCGGTCGACCCGTCATGTGCAGTTCGGGGGCGAAAGCCAATGCAGCCGGCACGCTGCTCACGGGCTCGAAACGATTCCACAATGCCGCCGGATTGGAACTCAGTCACCATCTGGGAGTGTCGGCCTTCAGCCAGTTCACAATTGCGGCGGAAGAGTCATTGGTGAAGATCGACCCGGAGCTGCCTCTCGACATTGCTGCTTTGTTCGGATGCGCTGTCATGACTGGCGTCGGGGCGGTGTTCAATACCGCTCAGGTAACACCGGGGTCGAGTTGCGCGGTCTTCGGAATGGGCGGCGTCGGACTCAGCGCAATCATGGGGGCACGGGCCGCCGGCGCCCATCCGACCATCGCGGTAGACCTGCTCGACTCAAAGCTGAGTATCGCTCGCGATGCCGGGGCAAGCCATGTGGTCAATGCGAGTGAGGTCGATGCAGCCGAGGCCATTCGTGACATCACGGGCGGTGGCGCAGATTTTGCCCTCGAGAGCGTTGGCAGTGAGAAGGCGCTGATTCAGGCGTACGAGGCCACCGGGCGTGGCGGAACGACGGTCACTATCGGACTCCCTCATCCAAGCAAGATGTTTTCGATTCCAGCCGTGAGTTTGGTCGCCGATGAGCGCACGGTGAAGGGCTCGTACATGGGCTCGGCCGTGGTGCAACGTGATGTTCCGAGGTACATCGGCATGTACAGGGCGGGAATGTTGCCGGTGGAGAAGTTGCTGACATCGACGATCGAGCTTGACCAAATCAACGAGGCGTTTGATGCTCTCGACCGGGGCCAAGCCGTTCGTCAAGTCGTTCGATTCTGAAAGAGGATTCGATGGCATTCACTGACAACAACGGTGCGCAGATTTATTGGACCGAAAGCGGTCATGGTCCACCGCTGTTGATGATTCAAGGGCTTGGGTACTCGTCCGAGATGTGGCATCACGTGGCGCCACAGTTGTCGGAGCACTTTCGCCTCCTGACTTTTGACAATCGCGGAATCGGCCGCAGCAGTAAGGTGCCGGGTCCCCACTTGATGTCGACGATGGCGTCGGACGCAGCTGCGGTGCTAGAAGCCGCTGGCTTGAAGTCGGCAAATGTCATGGGCATCTCAATGGGCGGATACATCGCTCAGGAGTTCGCACTTCAGTATCCGGATCGTCTCAATTCTCTGATTTTGGGGTGCACGAGTTGTGGTGGAGAGAACGCGGTATTGGCGGCGCCTGAGGTTCTGGAGGTGTTGCGGGCCAGGGCCACGATGCGCCCCGAGGAGGGAATTCGAGCTTTGGTGCCCTACATCTACGGGCCCAAGACCCACTCGGAGAGGATCGAGTCCGACCTGGAAATACGAATGCGTACGTACCCGTCGGAGGACACCTATACGGCTCAGTTGGATGGCATTGCCGTGTGGAGTTCCTATTCGCGGCTCGGGCAGATCCGGGCCAAGACCTTGGTGATCCACGGCGACCACGATGGCTTGGTGCCACAGCCAAATGGGCGGCTGTTGGCGGAAAGAATTCCCAGTGCGACGTTTGTTGGCTTCGAGGAGTCGAGCCACATCTTCTTCACCGACCAGCCCGAAAAGACCGTCAAGACCGTTCAAAACTTCCTGATCTGACCCCCAGCCGGTCACTTCTTTTCGTTCTGGCTGTGTATTGCACGGCGTAGCCGTGCAATACACAGCCAGAACGAAAAGAAAAAAGGGGGGTAGTGGAGGGGTTCGGCGAAGAGGGGGCGTGCGGATGGTGGTTCGGGGGCGGTGGAGAATGCGGCGTGGAGCGCAGCCCTGG
>CAZHMP010000256.1:0-2233 GCA_964533595.1 uncultured Acidimicrobiales bacterium | reverse complement strand
AACCAGGCGTTCTCGGCGAACCGACAGGCATCGAGAAAGAACGGCACGTCGAACTCGTCGCACAAGGCTCGGATGCCCTTGAGGTTGGCCATCGACACGGGCTGTCCGCCGCCGGAGTTGTTGGTCACGGTGCACATCACCAATGGGACGTTGATCGATTCGTCGGCCAACGTGGCCCGCAGCTTGGCGAGGTCGAGGTCGCCCTTGAACGGCGCGATCAGTGCAGGATCGAGGCCTTCCTCCTTGACCACATCCCTGGCCTCCGCTCCCTGGTATTCGATGTTGGCGCGGGTGGTGTCGAAATGGGTGTTGCTGGGGATGACATCGCCATCGTTGGCCACGACGGAGAAGAGGATCTTTTCGGCCGCTCGGCCCTGATGGGTGGGGATGATCTCCGAGAATCCGGTGAGGTCACGAACCACGGAGTCGAACTTGAAAAATGACCGGCTGCCCGCGTAGGACTCGTCGCCGATCATCATTCCTGCCCACTGCTTGGTGGACATAGCTCCGGTGCCCGAGTCGGTGAGCAGATCGATGATCACTTCGTCTGCGTGCAACCCAAACAGGTTGTAGTGGGCCCGCCGCAACGCGTTCTCTCGCTGGTCACGTTCGGGCATGTTGATGGCCTCGACAGTGTGAACGCGGAATGGCTCGATAATTACGTGCGGCTGCATGTTGCAAGCTCCCCTCATGATGTGGCGACAGCTTGCACACCAACCGTTGGCACGGCAGTAGGGCCGAAGGTCTTATTCAGTCGAGCGGGGAGCGGAGCTTCCGGATCCAAAAGAAGGCGGCGACGGCGACCGCATCGATGACATAGCTCAGCATTGTCTGGCCGTTCAGAAAAACGACTTCTGCGATTGCCACCAACAGGATCGTGACGATCCATTGAACCTTTCTCATGAATGGCCAGCTCGATCTGGTGGGCTGTCCGGCTCTGGCGTGAGTTTGGTGTGCCATGTCGCCTCCGGGAGTGTCAGTCGTGGCCTCTGTCTCCATCGGCATCTTCGTTCGGGAAGTCAACCGTGTGTCGCAAATCGATCGATTGAGATGTCCGAATCTGTCCGAAAATTGGCGGCGAAATGTTGCATACTTCATCCATGGTCGTATCCGCGGTTGCCACAACCGGTATCTACTGTCGCCCAGAGTGCGGAGCACGACCGCTGCCGCGAAACGTTTCCCCGTTTCGGTCGGCAGTGGCCGCCGAAGCATCCGGATACAGGCCCTGCCTGAGATGCCGGCCGGATCGGCGACCGTTCGATGGTGGGCCGGGCGACGCGCCTGAGCCGGTGAGCAGGGCGTTGGGGCTCATCAGCGACGGATACCTCGACCGGTTTACCGAGGAGACAATGGCATCCCAGGTTGGCTACAGCGTTCGTCAGCTGCGCCGACTTTTCGAGCAACATGTTGGCGCGACGCCATCTTTCGTGGCACGCAGCCGTCGGGCGCACTTCGCCCGCCGGTTGCTCGACGAAACCAATCTGGCGATGACGGTCGTGGCCGGTGCTTCCGGATTCGGCAGCGTCAGACAAATGAGTCGTGTCATGGAGTCAATCTTCGGATTCGCGCCGAGGGTCCTGCGAGACAAGAGAGGCACCAATGACGTGCTCACGGTCGATGGGGGGCTGCGGCTTCGTCTGCCGGTCGCGGAGCCGTTCGATCGCGGCGCGGTTGTGGACCACCTACGGCCACGGTCGACTCCTGGGGTTGAGTCGGTCGACGGGACCACATATCGGAGAACTCTGATGGTCTGCGGCAACCCCGGTGTGGTTGAAGTCGATCTTGGATCGGTCGACACGCATCTGGAGATGCGCGCTCACCTGCCATCGTTCGATTCGATCATCGACGACGTCGGTCGTATCAGAGCCATGTTCGGCCTCGATGACCGTGCCGGCGAGGCCGATGCTCACCTTCGGAGAGACCCGCTGATTGGAGAGATGGCACGACGCCGCCCGGGACTTCGAGTGGTCGGTGGCTGGGACAAATTCGAGACAATCGTGAGAGTGATCGTGGGTCAGCAGGTCTCGGTGGCCGGCGCGACGACGGTGACCGGACGGCTTGTTGAGCGAACCGGTGTTCCGGTGGCGGGGTCCGCGCTCGGGCTCACAAGGTTGTTCCCCACCGCCGACCGGCTCATCGAACTCGACCCCGAAGATGCGGGGATGCCAAAGTCGAGGGCGGCCACGATTTCGGCATTGGCAGCGGCGGTGATCGACGGGTCGATCGATCTCAC
>CAZHMP010000255.1:0-2246 GCA_964533595.1 uncultured Acidimicrobiales bacterium | reverse complement strand
GCTCAACTTCTCACCCGCCTGGTCGCCGGACGGACTCGCCTTGGCCTGGTCGGGCGCCCCTTCGGGTAACCCCCTCGACTCCCGAATCTATGTGGCCGACACCGATATCTCTGATCGGATTGAGATCTCCACCGCCGGCACAGGTGCCGATCCGACAACCAATGTCCACCCCGCCTGGGCACCCGATCTGGGCGACCCGTTCACCGACGTTTCGGGCTCATTCGCCCGAGCCGACATGAGCTGCATCTTCGCCCTCGGAGTAACGACGGGCACTGGTGACGGCAGCACCTACAGCCCGAGCCAGACCGTCACCCGAGAGGAAATGGCTGCGTTCTTGAGGCGTCTCTACGAAAAACTTGACGGGGTATGCCCGGCCGGTACCAGTGGATTCACCGATATATCGGGATCATTTGCCAGTGCCCACATCAACTGCATCTCCGCGGTCGGAATCACCAGTGGAACCGGCGACGGCACCACCTACTCGCCCTCCCAGGCGGTGACTCGTCAGCAGATGGCGGTTTTCCTGACCAACCTCTGGCAACTTGGCCTCGGGCGAACATGTCCGTCGGGCACCAACTCGTTCACCGACATTTCGAGCTCGTTTGCGCAGTCTCAGATCAATTGCATCTTCCAGCTCGGGATCACAAGCGGGACCGACCCCGCCCACACCCTTTACTCACCGTCCCAACCGGTAACTCGTGAGCAAATGGCAGCTTTCCTTGCCCGGTTCTGGGCCAAGGCGATCGGGCTCTGACCCTTCACCGGGTCGGCTACCGTCGCTACCGTGCCTGCGATCAACGACCGGTCCTTCGATGAACTCGATGCGTCGACCCTCCACGACATTCTGAGGCTTCGTGTCGACGTGTTCGTGGTGGAACAGGCGTGCGCCTACCCCGAACTCGACGGCCGAGATGTCGAGCCGGCCACCCGTCACATCTGGATCCCGCAGACCGACTCGGCCGCTCCCGCTGCCTACCTGCGGCTGCTCGACGGCGATCGTTGCCGACGCGTCGGGCGAGTGGTCACCCATCCCGACCACCGCGGACAGGGCTTGGCCGGAGTGCTGATCGACCATGTGATCTCGCGCTATCCCGTCGACCTCGTGCTCGACGCGCAGTCGTACCTGGTCGAGTGGTACGCGGCCCGCGGTTTCAGCGCAACGGGCCCTGAGTTTCTCGACGACGGCATCCCCCATGTGCCGATGGCCAGGAGCGCATCACTCGATAAGTGAGATCCTTCGGGGGTCGAGCTTCAGAAACATTCGGCCGCCGACCGGTGGTGCCCCGGCCAGCAGGAAGGTGAGCCTCTCGCCGGTGTCCCCTCGTTCCACTTCGATCTCGCGACTTCCGCCACGAAAACGGTTGGTGACCACCACGCATTCGAAGATGTCGGGCGACCCGGGGACGGCGTCGCCCGCATCAACCATCTCGGCCGCGTCTGGCAACACCACCGCCCGACCCTGCGGAGTGTCGACCAGGTTTCCGTGGCCCAGGAAGCGAGCGACAGACTCGCTGCGGGGACGCTCCCACACCTCAATCGGCGGCCCGGTTTGCAACACCCGGCCATCGCCCATCACCACAATCTCGTCGGCCATGGCGAAGGCCTCGTCGTGATCGTGTGTCACATGAATCGCCGTGATCCCGACACGACGGAGAAGCTCCGGAAGCTCCGCCACCAGACGGTCCCGGAGTTCGCGATCGAGCGACCCCATGGGTTCATCGAGCAGCAGCATCGAGGGCGCGGGGGCGAGAGCGCGAGCGAGCGCCACCCGCTGGGCCTCACCCCCCGACAGGTTGCCCACAGTCCGCCGCTCGAACCCGGCGAGGCCGACGAGATGCAGCATTTCCGAAACCCGATCACCACGACGGTCGGCGTCCATGCCAAGCATCCGGAGTCCGAACTCCACGTTTTGGCCCACGTCACGGTGCGGGAACAGAGCGTGATCCTGAAACATCATTCCGATGCCGCGCTCGTGGGGTGCAAGCTCGGTGATGTCGGTGCCGTCGCGCATCACCCGGCCCGAGTCTGGTGGCTGCAACCCGGCAACGGTGCGCAGAAGAGTCGACTTGCCACAACCGCTCGGCCCGAGCAGCACCACAATGGCACCGTCGGGCACCTCGATACTCACATCGTCGACCGCAGCGACACCGCCGAACGCGACGCTGATCCGCTCCAGTGAAAGCATCACAGACCACCGTCGTTGGTGCCGCGGGCCGACTCGATGGCCACCACCGCCAAGGCCACCA
>CAZHMP010000254.1:0-2252 GCA_964533595.1 uncultured Acidimicrobiales bacterium | reverse complement strand
GAGGAGGTGGGGCCCGACGATCTTCATGCCACGCTGGTCGACATGGGATTCGGTTCCATCACGGCGCTCGGCTTCAAGGGGGAGGCCAGCGGTATCCTTCACAAACTGGATATCGATTCCCTGGCACTGTCGAACGTGTCGATGGGGCAGGGCGTGGCGGTGACTCCGTTGCAGCTCATCACCGCCTACAACACGATCGCAAACGGTGGAATCCAACCGGCCCCGGTGCTGGTGAAGGACGATGCGCGAACTGCAGAAGGCCGGCGCGTTCTGACATCGGCCACTGCGGAGAAGGTCTACCCGATGTTGCAACAAGTTGTGAGAACCGGCACCGGCATGGCAGCCGCCATTCCCGGCTACGACGTGGCCGGGAAGACGGGCACGGCATGGCAGCCGTGTTCGGTTGGTTTCGGCTACGAATGCGAGGGCGGCGGCAGGCACTACTCAGCCACATTCGTCGGGATGTTGGGAAACGATTCCGGTCCTCAGTTGTCGGCGATCGTGGTTGTCGACGATCCGCAAAAGGAGCTTGGTTCCTATTACGGGGGGTCCGTGGCCGCTCCGGTGTTCAAAGAGGTGATGGCCTACGCAGCCGGCCAGCTCAGAATTGCTCCGTTGGGTGATCCCGGTTCGCCAACTGATCGTCAAAGGTCCATTCCTGCATCCGAGCCGATTCTTCCTACGCCCACCGAGGCGAGCTCGTGACGTGCGGCCTCCACGAAGTGGTTGAGGAACTGGGGTCGATGGTCAACCGCATCAGCGGTTCGGCCCCCCGAATCACCGACATCGAACACGACTCTCGACGGGTCGGACCGTCAACGCTCTTCGCGTGCATCCCCGGTGAGAGTACCGACGGTCATTTCCATGCCGAATCGGCAATCGAGGCGGGGGCGGTTGCGCTGCTCACCCAGCGGCCGCTCGACCTCGGAGTCGCTGAGATCGAGGTTGAATCGGTCCGTCGTGCGGTGGGCCCGGCAGCATCCCTGATCCACGGTCATCCGAGCCGCAAAATGAGCGTCGTGGGCATCACCGGCACCAACGGTAAGACCACCACCGTCAGGATCCTGTCCGGAGTCCTTCGACGGCTCGGTGAATTGGTCCACGAGATCGGAACTCTCACTGGGGCTCGCACCACACCTGAAGCACCCGAGCTGCAGAGAGAGCTCGCTCTGGCTTTGGCCGGCGGTGATTCGTCGGTGGCGATGGAGGTCTCGTCACACGCGCTCGATCTCCACCGTGTGGACGGCACCAGGTTCAAGGTGGTGGCCTTCACGAATCTCGGAATGGATCATCTCGACCACCACGGGACCATCGAGGCTTACTTCGACGCGAAGGCCAAGCTCTTCACCCCGGAGTTCGCCGACATCGCAGTGATCGATGCAACCTCTCAAGCCGGTGAGGAGCTGGCGAAACGTTGCTCGGTTCCTTCGGTCATAGTCAGTCGCGACAGCATTGAGACACTTGGCTCTGGCCCTCGTTCGACTTTGTTCCAGTGGCGTGGAGTCACGGTGGACCTGCCTTTGGGTGGGGCGTTCAACGTCGCCAACGCGGTTCTTGCCGCGGAAATTGCAGTGGCCCTCGGGCATGGTGCTGCCGAAGTTGCCGGTGCCCTGGCGGCGAGCAAACCGGTTCCGGGAAGATTTGAGACCATCGATGAGGGCCAGGACTTCACAGTGATCGTCGATTACGCACACACTCCCGATGGGCTGGCAGCGGTTCTCGAGACTGCCAGGCAGGTCACTGAGGGCAAACTCGTTGTGGTGTTCGGCGCTGGAGGTGATCGCGACCGTGGAAAGCGCCCCCGAATGGGTGAGATAGCAAGGCGGTGGGCGGATCGGGTGGTGGTCACAAGCGACAACCCGCGGAGCGAGAGCCCTCTCGCCATCATGACAGCGATCGTGGCTGGCATGGAACGACCGCCAGAACTCATCGAACCCGACCGTCGCACGGCAATTCGCCATGCTCTGGCAGGTGCTCGCACCGGAGATGTTGTGCTGGTTGCCGGTAAGGGTCACGAGACAACCCAGACCATCGGCGATCAGGTGATCGAGTTCGATGATCGGCAAGTTGTGCGCGAAGAGCTGGAGCGGCGGGAGGGCAGACTCTCATGACACGACTCCTGATGTCGGCTGCGTTGTCGATGCTCGTTTCACTGTTCGGCACCAAGGCACTCATCTTGTGGCTAACTCGGCTTCATGTGGGTCAGCCGATCCGCGACGACGGCCCCCAGGGACACCAGGTGAAGGCCGGCA
>CAZHMP010000253.1:0-2254 GCA_964533595.1 uncultured Acidimicrobiales bacterium | reverse complement strand
AACTCTCTATACTCTTCAGAAATAGCTATACGAACTCCAAAGGCAGTTAACTCGTGGATCCGGTACGAAATCCCTACAGCCCAGGCGCAGGCTCCCGACCGCCCGCGCTCGTCGGGCGCGGCGCGGAGCTCGAGAGCTTCGACATTTCTCTCCAACGCATGGGCTTGGGTAAGAGCGCTAAGAGCATGATACTCACAGGCCTCAGAGGGGTCGGCAAGACCGTGCTCCTCAACGAGTTTGGTCTGGTCGCTGCCAGGCACGATTGGGTCCACGAGTCACTCGAAGTGAACGACGACATGGATTTCTCGCGTGCGATGGGCGCGCTCGCTAGAAAGGCAGTCCTGCGACTCAGCGCCGGGCACCGCGCCGGCGATCGGTTCAAGCGAGCACTGGGAGTGATCAAGTCGTTCCAGATCACCTGGGATATTCCAGACGGCGGCTCGATCGAGGTCGAGCCCTTTGCTGGTGTGGGCGACTCGGGAGTGCTTGAAGCAGACCTTGGTGAGCTGCTCGTCGAGGTCGGAAGGCTTGGCAGCGATCGTGATCGAGGCGCGCTCTTCACCATCGACGAGATGCAGTACATGTCGAAAGACCAATTGTCCACGCTGGTGCAGGCCTTCCACATGGTGGCCCAGAACCGCGTGCCGGTGATGCTCGCGGGCGCCGGGCTCCCATCGCTGCTTGGCTTAATCGGAGAAGCGCGCTCTTACGCCGAGCGGCTGTTCGACTTCCCCCGGATTGACAGCCTTCCGTTCGACGCGGCTGCCGAAGCGCTTGAAGTTCCCGCTGGAGACGAAGGGGTGATCTGGAACGCCGAGGCGGTCGACCGCACCGTCGCTCTCACTGGTGGCCACCCGTACTTCCTTCAAGAGTTTGGCAAGCAAACGTGGGATGTTGCTCTCGGACCTGACGAAATCATGCTCACAGACGTCGACGAGGCCCTACCCATGGCGATCGCAGAACTCGACTCCGGGTTCTTCTTGGTCCGCATCAACCGAACGAGCGACGGCGAACGCCAATACCTTCGAGCAATGGCGCGGCTCGGAAGAGGCCCCTACGCGTCCAGTTCAGTCGCCGCAGAACTCGATAAGACGACCCGCCAGCTAGGCCCCGTCCGAGACACCCTGATCAAACGAGGGCTCTGCTACTCGCCACGCTGGGGAGAGATCGACTTCACGGTGCCCATGTTCGACGAGTTTGTTCGCCGGACGATGCCCTGACGTTTGATGTCAAATTCCGGTACCAGCACTACGTTCGAACTGCGCTGGCGGTCAGGTGTTCTGTGCGGCGGTGGCCGGTAGAACCGCGCGATGATTCGGTTGGTCCAAGGGGGATCGTGCCCCCCAATCCAATCCAGGCGAGCGACACCCGTGGGCCTCCCTCACGAGGTCATGCCGGAGGTTGTTGGATCTGGCAGGATTCACGCATGCAACCAATCGCCCTCTCCGATGTAGTCGCTTCCACCGAACGGCTGATCGACCGGGTTGCCACCATCGATGACGCGCTCAAAACGAAGCCAAGCCGACTCCAGGGGTGGTCAAGCGGCCATGTACTTGCGCACATAGCGTTGAATGCCGAGGCCTTCGTTGTCGTGGCCGAGTCTCGCCGCGAGGGAGAACTGGGAGTGATGTATCCGCACGGCAGTCACGGCCGAAACGTCGACATCGCCGAGCTTGCATCCGAACCTTCAGCAGTCATCCTCACCCGGCTTCGCGAGTCGGCCGCAGCATTCGAAAGTGCCTGGTCCGAGCCTGTACCCGATGGGCCGTGCACCCCTGCGGTCGGTGGACCCGAGTTCCCAGCGTCAGGCGTGCTGCTGCGACGGCTTCGAGAGGTGGAGGCTCACGGAGTCGACATCGGTCACGATTTGATAACCCCGACCGAGTGGTCTAATCGGTTCGTCGAGGTCGACCTTCCTCTCCAATGGAGGACCGTGTCTACCCGGCTCCCCGAAGGTGTTGGAGTGGCCATAACCGACGAACTCTCACATACGTGGATCGCCGGCTGGGGCAAGGTCGACCAAATGGCCTTGTCCCGTCGAGATACGCTTGGTTGGGTTATCGATCGAAGACACGTTGAGGGCCTGCCGAACCTAGTTTCGTGGGGATGACACGTCGTACACAGCGGCTCCGACCGTCACCGCCATCGCGTCGCTATTCGCCCAGCGCGAATGCCACCCAGGGGCCCGATTTCGTGCAACTCACGTGCAACTAACAGCGCTCAACAGCGCACAGGATCGAATCCCCGCACCATC
>CAZHMP010000252.1:0-2261 GCA_964533595.1 uncultured Acidimicrobiales bacterium | reverse complement strand
AACACGAACACGTCGGCAACCGGCGCGCCGTTGGAGTCGATCAGTTCCCTAGCGCGGAACGGTTGGGTGCTCTCGGCCCATTCAACGTCCATCGTGCCTGCTGGAGTCGGAGTCGTGGCCGACCGGTACGGCCCGAACGCCCAGGGAGTTGGCACAGCCGCGACCGCGTTGTTGATCACCACCACATCGGTTGTGAAATCAACATTTCCGAGGAGTTCGCCGGTCACCAAGTTCACGGCCTCACTCTGCCAGGCGGCGAGGTTCTGCTGAACAGATCGTTCGAGGTTGGTGACTTCCTGATCTTCGGCTGTGGCGGGCGTTGGTTCGGCTGTGGCGGGCGCTGGTTCGGGGCTGGCAGTGATCAGATTCCAGGCGAACATTGCGCTGGCCGCGGTGGCCGCCACCGTGACCACGGCCACCATGGCGATCCGAATCGCCCTCCAGATTGCGTTATCAGAGCCCACCTATCCCGATCGGCAAATAGGCACCCGATTGTGAGGCCGAATTCACGAATTGCCCCCGATCCTGGCGACAGGTCAGATCTGCTCGAAGTAGCGGCTCATCTCCCAGTCGGTCACCGTCTTGTCGTAGGCGTCGCACTCCTTGGCGAAGAACCATCCGTAGTGATCCACCACCTCATCTCCGAGCAGGCGTCGGGCGTCGGCGCTGGCCGAAAATCGTTCGCCGGCCTCACGGAGCGTTGATGAAACGGTGGGCACGTCGGCGGAGGTGTAGGCATCGCCGGTAAACTCGGCCGGAGGTTCGATCTTGTTGGTGATGCCGTCGAGGCCGCTGGCCAGAGCGGCCGCGTAGGCGAGATATGGGTTGACGTCGGCACCGGGGATACGGCACTCGATTCGCAGGCTCGGGCCCGACCCCACGATACGGAATCCGGCAGTGCGGTTGTCGGTCGACCAGGCAATGCCGGTGGGTGCCCACGACTGCGACTGATAGCGCTTGTAGGAGTTGACAGTGGGCGCGTAGCAGGGCATCAAGTCGGGTGTGTGCCGCATCCAACCGCCGAGGAACCAACGAAAGACATCGCTGCGTTCGGCTTCCTCGGCGGAGCCGGCAAACACGTTGCCGTTGTCGTCCCACAAGCTGAGATGAATGTGACAGCTACTTCCCGGCTGGCCGGCGTGAGGCTTGGCCATGAAGGTGACACTTGCGCCCTGGGATTCGGCGAGTTCCTTCATCGCCTGTTTCATCAACACGTGGCGGTCGGCCATGTCGAGCACTTCGGCGTATCTGATGTTGAGTTCATGTTGGCCCACGGCGGCCTCGCCCTTGGAGTTCTCGACCGGAATGCCGGAGTTGCGCAGTGCCCGACGGGCCGCGCCCACGTAGTCCTCGACTCGTGCCCCTTGAAGAAGGTGGTAGTCCTCCACATACCAACCGGCTGCGTCGAGATCGGAGTATCCCTTGTCGTGAGCCTCGCGGTATGTGTCGCGGTAGAGGAAGAACTCGAGTTCTGACGCGGCCTTGGCCGTGTAGCCCGACTTCGCCGCGGCATCGAGTTGGCGACGAAGGATCGAACGCGGCGCAACCGCCACATTGGAATGAGTCTCGTCGTCGACCACGTCACACAACACGATCGCCGCACCGTCGGTCCACCCGCAGCGGCGCAATGTGGTCAGGTCGGGCACCATGTGAAAATCGCCGTAGCCGCTGGTCCAGTTGGAGTAGGCGTAGCCCTCAACCGGCTCCATCTCCATATCGACCGTGAGCAGGTAGTCGCACGCGTGAGTGCCATCCTCAATCGTGTCGAGAAAGAAATCGGCATCGGATCGCTTGCCCAGCAGTCGGCCGTAATGGTCGGTGAAACCGAGGATCACGGTGTCGATCTCGTTCGACTCGACGGCTTGTCGTAGTTCTTCGGGGGTCATCAGTTGGTCTTTCCGGGGGAGGCCGCGTCGACATTACCCGCGCACGCTGCGTCGAAGATTCGTGACGCAAACTCGAGGTTGAATTCGATCGGGTTGCCCCCCGCCGACGGGTCGACCACGGCGGCCGCAGCTATCTGGGATGTGGCGGCAGGATCCACGCCGAGTTCGACCAGCGTGTGGGGAACGTCCATCGAATCCCGCATGGCGAGAATATGGGTCAGGAAACCGTCGAAGCCTCCGCCGAAGCCGACGTAGCGGGCGAGCGACTCGATCACCGGTTCGATCACCGACCGGTTGGCGGTGAGGACATACGGCATCAACACCGCGTTGGTCATGCCGTGGTGGGTGTTGAACACCGCCCCGATTGGATGGGCC
>CAZHMP010000251.1:0-2286 GCA_964533595.1 uncultured Acidimicrobiales bacterium | reverse complement strand
ATGCGTCCCAATCAGCGCGGGCCGCAGCTGAGAGATCGCGGGCCGCGCTCTTGCTTCCGGCCAGTCGATGAAGAGCGATCAAGAGTTCGGTACGCGTGAGTTGGCTGGCGAACCACGCAGGATCGGCTTCCATCGCGCTTGTCAGTACCGACCTGTATGGGTGAGCCACATAACGCAGCACGAGCGCCGAGGAATCGATTACGAGGGTCATCGTCGAGGTCGTCCGACTGTGCCGCCACGCAGCTCCGCGACTACCCGGTCGGGTTGGGCATCCACCGGAATGGGTGTCGGGGCTGGCGTGGTCGGCCGGTCGGAGCGACCGGGGAGTCTTACGAAACCCGCTGCGACAAGGTCGTCGATTGTTGGATCGCCATCTGGTTCGAGGGGGCCGAGTTGGGCAACCGGATGGCCATCGACGGTAATGATGACCCGCTCGCCGCCGCCGGCTCGCCGCACTACGGCTGCTACTTGATTGCGGAGTTCCCTGATACCGACTCGCTCCATGGCGGTAACTGTAGCACCGGTGTACACGGCCCAATTGGGATGGAGCCGGGCCCTTGGCTATCGTCACCCTCTGGTGGTTACCGCGTGGTCAACCACGAAGTCCTCCAACACAATTGTCACACAACAGGAGATCATCGTGAATTTCGCCTTCAGCGACGAGCAGGAACAACTCCGAGAGTTTGTTCGCAGCTTTCTCGACGAGAAGTCGTCCGAGGCCGCGGTGCGAGAGCAGATGGACACCGAACAGGGCTACGACACAGCCGTTTGGAACCAGATGGCCGAGCAGATGGGCCTTCAGGCGATCGCGATTCCCGAAGAATTCGGCGGTCAGGGGTTCGGGTTTGTTGAGTTGATCGTGGTTCTCGAGGAGATGGGCCGGTCGTTGATCTGCGCTCCCTACTTCTCCTCGGTTGTGCTCGCCGCCAACACCCTGCTGCTGTCCGGCGACGATGCCGCCAAGCAAGCCCACCTGCCCGGGATCGCTGCCGGCGAGACTATCGCCGCACTCGCTCTCACTGAGGAAAACGGCCGCTGGGATGAAGGCGGAGTCACGATGGAGGCCACCGCCTCCGGCGACGGGTGGGTCCTCAACGGCACCAAGTCCTATGTGATCGATGGGCACATCGCGAATCTCCTCCTCGTCGCTGCTCGCACAACCAACGGAGTTTCGTTGTTCAGCGTTGATCCCACCTCGGATGGCGTCACTCGCACCCCGCTGTCCACCATGGACCAAACTCGCAAGCAGGCGAAAATCGACTTCGTCGACACAGCAGCATCGTTGGTCGGCGCCGAGGGCGAGGGCTGGTCGGTAATTGAGAAGGTTCTCGATCTGGCTGCAGTGGCCTTGGCGGCCGAGCAAGTCGGTGGAGCACAAATGTGTCTCGACATGTCGGTGGAATACGCGAAGGTCAGGGTGCAGTTCGGCCGTCCGATCGGATCATTCCAAGCCATCAAGCACAAGTGCGCCGACATGCTGCTTGAGGTCGAGTCGGCCAAATCAGCGGCCTACTATGCTGGCTGGTGCGCCGCTGAGATGAACGACGAACTGCCCCAGGTTGCGTCGCTGGCAAAGAGCTATTGCTCGGAGGCCTACTTCCACGCCGCGGCGGAAAACATCCAGATCCATGGGGGCATCGGGTTCACCTGGGAGCATCCGGCTCACCTGTACTTCAAGCGGGCCAAGTCGTCGGAGTTGATGTTCGGCGACCCGACCTACCACCGAGAGCTGCTCGCTCAGCGAATAGGTATCTGATTCGGTTTTCTCGGCTCGTGCCGAGTCCGTCCCATGAGAATGAGACGGATTCGGCATGATCTCGGTCACTGAGGCTGCAGCTATCGTTCGGCATTCGGATGCATCGACCATGTAGGCAGCGCCAATGAATATTCTCTTTCTATTGATCGGCACCGCTTCGGTGGCCGTGATCGCGCTGGTGTCGGTTGGGCGTGTGGTGGCCCGAATGGCCGGGCAGAGCCGACCCGCCGTCTACGAACTTCCCGATGCCGTCGAATGGATCGCCGATCGGTTGCCCAACGAGGTCACCGCTCGCATCAGCTATTCCGACGTGGCCCGCGTGCTGCGATGGCATCTTGACTGGTTCGCAGAAGCCGGCCTGTCATCACGTTACGGAGAGGAGATTGGCGGTGAGTCGGCCGTTGACGACGCGGTCGGCGTGGAGGATCTGGCGATCGACGCGGTGGTGGCGCGATCGCTGGCGTCACGTGGCCCAGAGGCCGTTGATGTGGTCTGTGTGCTCGATCTCCAGATGAAATACCTGGAGGAGA
>CAZHMP010000250.1:0-2309 GCA_964533595.1 uncultured Acidimicrobiales bacterium | reverse complement strand
TGCCGCCAATCACCTCGGATCGTGATCTACCCGTGAAACTCAGGTAAGCCTCGTTACAGGCAATGAGCAAACCGTCGGAATCTCTCATCGTGATCGGGTTGGGCGCCGATTGAAAGGCGGCCGCGAACGTCTCCTCTGCCGCGAGGCGAGCCTGGTGCTGAGCGAGGAGCGCAACCGCATGCACGAGCAATTCCTGTCGGACTTGATCTGTGGGTTCCAGCCCCTTGGACACCACAAACAATCCCACGAGTTCACCGGCATCAATCTGGGTGACTGCAATGGAGATGTTTCTCGGCTCTGGACGCAGCTTTTGGCCAACGACGGATTCAAGCCATGCCGGCACAAAATCAAGCGGGTACTCGAGCAGGTCGCCGGGCGCAGGATAGGCAGCCACGACCGAGGCGGGAAGATATGCGTGAGTCCTGCCCTCGCCATCACCAGCACGAGCCATGCAATCGATTCGGGTCCGACTGGCGGGCTGAGGGCCCGAAGCGTCGCGCCACAGCGACACATGCGCGACATCGAGGCCGGCGGCAAGACGATCCAGCGCACGCCCCACGTCGGCACGCGCACCGACCAGCTCGGCCGCAACCTCCCTCAAGACAACGTCTGCCTCCTGGCGTAGGTGGACCAAGCGTTCGGCGGCAGCTCTCCGCTGAAACTGCGCGACCAGCGACGCGGCCGAATCCAGGATCAGCTTGACCGCGTCTTCTGCAAGCGCTGAGTCTCCCATTTCGCACAGCAGCGTTCCCACGGCTTCACCATCCGAGTCGACCCTGGCAACGAATCTGCCTCTCTCCTCGCATGTCCCGATGCGGGGCCCGCACGAGGGAGATGCAGAGGGCGGCGAGTCGTGTTCGTTATCCACCGTCCACCCGGCCACGAGCCGTGACGCCTCGGTCGACGGGTCGTGTTGGTAGTAGCAGACGCTGCGGGCGCCGAGTTGATCGCCGAGCATTTCCATTGCTTGGCGCAGGGCCCTGTGTGCATATTGCGAACTGGCATCAATGAACAGTCGCGCGAGGTTTCCTGAGAGAGACTCAACCTCTCGAGCCCAGCGTTGCGATTGCTCAAAGCTCACTCGGCGACGAAGCTGCGCCACGAGCGCTGAAATCCCCAGTACGATCGGCCGCCATTTTTCGAGGCCCGTGTCGCCGTGATCCGTTGTCGAGTTGACAAATCCGGCGGTGACGGCGCCCACGACCACCCCATCGACCAGCATCGGCCCAGCGATGATCGAGTAATCCCGGGTGGGGTCGATTCCGAAATGGTCAGAGAACCTGACAACGCCCGCTTCGTCCACCGATCTGAGCCGCTCCGAAATTGGGTGATCGATCGGAATGACACCGATCGAGTAGTCGCCGATCGTTCCCTGATTCGGGTTGATCCAAACGTGACTGCGGCGAACCTGATCATCGTCACCGTCGTCCCACACGTTGAGGGAAGCACAGCCGATGACACGCCCGAGATCTGCGAGGGCGTCATCAATCTCCGACTCGGCCGATTCAGGGCCGGCATCGGCGAACCTCAGGGCGACCGATGACATGATCGCGTCGACCCGAAGCCTCCTTTCCAGCTCTTCTTCCGAACGCTTGCCCTCATAGATGGCTCTCGCCAGGTCGCAAAACGAACGGAGTTGGGATGATTGCTCGACGGAGACCAGGGTCTGGTGAGCAAACGACAGGACCATCACCAACTCAGGGCTGTGATCCCCGGACACAACGATTGCCGATTTGCCGGGGATACCCAGTTCTGCCACGAGGCTCGGGTCGTCGATCGACTCGAGCGTGGGTGTCCCATTCCGGCTCTCGGCAATTGCGCGGCCCAACGAAGTTTCGGCAAGCGAGAATCCAACGTCGGGACCGAGGGTTGACACCTCATCGGAAGTCTCCACCCACGCGATCTCGATGCTGCAGGTGTCAGCGTCGCGCGGGGCCAAGAGCATAAGAGCTGACGTGGCTCCCAACGAATTCCCCAATACGGCGAGCGCATCCGTTGCGGCTCCGACTTGGAGGTCGTCAAGAAACGCCGAATCCCGTATGGAGTAGTTCATCGAATCCATCCCCAAAAGAATCGACCCGTCGCACCCAATACTTAGGAATCCGGGGACTTACGTCGGGCCCATCTCTCTCAACGTGAGGGTATGCTCACTTACGGTGTATGACAAGCCATTTCTGCTGCAAGGGTCACTGTGACAGCTCGGCGGCGCTCTCACAGCCACCGAAATCACCCAACGTCGATCACAATCTTTCCGGCATTCAGATTGGCTTCCATTCGTCGATGTGCTCCGGAAATGTCATCCAGGACGA
>CAZHMP010000249.1:0-2309 GCA_964533595.1 uncultured Acidimicrobiales bacterium | reverse complement strand
TGCCGCCAATCACCTCGGATCGTGATCTACCCGTGAAACTCAGGTAAGCCTCGTTGCAGGCAATCAGCAAACCGTCGGAATCTCTCATCGTGATCGGGTTGGGCGCCGATTGAAACGCGGCCGCGAAAGTCTCTTCTGCCGCGAGGCGAGCCTGGTGTTGGGCGAGGAGGGCAACCGCATGCACGAGCAATTCCTGTCGGACTTGATCTGTGGGTTCCAGCCCACTGGACACCACGAACAATCCCACTATTTCATTGGCGTCAATCTGGGTGGCTGCAATGGAGATGTTTCTCGGCTCGGGACGCAGCTTGTGGCCAACGACGGATTCAAGCCATGTCGGCACAAAATCAAGCGGGTACTCGAGCAGCTCGCCGGGCGCAGGATAGGCAGCCACGACCGAGGCGGGAAGATATGCGTGGGTCCTGCCCTCGCCATCACCAGCACGAGCCATACAATCGATTCGGGTTCGACTGGCGGGCTGAGGGCCCGAAGCGTCGCGCCACAGCGACACATGCGCAACATCGAGGCCGGCGGCGAGACGATCAAGCGCACGACCCACGTCGGCACGCGCACCGACCAACTCAGCCGCAACCTCCCTCAAGACAACGTCTGCCTCCTGGCGTCGATGGACCAAGCGTTCGGCCGCAACTCTCCGCTGAAACTGCGCGACCAGGGACGCGGCCGAATCCAGGATCAGGTTGACTTCTTCTTCTGTCAGATCCGAGTCTCCCAAGTCGCACAGCAGGGTTCCCACGACTTTGCCATCGGACTCGACCCTGGCAACGAACCTGCCACATTCCTCGCACATACCGATGTGGGGTCCGCGCGAGGGAGCGGCAGTGAGTGGCGGATTTTCCGTGTCGTCGTTCGTCCACTGGGCCACCAGCCGTGACCCCCGGTCCGACGAGTCGTGCTCGTAGTAGCAGACGTTGTGGGCACCAAGCCGCGCGGCGAGCATTTCCATTGCTTCTTGCAGGGCCCTGTGGGCATCTGTCGAGCTGGCATCGATGAACAGTCGCGCCAGACTCGCTGTAAGCACCTCGACATGTCGTGCCCAGCGTTGCGACTGCTCGAAACTCACTCGGCGACGCAGCTGCGCCACGAGGGCTGAAATTCCCAGGACGGTCGGCCTCCATTTCTCGAGGCCCGTGTCGCCGTGATCTGTGGTCAAGTCGACAAATCCGGCGGTGACCGCACCCACGACCACCCCCTCAATCAGCATCGGCGCACCGATCATCGAGTAATCCCGAGTGGGGTCGATTCCGAAATGATCGGAGAACCTGACAACCCCCATTTCGTCCATCGATCTGAACCGCACCGAAATTGGATGATCAATCGAAATAACATCGATCGAGTAGTCGTCGATCGTGCCCTGATTCGGGTTGATCCAAACGTGACTTCGGTGAACCCGATCATCGTCACCGTCGTCCCACACGTTGAGCGAGGCGCAACCGATGGCACGTCCCAGATCGGAAAGAGCATCATCGATTTCCGACTCGGCCGAGTCAGGGCCGGCATCGGCGAACCTCTGAGCGACAGAGGACATGAGCCGGTCGACCCGTAACCGCCTTTTCAGCTCCTCGTCCGAAATCTTGCGGTCGTACATCGAACTCGCAAGGTCGCAAATGGCACGGAGTTGGGCTGATCGCTCCGCGGAGGCGATCATTTGGTGGGGGAACGACAGGACCATCACCAGCTCAGGACTTTGATCCCCAGACACGGCGATCGCCGAGTTTCCGGGGAGGCCCAATTCTGCAACGAGGGCCGGATCGTCGATCGACTCGACCGTGGGTGCCCCATTCCTGCTCTCGGCAATTGCGCGGCCCAACGAAGTACCGGCAAGCGAGACCTCATCGGCGGGGCCAACTTTCGTCCCGGCATTGGAACGCTCCACCCACGCGAGTTCTATGGTGGCGAAATCAGCACCCTGGGGAGCCAGGATCATCAGAGCTGACTCGGCTCCCAACGACTGTCCCAGCACGGCGAGCGCATCCGTTGCAGCTCCGACTTGGCGGTCGTCCAGAAACGCCGAATCCCGTATGGAGTAGTCCATCGATTCCATCCCCAAAAGAATCGACCCGTCGCACCCAATACTTAGGAATCCGAGGACTTGCGTCGGGTCAGTCCCTCTCAAAGTGAGGGTAGGCCCACTTACGGTGTATTACAAGCAACTTCTGTTGCAAATGTCACTGTGACAGTTCGGCCGCGCTCTCGAGGCCACCGAAGTCACCCAACGTCAATCACAATCTTTCCAGCATTCAGATTGGCTTCCATTCGTCGATGTGCTCCGGAAATGTCATCCAGGACGA
>CAZHMP010000248.1:0-2316 GCA_964533595.1 uncultured Acidimicrobiales bacterium | reverse complement strand
CAACTGAAGGTGGCTTGTACGGGGGTGACAGAACTCGGCAGTGGGAGGCCGACACCATCGATGCTCTGGTGGCTCTCGGAGGAGACTCAATCGGCGTCGGACCATACGGAGATCTGGCGAATCGCACATCTGCCAACGCCCTTTCGCTGGCATCTCGACTAGATCCCATCTACGCCGGCGCATCCAGCACCGGTCTGGCTCGGGACATGGAGATCGCAGCCGATTTGATCAATCTCGATATCGGTTGCCGCGTGCTCAGCGTGGCCCAGGATGGATACGACACGCACGCCAACCAGGCCCCAGTGCTGTCGGGTCTGCTCGGCGATCTCGATCTGGCAATCGACTCCTTCTTCAACCGTTTGAATCCGAGCTTGAAGCCACGAGTGACCGTGATGTTGTTCTCCGAGTTCGGACGGCGAGCCGAGAGCAACGGGTCGAACGGCACCGACCATGGCACGGCCGGATTCATGGCATTGATCGGGGATCGAGTCAAGGGCGGGTTCCACGGATCGGCACCTTCACTCTCCGATCTCGACCGACGACGGGACCTCAAACACACCGTCGACTTCCGAGCCGTTTACAGCAGTGTCGTCGACCAGTGGTTGGGAGGCAGTTCTGCATCGGTCATCGGTCAGACCTTCACCGGACTCGATCTGTTCGGCCGGCGCGGACCCGGTGGTTTCTATGATGTCGATGCCGGCGACTACTTCGGTCCTGCCGTGGCATGGCTGGCCACCACCGGCATCACCAATGGCACCGCGCCCGGGCAGTTCTCCCCCGGCGCGCTCGTCACACGCGAACAGATGGCGGTGTTCTTGTGGAACATGAACGCCAAGCCCAACGCCGCGTCGTTCGGCTTCAACGATGTGCCTTCTGGCGGGTGGTCGACGCCCGCCATCGACTGGCTCGCCGGCACGGGAATCACCGTTGGCACACGCCCCGGGTACTACTCACCCGGGCAAGTTGTGACACGTCAGGAGATGGCCATGTTCCTCTGGCGAATGAGGGGCAAGCCGAGCGCTCCCACCAGCAATTTCCGCGACATGGCGCGGACCAGCGAGTTTCGTCCGGCGATTTCTTGGCTGGTCGACGCCGGTGTCACCAGCGGATGGACCGCAGACACGTTCGCTCCAGAACGCCCGGTCGACCGCGCCCAGATGGCAACTTTCCTTTGGAAACTGAATGGGAGCCCGGTCGTGTGAGAATCTGGCGCCGGCCGGATGGCGGCGGTATCAGCCCAGGTGCTGACCGGATTGGGCCGGGATCACGCTCTGTGGACGCTTGTTGATCTGGACAATCAAATCCGCCATCACCCCCAGCATCAACAACAAACCACTCGTGCCCAAGATGACCAACGTGCTTCCTGCGATCACGAGATCGTGGTAGATCAGGTCGGAGACAACCTTTCCGGCGCCAATCAATCCAAGCAGCGACGCGGCCGGACCGAAGATCCGCAGCGGTTCGTACATGAGGGTGAGTCGCACGACTTGTTGCAGGTATCGGCGGGTGTCGGACCACCAGTGAAATTTGGAGGTGCCGGCCCTTGGCGAGTAGTCGATGTCCATGTACTGAACTGAATACCCGTTGGCCAGAAACGCCATCGTGATGGTGGTTACGCAGGAAAATCCACGGGGCAGGAGGTGGAGGTACTGCATGGCCACGTCGCGGCGAAATGCTCTCAAACCCGAATTGAGATCGGGGATTCGAGTCTCCGTGAGAAAGGATGCAAGTTTGCGAATCAGCCATTTCGCCGGGGTTCGCAGCAGGCGCTTGGTGCCCTGTTCTGACGTGCGTGCCCCCACCACTTGGTCGCACCCGACGAGATTGTCGACAAGTTCCGGAATGCGATCGTTCGGATAGCTCATGTCGACATCCGTCCAGACCACGACCCTGCCGCGTGCTGCCATGGTTCCGTATCGGCGAGCTGATCCGGTGCCGCGATTCTTGTCGAACGGGAGTAACCGGATCCCCTCTATCCCACGCAAACGATCACTCGATCCATCCGTGGAACCATCATCAACAACGATGATTTCGAATGAGTAGTTGGACGCATCGAGCGCGTCGCGAACTCGATCTATTTCCTGTTCCAGATGACCTCGTTCGTTGAAGACCGGAAGGATCACCGAGACATCGAACAAGGGAGGTGTCATGGCCCGGGATTGTAACGACCGTGGCCTCCGGGGTGGACAGCCGGACCGGTGGTCGCACAATTCTGGGGGTCGGAAATGATCTCGGCAAATCTTTCTCCCGTGGCATGCCAATCGCTGAAGTCGCGATCGATCGTGTCCAAGGCACCACGGCCGAGCCTGACCCGAT
>CAZHMP010000247.1:0-2333 GCA_964533595.1 uncultured Acidimicrobiales bacterium | reverse complement strand
CACCTTGGTGACGGACGGCACTTCGTATAGCCTCTCGTCGACCCAAATTGGGACCTGGAGGAAACTACATATGCGAAATCGAAACATTTGGCGCGTAGCCGCCGTGCTTCTGAGCTTCACACTGATCGCCACAGCTTGTGGCGACAGTGGCTCCGACACTGGCAACGCCGCCGCAACCACCACAGCCGCTGCCCCCGATGATGGCGGCTCCGCCGCCACCACGGCAGCCCCGGCCGCCACCACCGCACCCAGCGACACCGTCGCCGTCGTGCAGGATGGCGACTTGCTTCAGACCGTGCTCGACCGCGGCACACTCAACTGCGGCGTTTCTGGCGCAGCGGTAGCGTTCTCCGAGACACAGCCTGACGGCTCCACCACTGGATTCGACGCCGATTTCTGTCGTTACCTTGCAGCGGCGCTGTTTGGTGATGCCGGCGCTGTCGTATTCACAGCTCTCACCGCGGCTGAGCGTTTCACCGCAGTGCAGACCGGTGAGGTCGACGTGCTGATGCGCAACACCACATGGACCCAGAGCCGTGATACCGATCTCGGCATGGACTTCGGCCCGACCACCTATTACGACGGTCAGCAAGTGATGGCACGTGAATCCGACGGCTTCGACGCAAACTCGACGATCGAGGATCTTGAAGGCGCGATCGTTTGCACCAACGCCGGAACCACCACTGAGAAGAACATCGCCGACATCACTCAACGGTTGGGCGTCAATATCACCCTCAACACTTTTGAGGATTACGACATCGTCATGGACAACTTCAAGAGCGGCGCATGTGACGCCGTCACAACAGACGGCTCCGGCCTCGTCGGTCGCAAGGCCAATGATCAGCCGGCCGATCAGGTCTGGTGGATATTCCCCTCCGCACCGATCTCGAAAGAGCCTCTCGGCCCGGCCTATCTCCAAGGCAGCCCGCTTTGGGCAGACGTCGTCAACTGGAGTGTGTACTCGTCGATCATCTTCGACGAAAAGGGTGTCACCTCGGCCAACGCCGCAGACATGGCAGCCAATCCGCCCGACTCCGAAGTTGGTCGTCTCACCGGTGGTGACGGCGAACTCCAGACCGTCATGGGTATTCCAGCCGACGGGTTCCTCAACGCCGTGAGCCAAGTCGGTAACTACGACGAGATCTACACCCGAAACCTCGGTCCTGTGGGACTCTCACGTGCCGGCTCGCCCAACGCACCAGCGGCTGACGGTGGGTTGATTTTCTCAAATCCGGCTCGCTGATCCCCGACAGCCCATTATGAGATTTCGGGGAGAACCTGTCGCCCCGAAATCCCAAATCTGCTAGTCAAGAGGGGCCGGAAGTCCAACTTCCGGCCCCTCTGTTCATCTCAAATCGCAATTTGATGCCGAATCTTTGCCATTCGGTGTCCGACCCACCAACGGAGACACCCTGTCGTGACCGACACTCCCACGCTGTCCGAAGTCGCCCACGAGAAACCGCCGTTCTATCGCGATGCCACCGTTATCAAGTGGATAATTCAAATTGTCGCGTTGGCTCTCGTTCTGTTTGCCATGTTCTTTCTCAAGACCGAGGCCAGCAACAACCTCAGCAGATCCAAGGTCCCGACCGACTTTCGATTTCTCGAGACGAACCCAGGTATTCAGGTATCGGAGGGGATCGACACCCTTCCCAACACCGGTGGCAGGGCGCTTTGGGTGGGGATGGTCAACACTCTGCGCATGGCAGCGGTGGGGATAGCGGCCGCGACGATCCTCGGCGTCATCGTGGGACTCGCCCGCCTGTCGAAGAATTGGATGGTCAACAAGGTCGGGAACCTCTACATCGAAACGATCCGCAACATCCCCCTCTTGGTGCAGATGTACATTTGGTTCGCCGTGCTCGGCACGCTGCCGAGAGTGCAGCTCGACCAGGGTCCGATCAACGGCTGGATCCACATCTCCAACAAGGGACTATCGATCCCGCGCGTATTCCCGTCCGATGGGTTCTATCAATGGATGGTGATCGTGCTGATCGGGGCGATTGTCGCAAGATTCGTGCACAAACGCCAATCAGATCTCCACGATGCCACCGGCCACGACACCTACCCCGTCTGGTCGGCTCTCGGCGTGATCGGCGCCTTCGGACTCGTCGGTTGGTTCATCCATCCCGTCTTCGGTTTTCTCGGAGGATGGTTCGATCAGGTGGCCAAAGGCATCAGTAACGTGCCCGAAGCTGTGCTCCAAATCATATTGAGCCTGATTTTCATAGGTGCCGCGGCCCGCTTCATAAGAAACTTCATCGAACAACACCGAACTCCCGCCGGAGTCGCACAACTCTCCGACGACGACTGGTTCAGAATGATATTTGCCG
>CAZHMP010000246.1:0-2336 GCA_964533595.1 uncultured Acidimicrobiales bacterium | reverse complement strand
AGGTCTGCCAGCGAGATGGGCTGCAGATCGGCTCCGGTCACCGTGAAGTCTGGTGCGGTGGTTCCGACCGCTGGAAGATCACCTGAAGTGTTGACCGGATTTCCTCCGAGAGCTGTCTGTGCCATTTCAATCCTCGTTCGCGTGTTTGACCCAATTGTTGACAGATATCTATATCGGACTCGCAGTCAAGTTGGACTCGTGACACAGTTGAACCCGTGACACCGGCCATCGAACTGCTCCAAAAGCTCGGTATCACACACAGGGTGATCGAGTACGACCACGACCCTTCGAGTAGCTCCTACGGTGATGAAGCCGTGGCCGCCACGGGGGTGGATGCCACTTCGGTGTTCAAGACGCTGATGGTCGAACTGGATGACGGATCGATGGCGGTGGGCGTCGTGCCCGTTGCCGCCCGACTCGACCTCAAGGCAATTGCCGCCGCGGCGCATTCCAAGAGAGCAACAATGGCCGACCCATCACGTGCCGAGCGACGTAGCGGCTACGTGACCGGCGGCATCAGCCCTTTCGGACAGAAACACCAATGCCCGGTGTTCGTGGACGAGTGGGCCACAGCACTCGACTTTGTCTACTGCAGCGGGGGGCGACGAGGACTTGAAATCGAAGTGTCACCGGACGCATTCACCGATGTCCTCGACGCTGAATTTGCACCTATAGCCTCGTGGCCGTGAGCCACCGCATCGAAATCACCTATTGCGTCCCTTGAGACTATTCAAGCCGCGCCGTGAGCGCGGTCAGTGACCTGCTTTCCAACTACCAGCACGTGATCGCACAAGTCGAGATCAACACGGGCAGCCAGGGGGTGTTCGACGTGTCGGTCGACGGCGAACTGTTGTATTCAAAGAAGCAAACAGGACGACACGCCCACCCCGGCGAAGTACTCGAACTGTTCACCGAACTCGTCGGTCCGATCCGGCGCTACGGCGAAGAGTGACCGCCAACGATCCGCTCGACCTCGACGAGTTCCGGCGCAACGGTCACCAGCTCATCGATTGGATCGCCGAATACCTCGAGGGTTTGGAGTCGCGCCCGGTTCGCGGGGAGGTAGCACCCGGCGACGTGAGAGCGAAGATGCCGCCCACCGCGCCCGAAACATCCGAGCCGTTCTCAGACATGCTTGCCGACCTCGACAACATCGTCGTGCCCGGCCTCACCCATTGGCAGCATCCCGGCTGGTTCGCATATTTCCCCGCCATGTCCTCTCCCCCGGCGATTCTCGGAGAGTTGGCCGCCGCCGGTCTGGGCGTTCAAGGAATGCTCTGGTCCACCTCACCCGCTGCCACAGAGATCGAGTCGCATGTTCTCGACTGGCTTGTCGACCTCATGGGGGTACCGCAGAGCTGGAAAACCACGTCGGATGGCGGCGGTGTCCTGCAGATGAGCGCGTCGGACTCCACCCACACTGCCTTGGTCGTGGCCAGAGAAGTGGCACGTGGGCTGACCGACGCACGAGCGGAGCAAATGGTGGTGTACACATCATCGCAAGCCCACTCGTCGATCGAGAAGGGTGCCCGCGTGGCTGGATACGGCCACATACGGCTGCTGCCGGTCGACGATCAATTTGCCATCGACGTTGCTCAATTCGAGTCGATTCTGGATGCCGACATCGCGGCCGGTCTCACACCGGCCTTCGTGTGTGCTGCGGTCGGCACCACGGGCACCACCGCCGTGGATCCCGTCCGAGACATTGCCGAGATCGCAATGCGTCACGACATGTGGGTCCACGTCGATGCGGCCTATGCAGGGGCCGCCATGATCTGCCCCGAGTTTCGTCACCATCAGAATGGCCTGGAGCTTGTTGACTCCTACACGTTCAATGCCCACAAATGGTTGGCGACAAACTTCGATTGCTCGATTTTCTGGGTCGCCGATCGCAAACCCCTCATCGAGACACTGAGCATCCTTCCTCCGTACCTTCGCGACAGCGCGTCGGAGACCGGTGCCGTGATCGACTACCGAGATTGGCACGTCCCGCTCGGACGGAAATTTCGTGCCCTCAAGCTTTGGTGGGTGTTGAGATCATTCGGGGCCGAAGGGCTTCGGGAAATGATCAGATCGAACGTGGCCAGCGCACATGATTTGGCCGACTGGCTCGAATCCGATCCTCGCTTCGAGGTCATTGCACCCACTCCGTTCGCGCTGGTGTCATTTCGTTGCACCGCCGGAGACCAGGCAACCCAAGATCTTGCCGAAGCAATCAACGCCACCGGATCTTCATACGTAACTCCGTCGGTAGTGGATGACCACCCATTCATTCGAGTGTCGATCGGTGCTACCTGGACGCGCCATCGCCACGTCGAGATCTTGCGCTCGCTCAT
>CAZHMP010000245.1:0-2349 GCA_964533595.1 uncultured Acidimicrobiales bacterium | reverse complement strand
CTCGGGTGTCGTCGGAGGAATCGCTGATGCCTCGGTCAACCTTGGCGACCTCGTGAACGTCAACATCTCCTCAACCGTGTCCGAAGAAGTTCACCTGCATGTCTACGACATCACGGCTGATCTCAACCCCGGAGAAACCGCCACGCTCACATTCACTGCCGACATTCCCGGTGTGTTCGAGGCCGAGTTGGAAGGTCCCGGCATCCAGATCCTCAATCTCGAAGTCAAATGAAACGTCGAAGCGCGGTAGGCGCCGGGCTGGCAATCCTCACATTGGTCTGGGCTGCCGGACCCGCGTCTGCCCACGGAGTGGGCGGACGCGTTGACCTTCCCCTACCCGTGTGGCAGCTCGCATGGGCTGCGGGTTTTGCGGTGGCGGTGTCGTTCGTCGCGCTCGGGACGTTCTGGAAGACCCCGCGTTTGGCCGCCGCCGCTGATGGAGAGCCGCTTCCCAATCCAATTCAACGAATGGGATCAGCACTCGACCCCGTGCTCAAGTTGATCGGCGTGGCGTCATTTGCCGTCATTCTTATTGGAGCCTGGTGGGGAAACACGAGTCCGTCTCTCAACATTGCGCCCCAAGTCACCTACATCTGGTTCTGGGTCGGGGTGCAATTCGCGGCAATGCTTTTCGGCGACTTTTGGCGCTCCCTCAACCCCTTCTACACGGTGGCGGATCTGTCTGCTTCGATTCGGGCACGGCTGACCGGCACGCCGATGTCGCAGTGCCCCGAAACTCCCACCACCGAATGGCCCGCGGTGGTGGCGATATCCAGTTTCCTGTGGATGGAATTGGCCTACCACGCCTCCTCATCGCCGCGATCACTCGGCTTGTGGCTCACCGCATACACAACAGTGATGCTCGCGGGTGCAGCAAAATGGGGACGCGGATGGTTGCGCTCGGCGGAGGGGTTCGGTGTGTTGTTCACCAAGCTCTCAGCAATATCCCCCATCCACCGCGACCACGATGGAAAGTTTCGATTCCGGGCGCCACTCTCGGGCCTGTCGACTTTGCCGATCGTCGGGGGTTCCATTCCGTTTGTGCTTGTGGTGCTCGGTTCCACCAGCTTCGATGGCTTCACCCGAAATTCGCTCTGGCGTGACGTGGTGACCAACCGCTCCGGGTGGAACCTCACGCTGGTACGGACACTGGGTTTCATCATCGCCGTGGCGATCGTGGGGGGAGCGTTTCGAATCGGCATCGAGTTGATGTCGCGCATCACGTCAACCTCCACCGGCGATCTGGTTCGGCGGTTCGGGCCGTCGCTGATCCCCATCGCCGGGGCCTACTCGGTCGCCCACTACTTCAGCTTCGTGTTCCTGGACGGCCAGATCGTCTGGCGGCTTCTGTCAGATCCATTCGGCAAGGGCTGGGACTTGTTCGGAACCGTCGGATACCGGATTCACTACACGGCCATCAGCCCCCGCCAGATTGCATGGGCTCAGACACTGTCGATCGCCATCGGACACGTGCTTGGGGTGGCGACCGCCCACGACAAGGCCGTCGAGACCTACCCGGGCGACCTGGCTGTGAGATCGCAATATCCGATGCTCGGTGTGATGATCACCTACACCGTCGTTGGTCTGGTGATTCTTCTGAGCGCTTGATCGCGATCGGCGTCGCCTCGGCAGAAGCCCGCCTCAGAACGGAACTTCCACCGCGCTGCACAGAAATCGCATGAATGGCGCCGACACCTTGCACAAGCCGAGAAAATCCTCGGCGAAATCCACGGCCGTAACCCGCTTTTGGGTCAACTTGGTGGAGGCGATGAAATCCTTGCGCTTGAGATCCCCGATCAGAGGATGGTCGGCGTCGTAGCCGCGGGGAGGACGTTTGAGCGACTCGCCTTCAAGGCTGAACACGGACGTGAACTTCTTCGACATCGCGGCTCTGCGCCATCCTGACGTATCGTCGTCGATGTGCTCCCGAATCGAGTAGGCGACGCGGCTCTCCGGCCGCCACAATCCCGTCCCCATGAAACAGTTCCCCGGCTGTAGATGAAGATAGAACCCAGGCGCGTGGGCGTCACCGGCGGCCTCATGTCGAAACTGCAGACCGGTGTTGATCTTGTAGGGAGTCTTGTCCTTCGAGAATCGAGTGTCTCTCTGGATCCGAAACAACGAGCCGCCAACCTTGCGCGAATCGGCCACGAAATGAGGCGAGATTTTCTTGAGGCTGTCGCCAACGTCGGTGATGAAATCAAGAGCGGGTTCACGCACGAACTGCTCGTAATCGTCCTGATGGGATTTGAACCACTTACGGTCGTTATTGGCTGCAAGATCGCGAAGGAATTTGAACAGCTCGGGGGTGAAGTATCGGGTTGACATCTTCGGATAATAGATTCTCTG
>CAZHMP010000244.1:0-2350 GCA_964533595.1 uncultured Acidimicrobiales bacterium | reverse complement strand
CGTGTCCGGTTACTCCGACGAAACGGCAAAGTCCTTCGTCACGCGCCTTGAACAGCGCCTCGACCGCTCCCCCCGGCGAAAACGCTGCGCGCCACTCGTGTTCCTCCACGAGATTGTGGAGTTGGATCATGTCGACCTGATCGACGCCGAGTCGGTGGAGGCTTCGCTCGAGGCTCGCTCGTGCAGCGCTGCCGGTTCGGTCTCCGGTCTTGCTGGCCAGGAAGAATTCGCTTCGGTGGTCTTGGAGGAACGGCGCCAGCTTGAGCTCGGATTCGCCGTAGGAGGCTGCGGTGTCGATGTGGTTGACCCCTCGGCGGAGAACACTATCGAGAGTTGAGTCGGCACGAGTCTGGCTCATGGCCCCGAGAGCTGCTGCACCGAAGATCGCACGCGTGGAGAGATGGCCTGTTGACCCGAATCGCATGGTTTGGATCATCAACTCAGAATATGCTTCTCGGCGATGTTTGTCAGGACGCCGACAGAAGATTGGTGATCGCGGCGCGTAGTTCGTGCAATCCGGTGCCCTTCTCGCCGCTCACCCACAACACATCGCCCCGCTCGACTCCGAGCTTCCGCGACACTTCGTTTCGGCGTTTGGACCGCAGTGATGACTTGACCTTGTCGGCCTTGGTGGCCACGAAGGTGATCGGTAATCCGACAGTGCGTAGCCAGTCGACGGTCTGCAGATCGAGAGCGGTGGGACCAATCGCGCCGTCGATCAGATGCAACGCGCCCACCAAGCTCTCGCGCTCCTCCAGGTATTCGCCAAGCATGACCGACCACTTGGCCTGCTCAGCCTTGGACACCTTGGCGTATCCATAGCCGGGCAGGTCCATCAGCCATCGGAGCGAATCTTCTTCACCCACCGAGTAGGCGTTGAGCAACCTGGTGGCACCGGGGGTCTTCGAGGTCTTGGCGAGCTTCTTGCGTTGGGCAAGCCCGTTGATGAGCGACGATTTGCCAACATTTGAACGGCCGACGAGCGCCAACTCGGCCAGCGACTCGGGGAGCGCCGTGACAGTTGTGTACGACCGAAGGAATGTGATCTTCAGTGGGCCGGCCATGGGCAGAGGCTACCCGTCGAAATGATGACAATCGACACTACCGATTTGGTTGACTTTCGTGTAGTTTCATTCACGTGTCTGAAAGATTTGAGAATCGATAGTGCGGCGACTTGCAGGTTGCGTGTTCGTGTTGATGCTGTTGTCGTCGGCGTGCACGGGCAACGGCGGCACCGGTTCGGCGTCACCGGTCAACGCGGACGAGGCTGCTCGAATATCGCTCGGGAGTGCCGGGCCCTCTGCGGCCGGATTCCCCCCGATGGCGTACGTGCGGGCCCGTTCATTTGTCAACGACTCGTCATCATCACCAGTTGAAGGCCGTTCGTTGGTGCCGTTCGCCGGCGGCACAACCGATGTCGGCTACAACGACGGCACGCTCTCGGTCGAGGCCGGTGAGCCGGGCTCGGTCACGCTTGTCGACAGACCTGGGAGCGCACCCGTTGGTCGCCCCGTCAGGTGTACGTGGCACAACATCATTGCCGTGGGTACGGAATTGGGATGGGAGCTTGATCCTACGGTTCCCACCGCGGACGGGGCATACGTCCTGAGATGCGTCCATTCCGACGACGGCTCAACAGTCTCAGGGTATCCGCTCATAGTTGTCTACGACCCGGTTGACCCGATCCCCGGCGGTGTTCTGGCAGTCACCGAGGTGGCAAAGTTCGCCGTCGATTCGATCAACTTTGAGCTGCCGACACCGGTTCTGTCTCCGCCGGGCGAGCAGGTCGTCGGAGTTGAAACCTGGCTCGGCGTGTCGAGTCGCCTCACCTACCCGTCGGTATCGGCGCAAGCGGGCAACACGTGGGCAACCGTTCGTCCGGTACTGCGCGAAGCGGTATGGAATCTCGGAGATGGAGCCACCGTCAACTGCGCAACCGACATTGCTACCACTTGGGATCCTTCGGCTCCGGCCTCACAGTCGACCACCTGCTCCCACCTATTCGAGTCAGTAAGCGGACCGAGCCCCTTCCCGGGCCGGGTCGACGTGTCGTGGACCATCTATCAACGAACTGACCGGCACCCCAACGCCTGGACCGTATGGGGGGTCGTCACTCGCAGCTCATCAGTGAGCTTCACCGTGGGCGAGTTGCAGTCCGTCATCCGATAAGGCCGAGTTGGCCTGATGCCCGGTCAGTTCTGAGCGAGTCGGTTGAGAAGGTCGTCGATTTCCCTGGAGATGTCCGGCCCAAATCCCTGACGCATGTCGAACTCCTCGCGTTCGATGCGACGGGCACCCAACGCCTTGGCCGCGGTGGTCATGTCTCGCACCAGCGCATCGGGCCCACACA
>CAZHMP010000243.1:0-2390 GCA_964533595.1 uncultured Acidimicrobiales bacterium | reverse complement strand
GCGGTCGCGGATCCTCCACCCGCTCCATCGATCAGGTGGACATCGAAGGATTCGCCGGGCAGCACTGCCTTGGACGCGAGTTGTGAACTTCCGGGCATGTCGGGCTCCCAGGGGAACCGGTGGCCTTGAAGATTGAAGACGTGTGACCCCTCACCCGAACCGACGGCGACACGGAGGCGCACTGGGTCGCCCACGTAGGAGCGAATGACCGTGTTGGGATCACCGTGAGTGGAGCTGTCGTACACCAGAGTCGGGTCGGGATTGACGTTGAGCCTGCTTCCGAGAATGCCAGCGTCTATCGGGTCCGAGCCGTAGTTGATGCCGGCGAAGTTCCGAACCGTGGCCGGATATGGCATGGTCGACTGACCGATTCTGTCATCGGACTCTTGCATCAGCAGGGCGTGCTCGCGGAATGCCCCTGATGGCGCGAACACGTCGGCGGAAACTCCCGAGTTGATGGCTGATCCGTTGGTCGGATTGCGCCATGTCGAGCCGGCCGGTTCCACAATCACCGCACCGAACGCTCCCAGGGGGATGTTGTCGACTGCCGCGAGATCGGTGAACAGGCTCGTGCCGAGCTCTTCATCCGCGAAGAACCGATGCACTCTCCGTTGGCCGGGAGCGAGGGTGGAGTCCTGGTTGAACCCGATGGCCGAGCCGTGAGATCGCTGCGGGTCGAACGACAGCTTGCTCAACGTCAGCCCGGACCTGTCGAGCAGGTCGTTGGTGAGAGCGATTTCCAGGCAATCACCCTGGTTGACCCTCAACACGAGCGGTTCGGCTGGTTTGGTGCCGTCGATGATTGCCTGTTTGTCGGCGGCCAAGGCATACATGACCCCGCCAAAGGCCTCGTTGACATTGAATATCGCCACTTCGTGACTGCGAACCGGAGCACCTGCCGGGCACGGATCGCCCGGCCCGGTGGATGGCGCGGGCGCTCCACCAGTGAACGTTTGTTGAGGGAATCCGCCGGGAATGTCGGGAGGCGCAATGTTGCCGGGCAGGGATCGAAGATCTGCCTGCAACGTGTCGTGCACCCTCATCAGCCCCCACGCGCCGTCCTGGAGATCGCTCGCCACGGAGTTGTAGATGAGGAAGTCGCCGGGCAGGCCGGCCACTCCACCCGCGCCCGACTCGAGCACCAGATCCTCGCGCGCCGAGATGCCGATGCTGATGGTGTCGTATTGGCGGGCGTTGGTGGCGAATCGTTCCTCGCGGAAACGATGACCAGTGACCTTGATCGTGCCTTCTCGTTCGATGACACCAAGCCCGCGAAGAACAACGTCATCGCCGACGTAGGCGCGGAGCAGTGGTGTGACCGGATCGCCGTTGGTCACAGATGAGAAGGGGAAATCACCGTCGCGATCCTTGAGAGGTTCGGATCGCAGATTGAGCGAGGAGATGGTCTTGTCGTCATTTGGACCGAGAGGAACGCTGTCGTGCAGCATCACCACCAACTCCCGGAAGCTGCCTTGCTGCCCGGCTCCAACCGTGGCATTGGCCGGAGTGTGAATGTCGGCCACGGTTCCGGTGCGGGTTTCGGCACCGGTCACCGGATCGTGATAGGTGGCGCCAAGCGGTTCGATGATGTGGGCGCCGAAGAGGCCGCGCCCCCAATTGTTGAAGTCGACATGGTCGTGGAAGAAGACTGTGCCGTCGTCGACATCCGAGTACCACAGGTACTGGGCGAACTCCACGCCCACCGCCTCAGCGGCGAGGTGGAAATTCTCCAGAGGCGCGTCGAGGGTGATGGTTGTTCCGACGATCGATTTGATCGAGCGGATTTCGGTGCAAGGTCGGTCGAGGTTGTCGGGCACGGCCACAGGCGCACCCGAGGTTGGGTCGCACATGCCTTCCCCGAGTCCCACACCGATTGAAATGCCCACGCGAAGCCGGTCGACGTTGCTGACGACGATGTCTGTGGTTCCAGGGCCGGTAGGCGTGACCAACGTTCGGTTCTCGCTGGCGATGGGGCGAACGGACTGCTCGTAGGAAAGGCCGGTGATCACGCCATCCGATGCCTGGGGATCGAACTGCACGAAGTGGATGTGCATGTTGGCTTTGGCGAATCCGTTGTGGTTCACATCCTCTTGTTCGCTGGTGAATATCAGCGACACGCAATCGCCAACACTTGAACGCACCACTAAGGGCTCGGCCTTTTGGGCTCCGGCGCGGATCGCTTCGATGTTCTCGTTGAGCGCGAAGATCATGCCGTCGGGTAGCAACACATTCGGCGAGACCTGTATCGGCAGGTCGATTGCCGAAACCGGGTAATGAAGTCTTCGGGTTTGTGGCACGACGGAGGTCGATGGACAAATTCCGTCGGGGCGCGTCGCGCTACCGTCCTCGCCGAGCCACGGTGCTCCAGAGTGCCCGTTGCCCGAAAATGG
>CAZHMP010000242.1:0-2442 GCA_964533595.1 uncultured Acidimicrobiales bacterium | reverse complement strand
CCGTGAGGACAATAACCGCGCTCAACGGAACAACGACCAGAAGCGCAAGCTTCGACTTGAGGCTTAGCCTTGACAACAGTTCCATTGCGATGCTCCTGAATCGATCCGTCGGGCGATGGGGGGTCCATAATCCCGTGGCGAACTACCGATGAGAGCTTCGTCCGGAATCGCATGCGTATTAGCGATTTCAAGAATTGAGGAACAGACAGGATCCTCAACTGCTAGCGACTCGGATACCCGGTGCCGAACTCATCGATTGCCAATGAGACGCCGAGTTCCCGTAACGAGACCTACTTCTCCAAGCCATTGAGCGGGAGAAATCCATTCGTGGACAGCACAGCCCGGCCGTCGGTCAGTTACAGCGCGCCAGCAGAACCGTTGTCGTTGCTTGAAGGCGAGGCGATCAGGTCCATGACGTCGGTGAAGCTCAGGATTCCGACCGGATCGGCCCCATGCTGCACTATCACTCGCCGAACTCCCGTTGCCAGCATGAGGCTGACGCAGTCGTGAACACAGAGATCTGGCGGAACCGACACCGCCGGGCAACTCATCACATCGCTCACGCGTATCTCGGCTAGGGCGAGCAGATCAACCTCGGGAAGGAGCCGGATGATGTCTTTGCCGGTGATGACACCCAAGCCACGTCCGGGCTGATCAAGGGGGACTATGAGGCAATGCATGCGATTCTCGCTCATCTTCTCGGCCGCGCTTGCCAGCGTCGCATCCGCGGCTATGCCGACAAGCTCGGTGCTCATGAGGTCGGCGGCGGTCACGGCATACATGTCGATCATGGGAGATCCTCGATGATCCACTCGGACGAGTCGTGGTCGAACTTGAAGGTTGAGTGTTTGATGGCCCGACCGAGAGTCGACCCGTAGTCGCCGAGCCTGACGAACACCCCGGATTGTGCCACACCTAGGACATCGATGTGGGCCATGGGCAATGCGGCGCGCTGTCGCGAGCGCAGTTGGGCCTCGCGGATAGCGGAAACCGCGTGGAATGTTCCCACCTCACGCCTTGCCGATGCCCCACGTGATCGACGTCCCCCTCCAGAGTTTCGACGATGACGGGACGCTGACTCGCCCAGTCGGGATCCGGAATGGACCGCGTCAGCCGGCCACTCGGCAGGAACCCCCGCCTCGAGGGAAGCGCCCACCGTGTCTCCGCCGGCGTCGCCGACAGAGAGCGAAATCTCCGCCTCGGTTGCGCCTCCACGGACAACTCCGACGACCTCTATCTCTGATGCACTGATGGTTGCGTCAATGACATCAATCTTCGATCGAATCCTGCCACGGGCGCGTATTGTGGCGTTCTGAACCCTTTTGCAGGTGACATCACCCTGGGCAGAGACCAGACCGTTGGAGCCGAGGATTCCTCCCCTGACCACCACGTCTCCCCCGGCGATCACGGTGCCCCCATCCACATCACCCGAGATCTCAACACTGCCGCTCGCTCTCACAACGAATCCGTTGTTGACCGATCCGGAGATCTTGATGTCGCCCTCCATCGCGAGGTTCCCGGAACGCAGATCGACATCGCCATCGTGTCGGTACTCGGCGACAACTTCGAAGCCGGTCGCACCGTCCCAACGAACTATTCCGGCACTGATAGCCAGCACTCGGCCGTGTTCATCCATACGCACGCCCGGCCCGATCACCGGCATCGGGTCGTCGGGGGGGATGGCATCAAGGATGGTGCCGTCGACGCCGCGGCCGCGTGTGCCTGCGGTGGCTGGCCGGTACAGCGCAAGAACAGTGCCTTCCGACACAGGGTGGAGGAAGCGTCTCTCTCGATGATCGATTGTGCCGTCTCCACGGTCGAGTCCGGGAAGCACGCTCATGTCGAAGGCCAATTCAAGGGTTCCCGACTCCCCGGCAACAGGGGGGCTGGCTGTGGCAATGGCAGTGCGATCCAGCTCGAAGTTGACGTTGGCCAAACCCTCAGCTACAAGCCGTACGACACGCTGGTCGATGCCGTGAACAACGCCAGCCTCAGCCAAAGCGGCTGACACAATCGCCTCGAAATCTTCTGACTCACGCCGATGGGCGCTGTCGCCGGACGCGGCCCCAACTGTGACCACAGCCTCCAGAAGTGAGGCGGCTATCTCAACGTGAACTCGAGGGTTACCGATGTCCAAATGTAGCAGCCCCGCCCGACCCTCTCGCTTTCGATGCCGCCAACGAGACCACAGACCCAACGATGCCTTCAAATCGGTTTCTGAGCGTGACCGTCCCCAGCGGTCCCAGTGAGACACTCAGAACCAAAAGGGCCATCAATACGGCCGCCAAGACGAGGACGCTTTTGTGTGGCTTCATTTTTCACGACCGATGAAAGCCGCAGGTGACGGGGACTACAGCGTGCTGGCGCTAGCTTCAGCGATGTTGCGGGCCAGTTCGGCCGACACCACACCTTGCTCTTCGACTGCCCCCGCAATCGCCGTCT
>CAZHMP010000241.1:0-2463 GCA_964533595.1 uncultured Acidimicrobiales bacterium | reverse complement strand
GGAGGAACTCGAGTCGGAGGAACTGCTGTCGACGATCCCACACTCGCGTTCGTTGTAGGCACTGACGCGGTCGCCGGCATCTTCATACTTCGGATCGCTGAGTTCAGCGCTGATTGAGTCGAATGCCAACAAAATGTTGTCGTCGTTTTCTTCGAGAGCGGTAACGAGATCGTCCGCGAACGAGGCCAAGAGCTCAACATCTGCCTTGATCTCGGCAGGCGCATGGGACACCGACGCCTCGACCTGATCGGCGAAGTCACGCATTCCTGCAGCCGTGGGCTCGTCGAGTGCATTGTTGGAGTCCTCGACCTTCTGGGCGAAATCGCACCAGTTGGATGATGAGGCCGCGCTAAGCAGGCTGTTGTCACCGCCCCCACATGCCGTTGCGAACAATGCGGTCACGATCAAAATAATCGGTAGACGTCTCATTTCTCACCCTTCGCTCTCAGCGACTTGACGCGAATCTATCCTTCGGCAGACCATTGGCCAGCATTAGGAACGCGATCGCCTGAATCCCATCATGGGAAGCTCCCCGCGACTCACCCGCCGGTTGGCTACCGTCAAAGCACGTCGCCCACAGCGGCGATACGATAACGAACGTTTGTTCGTTGATCTGTAGCTTCGAAGACGGAGAATCAGTGCCCCGACAGCTCGAATTCAAACCGAATTTCGCTCGTGAAGTCGTCAACGTGCCGGTTGCCGATGAGATGAGCGAGTCATTTCTTGCCTACTCGCTATCGGTCATCACCTCCCGAGCCATCCCGGATGTGCGCGATGGTCTCAAGCCGGTGCAACGCCGGATCCTGTGGTCGATGCTGCAGATGGGCGTGCGCCCCGGCACGCCGTTTCGCAAGTCGGCGCGCATCGTGGGCGACACGATGGGTCGCTACCACCCCCACGGAGATTCCGCGATCTACGACGCTCTGACGCGTTTGGGACAGGAATTCTCGCGGATGGTTCCGTTCATCGATCCGCAGGGCAATTTCGGCAGCCTCGACGACCCTCCAGCGGCATCGAGATACACCGAATGCCGGTTGGCCCCGGCCGCTATGCAGATGGTGAGGGAGCTCGACGAAGACACGGTCGACTTCCGTCCCACCTACGACGGCGAGGGAGAGGAGCCGGTAGTTCTTCCGGCGGCATTGCCAAACATTCTCGTCAATGGCACCAGCGGCATCGCGGTGGGGATGGCCACAAACATGGCTCCGCACAACTTGGCTGAGGTCGAGTCGGTGATTGAGCTGGTGATGAACAAGCGCCGCCCACGGCCAACAGTGGATGAGCTGATGGAGGCCATGCCCGGGCCCGACTTCCCGTCGGGAGGCATCGTGATCGACGACAACCTCCGCGAGGCCTACGAAACCGGTCGCGGGTCGGTTCGGATAAGAGCACGCGCCCATATCGAACAGATCACCCGTGGTCGACAGGCCATCGTTGTCACAGAGCTTCCATACCTCGTGGGTGCGGAGCGGGTGATCTCCAAGGTCAAGGATCTGGTCAATTCAGGGAAACTCACCGGCGTCACCGGAATCGCCGATCTCTCCGACCACACCACCGAAACGGGAGCAGTCCACCTCCAGATCGATGTGAAGGCAGCCGTCAACCCGCAAGGCGTGCTTCACGATCTCTATCGACAGACCGCACTCGAGGAGACGTTCGGTATCAACAATGTGGTCCTGGTCGACGGGGTGCCCACCACCCTCGGCCTCTACGACCTGTGCAGGCACTACATCGATCACCGCCTCGAGGTCATCGTCAGGCGTACCAAGCATCGTCTCGACAAGGCTCTCGAGCGTCTCCACATTCTCGAGGGTCTGCTTGTAGCGCTCGACGCCATAGACGAAGTAGTCGCAATCATCCGCGCGTCTCATGATTCGGGGGAGGCCCGTCAACGGTTGATGGAGCGATTCGACCTTTCCCAGGTTCAGGCCGCTCACATCCTTGAAATGCCGTTACGGCGACTCACCGCCCTGGCCAAGCTCGAAATCGAAACCGAGGTGGCCGGGCTGAGGACCAACGTCGCTGACTACGAAAAGATCCTCGGATCGGAGCAACGCAGGCGAACCATTGTTCTCAAAGAGCTTCACGAATTGGTGTCCGACTTGGCCGTTCCACGTCGGTCCGAAATCGTTCAGCCTCAAGATGTTCCCAAATTCGAGGCCCCTCAGACCGACACTGCGCCTGCCGAGGTTGTCGACGAACCATGTCTCGTCATGCTCTCCACGTCGGGACACATTGCGTCGGTGTCTCCGGACCATGGAAAGCATGCCAGCGCAGGACGCCACGATCTCATTGCGTGCGAAGCGGTCTCGACCACTGCGTCAACCGTGTCGGCCATCACCTCCGAGGGTCGTGTCTTTCATGTGAGAGGAGCCGACCTGCCGGATGCGTCGGGACGCACCCGCGGCGCGGACGTTTCCCAAGTCATGGGCCTCAACCGGGCCGAGGTGGTGAGGCATTTGG
>CAZHMP010000240.1:0-2473 GCA_964533595.1 uncultured Acidimicrobiales bacterium | reverse complement strand
CTGGGACGACCACCCCGACGGAAAGGTGCATCGGAGCCACGTCTGGGTGAATCCGGATTACGGTTCGGTCGGCGATTACCCGATTGAGTTCCTAGCCCGCGACCATCCGATCTCAACGGCGGCGCGTTCGCTCCAGGCGGCAGCATCGATCGACTTTTCGGAGCACTTCGATCGCAATGAACCTCGCCAGAACCAGACGTTGGTGGTGGCCCCGCTCATGCTGGATGGCAACGTTGCAGGAGCGGTCACCTTCGCTTTCGGCACGAAGTGTGTTGCTGCCGGAGATGGCGAGACTTGGTGCAACGGCGCGTCCAGCATGTCGGCACTCGTAACTCAGGCCCGGAGGCGAGTCGCCGCCGAGCTTGAGGCGCGTCGTGCGCTTGAAGTGGAAGTCGCGGTCAGTCGCATCGCTCGAACACTTGTTGAGGCCGGGTCGAGTGACTTTGAGCAGGTGATGAACGACTCACTCCGAACACTTTGCGAGCTAGTCGATGCCCGTTGCATCGAGTACCACGGGAAGGGCCCCGGAAAGTCCGACATCGAATTGCTGGCTACCTGGCGGTCGGGCTCGGAATGCCCCTGCCACTCATCAGACCTCGAGTCCTGTCTCGGGAGGAGCGGGTTGTGTAGCAGATGTGGTCGGTTGACGATTCCGGTGGGGAACAACGGGCAGAGCGTCGGGCAGCTCATCTGCGACTTGGGTTATTCGAAGCACGGCCACGATCTGACCGAGAAGATCGTGTGTTCGGTGGCGTCTCTCATCGCTCAATTCCGACGTCGCTGTGATGCAGAGGAGCGACTGGCCAGTCATCGCGATGCCGATACGGCGCTGAGCGCCATCGCGAGTTCCCTCGTATGCCCGGAGCCCAACACTGCTGCTGCTCTCGACCACCTTCGTGCCGGTATTGGAGCCACCCACGTGTCGATGTGGCGAGAGAACGCCAGTTGGCGTCGCTCCGGTCACGTCCGAGCCGAGTGCGTGGCCCGAGCCGGCGGAAGAGACGGCGACAGCTACATCTCGTTGCCGGTATCGCTAATCGAAAGGTTTCGACATCCCGGTGCGGTGCTTGACTTTGCTATCGACGACGTGTCGAGGTGGCTCAAGCTGATTGTCGCAGAGGATCTCAGACCCGGGCCGCGGTGCATCTCGATGGCAACCGTGATGGCCAGTCCGGATGAGTCGACGGTGCTGTTCGTTCTTAGCGACGGGCATTTGCCGGCCGACGAGGTCCGCTCCGACCTACTACTCAGAGCCGCTGCGATGCTGGCGCAAAGCCACGCCAGGGTCGCAGCTGAGGAGACTTTCGCGGCCGCATTCGAGTCGGCTCCGTCGGCCATCGCCATCCGTGGAGAAGAGGGTCGTCTCATCTCCTGTAATCAGGCCTATGTCGACTTCACCGGTCGGCCACGAGAGGAGCTCCTCGGGGGGCGCCTCGAGGAGTTGCTGACCGATCCCGACACCGTTGGCGAAGTCGCAAAAGACTTGAGCTACTCCGACCTTCCCTACATGAGACCGTCCGGCGAAGTCGCGTGGGGACGGGCGCGCTTCAGCCACGTACGGATGCATGGCCGGGCCGAACCGTTGCTCCTGTCCCACATCGACGACATCACCGAGTCGCGGCGACTGGGAAACATGTTGGCCCACAGAGCCACCCACGACCCACTCACCGATCTGCCCAATCGTGACCATTTCTTCAAGACTCTGGATCCTGATCGGGCGATCATCGATGGAGCCGTGATAGTTGCGGATCTCGATCGATTCGCGGATATCAACGACACATTCGGACACCATGTCGGCGACATGGCTCTGGTTACCTGCGCCGATCGCATGAGGTTGGCGCTCAGGCCCGGCGACAGCATCTGTCGCATGGGCGGCGACGAGTTCGCAATACATCTGGCCGGGGTCGCGAGCCAGCAAGAAGTATCTGCGGTGGCGGCGCGACTGCTCGAAATGATGCGCCAACCGGTGAATCTCGATGGCTATGAGGTGCGTCTTACTCTGAGCGTCGGCTCGGCGATGTCAACAGGTTTGAGCACCGCAGAGGATCTTGTGCGGTCAGCCGACGCGGCGATGTATCGGGCGAAACAGACCGGCCGCGACCGATATGTGGTATTCGATGATGAACTGCGGGTGCAACTCGCCGACCACCTAACGGTCGAGTCCGAGCTGCGGGTGGGGCTCAGGACCGGCCAGTTCGAGGTGTACTACCAACCCGACGTCGACCTTGATTCCGGTGAGATCAGGGCCACAGAGGCGCTGGTCAGATGGAACCACCCCGAAAGGGGGCTGCTCTCAGCGGGGGCTTTCATCGATGTGGCTGAGCACTCCGGTGTGATCGTGGAGCTCGGACTCTGGGTTCTGGAGCAAGCCGCCAAACAGGCAGCGGTTTGGCACAGACAGGGTCACGACATTGACATGCGGGCGAACCTCTCGACCCGTCAGCTTCGCCCTGCTGTTATTGCGGAGATCCGC
>CAZHMP010000239.1:0-2528 GCA_964533595.1 uncultured Acidimicrobiales bacterium | reverse complement strand
GCTGGAAATCGAGTCGGGCCTGGTCATTGATGTTGAAGTGTTCCCATGCATGGCCCAGTTCATGAAGGATGAGGAACTCGCGGTCGAAACACAGGTCGATGATCGGCGAGCCGTCATTGTGGTGAAAGAGGCCCTGTTTGCCGTCACAGCCGCCATTGTCGGGATGAATTCGCACCATCAAATCGGGCAGAACGAGTCCGGCTGACCTGTATTGCTCCACGGCATCGACAACCGTCTGCCGTGCGGAGTCCGACCCGCCCTCGAACGAGATTGATGGATTCAGGGACATGATTGGAGATGCCGCAGCACTCGGTGACGGTAGACCCGCCGGTGAAAGCAGGCCGAGAATAAGTGAAAGGACCAGATAACGAACGGATGTGCGGTGCATGCCAGCACATTGCGAAATCGGTCTTTCGCTTCACCGTCCGCCGACTGAAAGGCGATTGAAAGGTGGGTCGGGTCTGCTGTTGACTGCCGAAGAGCTGCGATCCAACTAGCGTCGGGTTCGGTGCCCAAAGGGGGTGAGCACGAATGGAGTACCGGATCTTGGGGCCACTTCAAGTCTCCTACCTGGGCCAGGAGATAGAGATCCGTGCGCGAAAGCCACGCCAACTCTTGGCACTGCTGTTGATTCATGCCAACAGGACAGTGTCAACCGATCGCATTCTTGAAGCTTTGTGGGGCGACGATGCTGATGGCAAAGAGAACGCATTGTGGATCTACATCTCACGTTTGCGGTCAAGCCTGGGCGACCCCGAAGCGCTGGCCACCTCACCGAACGGTTACACGCTGAACATCGATCCCGAACGTATCGATGCGGCCCGATTTGAGGCGGCGCTCGAATCAGGTCTGGTGGCACTAGAGCGAAACCCGGAAGAGGCATCCGAGATATTGGCCGGTGCTCTCGAATTGTGGCGCGGTGATGCTCTCGAGGAATTTACCTACGACGAATTCGCCCAAGCCGAAATAGCGCGTCTCGAAGAACTTCGCTTGACGGCTACGGAGCTTCGGATTGACGCAGATCTCAAGGCCGGTCGCTCGGGAGAACTCGTAGGCGAGATCGAGAAGCTTCGAGTAGCTCATCCTGAGCGGGAACGAATCGTCGGTCAACTTATGTTGGCTCTCTACCGAGCTGGTCGCCAGGCGGAGGCCCTACGAGTCTTTGAACGATTCCGCCGCCAACTCGGTGAAGACTCAGGACTTGATCCATCTCCCGAACTGCGTCTGCTCGAAGAAAATATCCTGCTCCATGATTCGCGTATTCAGCTTCGACGGGCAGCCGCTGCATCCGCCCAGCCGACACGGCCGAATCCGTTCAAGGGCCTGAGGGCGTTCCACGAAGGCGACGCCGCACAATTTTTCGGTCGCGACAGTGCCGTCGCCGAGGTGATTCGGCGCCTCGATTCCGGCAGCCGGCTCATCGGACTTGTCGGGCCCAGCGGTTCGGGCAAGTCGAGCATCGTCAGGGCAGGAGTGGTGCCCACCTTGCGCAAGGGTGAAGCTGACGGGTCGGGTCCGTGGATGATTGCCCAAATGGTGCCCGGCGCCCATCCTCTGGCCGAGCTCGAATCGGCACTCTTGCGCGCGTCGCTCGACGCGCCTGACAGTCTGTCGGAACAGCTGAGTGAACCCGAGACTGGGATCCTCAGAGCGATCATGCGGGTCCTGCCACACGACGACACCCACTTGGTGTTGGTAATCGATCAGTTTGAGGAACTCTTCAGTTTGGTCGACGATGAAACCACGCGGGCGCGATTCCTGACCGGGCTCGTCGAGGCAGTCGACGATCCACACGGCCGGATCGCAGTGATATTCACACTGCGTGCCGACTTTTACGACCGTCCCCTTGCTCACTCGGGCTTCGGAGCAAGAATGGGCGAAGGGATTGTGAACGTGGTGCCTCTGAGCCCCAACGAGCTTGAATCGGCCGCACAGCGACCGGCCGAGGAAGCCGGGGTAAGTCTCGAATCAGCTCTGTTGGTGGAGCTGCTCACCGACGTCTTGGGGCAAACCGGTGGCCTTCCTCTATTCCAGTACGCGCTCACGGATCTGTTCGATCAGCGCGACGGAAACACCCTCACCCTCGAGGCGTACAGGTCGATGGGCGGAGTGCGCGGCGCGGTCAGCCGACGAGCGGACGACATCTACGACGCTCTCGATGCCAACGAGCAATCTGTGGCCCGGCAATTGGCGTTGCGCCTCGTCACCATCGTCGATTCCGACCAGTGGGGGCGTCGTCGCGTGCCGGCGCGGGAGATTCTCTCCTTGGGGGTCGATGCAGTGGCACTCCAGACGGTGATCGACTTGTTCACGAAACATCGCCTGCTCACCCTCGACCGCGACTCGGTCACAGGATCCCCCACCGTGGAGGTGGGGCACGAGGCACTGCTCACCAATTGGAGACGGCTCACCGATTGGATAGAGAGTGCTCGCGATGATCTGAGGCGCCGCGACTCGCTTGGTGCCGCGATTGCCGAGTGGTCTGCGGCCGATCGCAATCCCGACTATCTGCTGAGCGGTTCGAGACT
>CAZHMP010000238.1:0-2531 GCA_964533595.1 uncultured Acidimicrobiales bacterium | reverse complement strand
GCGGCTCGATCTGCCTGCCGGCGTCGATATCGAGATCAAGATCCAGCAGGGCTAGTCCCCGTTCCATCCGATAACTGCAAGAGCCCCGGGCCGATGGCCCGGGGCTCTTGTGTTCTCGCACCACCACCGACCGTTCTATGACACCTGCGGACCGCCACACGGTCCGCCGATGTCCTGGAACCAGGGGATTGTCGTTCAGCTGGTGAGATGGATGTCGGTGGTCAGGACCATGTCATCGAGCCTGAAGGTGGACATACGGAACCCGATACTGGACGACGCGGTGATGACATACGTTCCAGCCGGGAGGTCGTCGAACACGCGAGTCATGGCATGTCCCTCAAACGAACCAGCGCCTTCCGGGGCACCATCGTTGCTGGCGAAGGCGAAGTCGTTGTGTCCGACGGCAGAGCCGTTAGAGAGGAGTGTGATCCTGCACCATCCGGAGGTACCGCCGTAGCAGGCCGATTCTGCCGCGTAGCCGATCTCGATCACACCGGTATGGCCGGCCGGAATGGTCAACAAAGCGCCCGGGCCAAGGTCACCAAGCGTGGTTGTAATCGCCAGGTCGGTGTCTGAGGCGAAGAGATTGGTGGTGGCGGGCTGGACAGCGTTGTCGTCGTAGCGCTTGAGGAAGTAGCCAATTCGCTTCTGGTGACACCGCCGAGTGGTTTGAAGGTCGACGATCCCGCTGCCGATCCGGTGGTGATGTTGTTGGTCTTGACCCGCTTGGTCGAAGCCGCGTAGAACGCGCCGTCGCTGGGGTCGTAGAAGACGTGGGTTGCCCAAGCCATCCGCGAATTGATGAAACCCTGCCCTGCCACTCTGCATCAAGTAATGGGCCCAGAGTGCCGATGAAAGGGTCGGCGTCGCAATGGGGGCCGAATGACAGGAAGGTCCTATGACGGTCAAGGTATTTCTACTGGATGATCATGAGTCGGTCAGAGAAGAGTTGAAGGCCGTCCTGCGTCGCTAGGACGACGTTGAGATCGCTGGCGAGACTGGAACCGCTCTTGATGGCCTACGCCGCATTGCCGCCACCCGGCCCGACTCCTCGAACGACTCAGGACCGGAAGGGTCGATGAGAACGACGGTTCGTCGCTCAAGGATCTGAGCCCCCAGGAACGCAGGCTTCTGGATCACCTTTCCGAGGGTCTGACCAACCGTCAGATTGCCGGGCGCATGAACCTGGCCGAAAAGACAGTGAAGAACTACGTGTCGAACCTGCTTCGCAAGCTCAACATGAGCAGCCGAACCGAGGCTGCCGTGTTCGTCACCAACCTTCGTGCTGAACGTGAGCGCAGAAGCAGACTGGTCGACAGCGCCGCCATGACCGCCTGATACCGCGAGGGGCGCGGCGGTTCATTCCCTGGGCCGTCGTCTTCCTCTCCGTTGGGCGCTTTCTGCCAACGTCTCTTCCTCGATGTCGTGATGGCTGCGGTAACCGGAAATGAAACCCTGTGCGGTGGCGGTGAACGGGAGCGCCAACAAAGCGCCCACCACTCCCAGCAACGCGCCGCCGATCAGGACCGAGGCGAATGCCACTGCAACATGGATTTCCATGGTGCGGGCGGTGATCTTGGGAGCGAGCAGGTAGTTTTCGATCTGCTGGTAGACCACGATCATCACGAGGGTCCAGATCCCGGATACCGGGTCGTTGATGACGGCGATGAGAAGTGGAAGGGCACCGGCAAAATACGTGCCGATGACCGGTATGAATTGTGACACCACGCCAACCCAGAGCGCGAGCGGCAGCGGGAACGGTACCCCGACGATCGACAGCACGGCCCAGTGTGTGAGCGCCGACAGCAGAGCAAGGATCGAACGACTGTAGATGTAGCCACCGGTCTTCTCAATTGCGAGGTCCCACACCGACAGCACCACCTCCTGCCTTTCCGGCTCGAGGAAGGAGCAGATCGTTCGCCGGAGTTTGGGGCCCTCAGCCACGAGGTAGAAGGTGAAGAGCATCACTGTGAAGGCCTGGAAGAGAATTCCGATGATGAAGGTGCCCAGTCCGACGATGTTGTTGGCAAAGGTGCCGGCGTAGCCCTGCACCCCACCGCCGGCCACAAACTCGCTCCTGATCTGGTCGAGGTCGATGTGGGTGTTGAAGTTGCGAAATATCCAAGCGTCGATGTCGTCTAGGTATGCGGGCACTTGATTCACGAAATCGGTGATCTGTGCCGCCAACGCCGTGCCGATCGCGGCCGAGAAACCTGCGACAGCGGCCAGCACCGCTATGAACACGATGCCGGTGCCCAACCCTCGCCGGACTCCCATGGTCTCCAGACGATTGACGGCAGGCTCGATTGCAAAGGAGAGGAAAATAGATATGAGTATGACAAGCAGGAAGGACCGCAGAGCACGGACCATGCCTGTGCCCATGTAGACAGCGATCCATCCGAGCCAAAACAGCCCGATCGACTTGATGACCCAAGTCGGGACCTTGCTGCCATCCGGCACTTGATCCATGGACATCATCGGCGGGTACGTTAGCGCCCGGCCCGATGTCGCTGAGGGACCCTGGTTGGTAC
>CAZHMP010000237.1:0-2537 GCA_964533595.1 uncultured Acidimicrobiales bacterium | reverse complement strand
TGATACGGATTCCGCCGGTGACATCGCTGATGAGGTTGAACAAGACCGCCATCAACACTGTGAAACCGGCTCCGGCCACCACCAGCACCAGACCGCCGATGGCGCTGGCCCTGAATATCTGGTCGGCGTTGAATGCGAAACTGTCGAGCGCGAACAGTTTCTGTATGAAGTTCTCGATGTTGTCGATGGTGCCGGAACCAACGGCAAGACTCCACAGGATCACGCCTGCTATCAGCCCAATTCCCCACAGGCAGAAATAGAAGATCAACGAAATCTTCAGCACCGACCACGGCTCGACGTGGCGGACCAAGCGCCTCACACGGCGCGCTCGAAGCTTGCCGGCCACACGTCGGTCTATGAAAGATGGCTTCCCCGCTGATGCCACCTTCACGACCGGAATCGCTGTTGGGGTTGACTCCGCGACCGGTGGCCCGGTGACCGGGACCGGCTCGGAGGCACCAGCCACGGGGTCCGGTGCGGCCGTGGGCATTATCCAGTCGCCGCCAGTGGCGGTCCGAAACAGATCTTCTTCTTGCTCTGGGAGGTTCGTCATCACTCGCGTTCGGCAGACCACAGTCGGATCTGGCACCCCGCGAGTGTAGGCGACGTGAACCGGAGGGCCTCCTCACCGGCCAGGTCCGCGATCATCCGCAGCACCTCATGTTGAGCCAGGTGATCAGATCATCCCTGTAACCCGCTATGTCCTTGTAGGTGGCTATCTCGTCCGGTATTCCGGCCAAGGACGCCGACAGAGCGGCTGCCGGAAGTTGATCGACCACCTCCCCCATAGCCCACCGATGAACTCTGATTGTGAAACAGATGGCATTCTCGGTGGTGAGTTTCCGAAGTGTTTGACGCTCCACTCTCAGCCAAAGCCCTTTCGCAGGGTCTGTCGGCATAGCGGTCGCGGATTGGCCACCGGCCGGTTCGAGCCGCAGGGACCCGTCGTCGGTCAACGACCAGTTAGACCTCGACACGATCGACCCCGGCTTCATCCTGTCGAAGAATCGATCGATGGTGGTCGAGATAACCTCTATCCCCGGTACCGGACCATGGATTTCACCGATCGGATGGCCGATCTTTTCTCTCAGGTTCCATCTGGTCGGGAAACACACCACCCCGCCGGTGAGGACCCAACCCGTCGGTCGCTTCTCGAGAAGGCACAGATCCTCCTGAATGCTTCTGCCCGCCGTCACGAGAGGGTGAGAATTGATGCCTCGGTCAATCGAAAGATCGTTGTTGGCGAGGGCATCTACCACCAGCTCCAACACCTCTGTCTCAGCTTGGTACGAGGCCTCGGCAAATGCCGCCACGTCGCCGAATCGGCCGGTGAGCAAGCTCTCTTTTTCTGCCAGATCTGAGTGGCGATGCTGGTCGATCTGCAGCCAGCCCGCGCTGTCGAGTGCCTTCACCCCCATGCGCCACCGAAACTCGCGCCCGTCGAACGGTGAGTTACCAAGTGCATCAACTATCTCATCGGCCACAAACGATCATCCCCCTTTTCGAGCGATCCATTCCACCCGGGCGTCGGCGCTGGCTCTGGCGGTGGCTCGGCCGACACCCACCAGCACGTCGACGGTGTCGCCGCGTCTCGCGAATTCGATGACGTCGCCACCGTTGAGCGCGGCCATGTCGTGTGCTGCTGCCCTGCCGTCGACCGCTCCAGCCAACGCGGCTGCATCGGCCGCTGTTCGGGCTCTGGCAGAGTCGTCGAGCGCCGTGCCAACCCTCGCCAGGGCGAGGATCGTCACCACAGCCAATATCACGGCCAGAGCCATCAATGGGAGCGCTTGGCCGGCATCACCGGACGCCATAACGCCACATTTCTTCGAGTCGCCCACGCGACACCTCCGTATCTCGTTTGGAAGTCGGGGGAAGTCGGGGCGAAAACTGAATTGGCTATTCGGGCGCTGTTTGATCCGGTGCGTCCGGCTCGGTGTCTTCCGGCTCATCATCGCTGATCTTCATCAACGCGATCGAAGCAACCACATCATCGTCGTCGGGGCTCATCACCTTGACCCCACTCGCCGAGCGGCCCTGCATGGATATGTCGGCAACCCTTGTGCGAATGAGCACTCCGTTGCTGGTGACCGCCAGAATCTCGTCGTCGTCTTCCACGATGAGGGTGCCCACGACCTCGCCTCGGCCGGCCATCACCTTGATACCCCTCACGCCCATGCCGCCACGGCCCTTGCGAGGATACTCCTCGACGTTGGTTCGCTTTCCGTAGCCGGCTTCGGTGATATGGAGCAGCGTTGTGTTGTCGCGGGCGATGTCGCAGCCCACCACACAGTCGGTTATCTTCTTGAACCGGATGCCCTTCACGCCGGCCGCGTTGCGGCCCATTTCTCTGACCTGATCCTCGCTGAACCTGATGGTCTGACCGAGACGTGACGACAACAAGATGTCGTGGATGCCGTTGGTGGGCACCACCTCGACCAACTCATCGTCGTCGTTGAGTCTGATGGCAATGAGCCCGGCTCTCAACGACGAGTCGTAGGCATTGAACCTGGTCTTCTTGACCCGGCCTTTCGCGG
>CAZHMP010000236.1:0-2541 GCA_964533595.1 uncultured Acidimicrobiales bacterium | reverse complement strand
CGAAGGTTGGTGACGTTGAGCGCTGCAAGTGTGGCCGCCATCGAGAAGACAACCACTCCCGCGCCCTCCGGGCGGGAAGACATCGCGGAAAGCGACATGGCCAGCACTGCTGACGCCCACAGAAACCAAGTCACTTTCTTATTGATCAACCAGCCGATCGTCGCCGCGGCCATGGCCGGCATCAACAGGGCCGCCCAAGTGATCGGAGTGTCCGCTGCTGCATACCCGATCACGGCCAGATCCGTGAAAGCGAACGCCCCGACCTGGAAGCGGCGCGGAACGAAACGCCCGATGATCAAGAGGAATACGTATACGAGTACCGAGATAGCCGCCACTGACAGGTCGGGGTGGACCGACACAATCGCGGCGGCGACGATCGGACCCACGACGAAGTGCGCCCGCCGGACATACTCCAGCGTGCGCTCGCGCAGCACTTCCATGTCGCTGATCCAGTCGCCAACGACATCGGCTACAGGTGCACTGCTCGCTTGCCTCAGCCGGGACCGGCCGACTTTCACCACGCTGAATCCACCGATCAGTCCGCTTTGTGGTGCATCAGCCATTCTCGGCTCTTGTCGTTGCCATCCCCGTCTATGAACGCCTCGAACTTCCTCTCCTCAACCATTTCCTCGACGCTGTGAGGAGCAGCAATGTAGCTCAATGAGGGATCGTCAGGCGCGGCCATCAGCCAATTGCCCGATCGGCTGAACATGGACGGACTCTCTTCGACTTCGGCCACCCGAATGCCAGAGAACTCGATGGGTGGCTCCTCTTGGTCCAACGGCTCCGACTCTTGGAGATCAGGGGCCACCAGTTCTTCGATCACCGCCATGGCCGCGATGGGTGGCTCCGTTGACATGAACGCCACCATCGACTCGGCCAACTCCTGGACCCGGCGACGCAGTTCGGCGTGGTACTCCTCGAGTTCGAGGCGCTCGGATTGCAATGCCGCCCGAACCTGGTGCAACGCATCGATCTCATCGGCCACGCGGTGCCGTTCAACATCGACCAAGGCCATCGCCTCGGACTCTGCATTGGCCTTGATCTCCACCGCGTCCGCCAGCGCAGTCGAAGTGATCTCGGCGGCCTCGGCTCGGGCCTTGCCAGCTTCCTCGCGCGCCTCCTCCATGGCGACGTCGATTGTGTTCGCCGCCATGGCCAAGAACCGACTCGTGGCCTCCACGGATCCATTCCCGCGAAGGTCGGCGATCTCTGCCTTCATGCGAGCCACGTCGAGCTCGAGCTCGCGTTCGCGCTCGGATCGGATCTGGTCAGTCATGGGTGGAAGCTCCTGCTCCTGCAGTGGTCCCATCTCTCATCGGCCGCTGGGACTTCGTGTTGAGCCGAATCGGGCGGCCGTGACGGGCGATCTCGTATCCTCTGCTGATGCCGAGCGCCGAAGACCGAGTCTGGTATGCCTCATACGGCTCCAACTGCGACCTCTCGCGGTTCATGCTCTACCTCGAAGGGGGTCGAAGGGCCGGGACCAACGGCGGCCATCTGGGAGCGCGAAACCCTTCACCACCGCTCGATTCTGCGCCGCTCGAGTTTTCGACCCAGGTCGCGTTCACCGGAGTATCGAAGCGTTGGGGTGGCGGCGTGGCGTTTCTCGAACATCGGAGAAGGTCCGACACTCCGGGGGCATTGGGTCGGCGCTACCTGATCACCCGAGAACAGTTCGACGACGTGGTCGCCCAGGAGAGCCGGCGACCGACAACTGTCGTGAATGTCGACGGCCTCGACCCGGGAGAGCTGAGGGTCATCGGATCGGGAAGCTACGACGCCCTGCTCGCGCTCCAACCCGTTGACGGGATACCAGTGATCACGTTTACGTCACCGAACCCACCGGAGAATCGGGAATCCGCTGCGCCATCGGTCGATTACCTGACCACGATCGCCACCGGGCTCCGGCAGGTCCACCACGTCAGCACGAAACTCATTGTCGAGCGGCTTCGCTTGGTGCCGATCATCGCCTCGAACTGGTCGCGCCGCGAACTGCTCGATGCTGTAGTCGGCGTCGATGGCGGCTCTCCCCGACCAAATGGGCCGAACGACTCATGAGCGTTTCGACATAATTTCGTAATCTCGGTGCTTGGAGATCACAAAGTGGTGGCTCACAAAGTTCCGGATCACAGAATGTCATTGTCACAACACCTGCGGGAAGCCGCCATCGAGAGAGCCAGTCGCTACGGCGATGTCATCGACTCATGCGTTCTGGGGCCCGATGGTGTGATCGACCTCCGCGTGTTCGACGACTCCTTCGCAGAAGCTCCCAGCACCCGGCCCGCCACCGCGCTCATCATGACCGCTGGCGGCATCGAAGTCGCCGGCGAAATCCAACAATTGTTCGTCGCTCCGTCACGCCTTGCGTTACTTCGCGAGAGGCACCGCATTCGTCGATGGATGTAGTGTCGGCGGGTCAGTAGAGCCAGACCCAAGGACCAACGGTGGCAACCACATACGACCCAGACAAATACACCAAAGTAATTCTCGACGAATCCGAGCAACCCACTCAGTGGTACAACATCGTCGCCGACCTCC
>CAZHMP010000235.1:0-2579 GCA_964533595.1 uncultured Acidimicrobiales bacterium | reverse complement strand
CCCAGAACGACCTGGCGAAGAAGCCGGCGAAACCGAACGTTGTGAACAGGGCAAGGGATGTGAGGATCACCCGGCGACGACCGAGACGGTCGGCGAAATAGCCGATGAGTGCCGAGAACAACACCCCGGCAATCGATACTGAAGCCTGAACAAGTCCGATCGCGCCGCGTGAGACCCCAAAGGCATCGGCGAGTTCGGGGAGAATCGGCGACGTAACCGAGAACCCCAATGTGCCCATGGCACCGACGGCGATAGCGAGAGCGAGGCGCTCTCGTGGGCTGGTTGCCGTTCCGAAGGGACTGCTCAGTCGCGGCGGTAGTCCGTTTGATGGCATCGGATTGACGAGGTCCCTCCGGATCGTCCAGGCATGACCATATATGATATATGTTTCGCGTACGGACGAGATCTTTCGTCCATGGGACGGGTAGATCATGGACTACAGCGACATTATTAGCGAGGTGCGTGATGGCGGGGCGTGGATTGGTATCAATCGTCCTGCGGTACGTAACGCGTTTCGTGAGCAGACTCTCGATGAGATTGCTTGTGCTTTGGATTCGACTCGTGAGGATCCCACTATCGCCGCGGTGGTGATCTATGGCGTTGACGGCCACTTTTCTGCCGGTGGCGATTTTCATGCGATGAGGAAACTCAACAAGGCCAATTCCTACATGTGGAATGACCGCATGCAGAAGGTTGCGATGACGTGTCGCAACCTTCCGATCCCAGTGATCGCGATGGTGGAGGGTGCTTGTGTGGGGGGCGGCCACGAGTTGATGCTTTGGTGTGATCTTGTGGTTGCTTCACGAGACTCGATCTTTGGTCAAACTGGTGCCGCTGTGGGTGCTTGCCCCACGGTGGGCGCGACCCAGTACATCGGTCGTCTCATCGGGGAGCGCCGCGCCAAGGAGATGATCTTTCTTTGTAAGCGCTATTCGGGCGCCGAAGCTGCCGAGATCGGTTTGGCCAATGAGTCCGTGCCGGCAGATCAGTTGAGGGCGCGTGTGGAAGAGATCGTCGCGCAGATTCAGGGTTACAGCCCGCAGACGATTCGGGCCACCAAGGTGTCGTTGAATTACGATTCCGATTCGCTTTACCCGTCTTGGCAGCACGGCATGGAGTTGCTTGCCAACATTTGGGGTACCGAGGAATCGCTGGAGGGCATGAACGCATTCTTGGAGAAGCGGCCGCCTGATTTCCAACAGTTCAGGGAACGAAACAAGGCCGCGCTCGACTCCTATCTGGACGACTACAACCATGACCGCAACCAGGGCAGTAACTCTCCCAAGCCGAACGCGTCCGGCTGAACCATGACGCAGGGAGCCCTACACGGACTGCAGGTCATAGACCTCAGCAGAGTCTTGGCCGGACCGCTTTGCGGGATGTGGCTCGGTGACATGGGTGCCGACGTGATCAAGGTCGAACAACCCGGACGCGGCGACGACACCCGTTCATGGGGCCCGCCGTTCAAGGGCACCGAGTCTGCCTACTTCCTGGGGGTGAACCGCAACAAGAGAAGCCTCACTCTTGACCTGCAAGCCGAGCGCGGCAGAGAGCTTCTTCGACAATTGGTCACCGGCGCGGACGTGGTGATCGACAACTTCAAGCTCGGCACCCTCGACCGGTGGGGACTCACCGACTCCTGGTACGACCGCTTTGCGCCGCGGGCCGTTCGTTGCAATATTTCTGGGTACGGGTCGTCGGGGCCCAAATCGGGGCTACCCGGCTACGACTTCATCCTTCAGGCCGAGACCGGTCTCATGTCAATTACCGGCGAGCCTGAGGGTGATCCGATGAAGGTGGGTGTGGCGATGGTCGACATTTGCACCGGGATGCTTGCCGCCATGACAGTTCTCGGTGGACTTGCTGCGCGTCACAACACCGGACGCGGGCAAAAAACCGAGGTGTCGCTTCACGACACGGGAATTCAGATGCTCGCGAATGTGGCGGCCAATCATCTCGCTTCTGGCGAAGACGCCAGGCGTTACGGCAACGGCCATCCCAATATTGTTCCCTACCGCACATATCGGGCATCTGACGGCGACTTGGCCGTGGCGGTCGGCAACGATGCTCAATTCAAACGTTTCGCCGCTGCATTGGGACGGGCGGAATGGGCCGAGGACGAGCGATTTGCCCTCAACTCCGATCGAATAGCGAATCGTGATCTGCTGGATCGGTTGATAGGCGACGCCATGACGGATCGAACACGTTCGGAGTGGGCCGAACATCTCACCTCGGTAGGGGTCCCAAACGGTCCGATCAACACGGTTGCCGAGGCCCTCGCCACCGAACAGTCGGCGGATCGGGCCATGGTGAGCGAAATCGATCACCCCACCGCCGGAGTCTTCTCGATGGTTGGGATCCCATTTCGAATGTTTGACACGCCGGCATCGATTCGTGAACCACCGCCCACGCTCGGTCAACACAGTCGTGAGATTCTGTCCGGGCAACTCGGCATCGATGACGATGAACTCGCCAAGCTTGTCGCCGACGGCGTGACTACGTTGTAGGACGCCGGCTGAGCGTCGGGGCGTCGATCGGAGATTGCTGTGCGAGTTGCGGTTGCCGGATCATCGGGTCTG
>CAZHMP010000234.1:0-2581 GCA_964533595.1 uncultured Acidimicrobiales bacterium | reverse complement strand
GCTGCGAGTTGGGCCTTCTCCTCGAGTTCGGCAGGGACGGTTCCGTCGACAAGAAGAATTGCGTAGCCCTCGTCGTCGGTATCGAAAAGCTCGGGGGCCAGCATGTAGCAGCGGTTGTGGCCCTGACAGGCCTCGCGGTTGTACTTGATCTTCACTGCTGCCCTCCGTTGACGATGCGCAACGGTAGCTCGCGGGGGCCGCGCACCTGACCGGTCGACCACCTGACACTTTCCGGATCCGAGAGTTCGAAATCCGGGAATCTCTCCATCCATTCTTCGATGGCCACCGTCAATTCCATGCGGGCCAGATTCGACCCCACGCAGCGGTGAATCCCCAGCCCGAACGCCGAGTGGCGATTGCGGGCACGATCGATCACGAACTCATCGGCACGGTCGAACTCGGCCGGGTCGCGGTTGGCCGCCGGAAACGGCAACAGCACCCAGTCGTCCTTGGCAACCGGGCAGCCGGCGATGTCGGTGTCTTGCGACACCAATCGAGCCATGGTGACCGGGGCGTAGAAGCGCAGAAACTCCTCGATGGCGAACAGCCTCACGCCGGGGTCATCCACCCAACGTCGGCGGTCATCGGGATTCTGTGCAAGATGCCAGATGCTGGCGCCGATCGCCGACCACGTGGTGTCGATGCCGGCGATGATCAGCAAAGCGACCGTTCCTCGAACATGCTCATCGAGAAGCGGTACCCCGTCGATGTCGGCCTTGCAGAGATAACTGATCAGGTCGTCGCCGAGATTGTCACGACGCTCGGCAACCTTGTGCGTGAGGTAGTAATCGAGAGTGTCCTCCCATTCGACCTCCTCCGATCCGGTCTGTTCGAGGATTCGATGGATCCACACGCGGAACTTGTCGCCGTCGTCTCGGGGTAGTCCGAGCATGTCGGCGATGATCCTCACCGGAATGTGCTGGGTGTACATCTGGGCTGCGTCGATCTCGTCGAGGTCGGATGCCTCTATCTCGTCGAGCAGTTCACGACAGGTCGCCCGAGCCACCACCTCCCACCTGGCAATCGACTTTGGTGAGAAGAACTCCAGCAGGAATCGTCGAGCCACCGCGTGGAACGGCGGGTCCGAGGTGATCGGAGGGGCATAGCCCATGGGCGCTGGGATGTCGGGTTTCCATTCGGAGACCACCGCCCCCAGCGAGCTGAAATGCTCGGTGTCATGTGCGATGGCGGATACGTCGGTATGGCGAGTGGGGAGCCACGCGCCGCCATACCGGTCGGTGTGGGCCACAGGGCAAGTGCCGCGAAGGTGGTCCCATATCTCAGGGGCTGCCGCCGCGTAGTCGGGATGCCCGTGATCGAAATCTGTCTCCCAGTCACGGATCGGCGGTCTTTGCACGTCGGTCATTTGTTCTCCCGGTGGCTGATCGGCGCAAGTGTAAACACCGTCGGCCCTCGTTCAGTCGACGGTTTCGCCGAGATCGGCAAGAAGCTGGGCGTAGGGTTCGGTCGGATTTCGTCCCGCCTCAATGTCGGCGAATCTCACGGCAGCAAGGCCGGGAGTGAAGTCGTGGGTGAACACCCAGAATCGGTCTTGCAATACTGCCGACGTGACAGCGACCGCCGCTGCCGAGGGCGGTAGCCCGGACGCTTCTATCGCCTCTCTCAGCGGGGCCACCGCAGCCGCTTCGTTGGGACGCAACTCCACGGGGTCGTCGCGATTTCGCTCACTCTCGAAGATCCGAGTGTTGATCAGGTTGGGGCACAAACAACTCACACCCACGCCCTGCGGGTGAATCTCGCGCCAGAGAGCCTCCGACAATCCGACGACTGCATGTTTGGTGGCGCAATAGACGCCGAGAATGTTGTTGGTGACCAGACCCGCCTCGCTGGCTGTGTTGACGATGTGGCCCTCGCCCTGCTCGACAAGCAGGGGTCCAAACGTCGACACACCGTTGGCCACGCCGATGATGTTGACGTCCACCACCCATCGCCAGTCGGCCGCGGTCGACTCGATGATCGGACCGGCGGTGGCCACGCCCGCGTTGTTGCAAACAACATGAACCGCTCCGAATGTCGAAAGCGTCTGGTCGCGCAATTCATCCACTGAGGCCGGGTCGCGCACGTCGGTCAGCACTCCGAGCACTTCGGCTCCGGCGGCCTCGAGCCGGGATGCCTCGCTCGCCAGCGCGGCCTCGTCGACATCAGCCATTACAACCTTGGCGCCCTCGTTGATGAACCGCTCTGTGACTGCCAGTCCGATTCCGCCGGCCGCCCCCGTTACAACGGCTACTCGACTTCTCAGGTCATCGATCATTGAGTGAGCATCCACCAACAAACCGGTTGAGGCAATTTGGCGGATTCCGAAGACTACGGTCGGTGCCCTAGCCGAGCTGGAGGGAACCTCGATGAGCGTCAAGGACATCTTCAAGCGGACCGCCGATGTGCTCACCGCCGACCGCGTATTTGCGCCTCCTCACACCGTCGATGGGGTAACCGTGATCGCGGCGGCCTCGGTGCGCGGTGGTGGGGGAGGTGGCGGCGGAGGTGACGCCGAGCAAAGCGGCGAAGGCGGAGGATTCGGTGTAATCGCCAGACCGGTCGGAGTCTTCGTGATCGACGA
>CAZHMP010000233.1:0-2590 GCA_964533595.1 uncultured Acidimicrobiales bacterium | reverse complement strand
GCGACGGCGGGATCCAGCCGCTCTCGTCAAGGGCCTGCTGTCTGGCATTCGCCAGTCCGTCGGCAACTTCTTGGGTGGGGAGCACCCAAAGGTCATTGCCTTCAGCATCAATGATGGTGACATTGTTGCTGTCCACCCTCGCAAAGTCGGCCGACAGGCCGTCAAAGGCACCCGACAGATCGGCCACAACTTCGCCGGTCACCAAGTCGGTAACTACCAGGTTGGCGGTGTCGTCGGTGTGCACGAACAGGTGAAATGACTTCCCGTCCGCTTCGGCGGTGAGATCGTATTCGAGCGGCGGTGGACCCAGATCTGGATACGTGGTGATGTCGACGACACTCACCAATCCACGAGCAGATCCACTTTCGCCGTACAACCCGACGTTCTGGGAAATCGTGGGCGGAAGTTCCGCACGAGTCCATGCGGTGCCGTCGGGGGCACCTCGCCAGACCACATACGAATTACGGTCGTAGACACCAACCAACACACCGCCGTCGACCGCGACGAGACCAGCGAGACCCCCCTTGAGTGGCATATCGGGTGGCAATTCCGTGGGCATCCATACGATCCCGTCGGCCGAGAAATACAAGCTTGCGGCGCCATTGGAATTGTCGTACTTGATGGCCAGGAACCCGGCGTCGGTACCAATCACCTGATTGATTCCGTCACCCGAGGTGCCCTCGAGCGGGCTCGACATCGGTTGCGATGCCCACGATCCTGTCCACACCGACGAGTCAGGCGAGTAGCTTTCCATGACCGATTTGTGAGCGAAATACTCCTCAGGGTCGACCCCCAGCTCGGCCCATGTGAAAAACCTCTGGTCCTGGATCTGTTGGTCGAATTCCTCGAGCGGAGGAGCGAAGGTCGAATCCACGACGGTGGATGGAACCGGGATTGCATCAGACATGAACGGTTCATACAAAGTGACATCGATCCCCTCATCGGTTTCTTCGAAATCGAATCCACCGGGCCAGTCGCGGACCTCCTCGGGCAACAAGGACCAGGGGTCGACGTATGTAGAGCTCTCAACTGTGGCCAACCAACCCGACGGACCTATCGCCAGATTCGACAGCCAACTGTCGGCGCTCACGTATGCGGGGCGATCGGTCGTGTTCCCGCTCACATCGACGGTCTGCCATTCAGTGAGATCAGTGGTGATCGACACCGTGAGGTCGTTGGTATCGGCCTCACCCTGCTGGCCGATGAGAAGGTGAGACCCGTCGGAAATTGCGCGGATGATAGGGCCTGCGGCCTTAGGGAGACCGATATCGGGAATATCGCTCCACGTCAGTCCATCCGCCGACGATTGTGCGGTGATTCGCGTATGCCCGACCGTGTCAGTTTCGGCCTCCTCCGGCTCCCACATAGGGGTCAACGAGAGAAATCCATCACCCCAAGGAAGGAGCCACTGGGGGTTGACGTAATACGAATCGGCAGCAGGAGAAAGATACCCCGCGCCGCCCTCCGCGTCGGTTGGAATTGCAGCCCGCGGCGTCGACTGAGCCAAGCCAGTCGACTCCTCGGCCAGCGAGGCTGATTCCGGCGCTGCGCTCAACGTGGTCGGCGCAACGGATGCAACGTCGAGAGTTGAATCGCCATCGGAGATCAGCGGCCTCACCCCAATCGACCCAGCGACAACGGCTGCGACCACGCCGACAATTCCGCCCACGCGTCGGCGACGGGTCCGCCGTACACCTCGATGCTCCAATTCGACCGCACCGACAGGGTCGACCGTGATGCCCGCGGCGCTGTCGGCAAAGTGCGATTTCAGCTTGTCATCGAACTGATCCATGCCCATAAACGCATGAGCGGCAGGTTTGGTTCCCGAATATTTCCTGGTGAGAGAGCTGTTAGTCGGCTATCGCGGGAATGCGGGCCGTCAACATTCTCACCGGCACCCCGGCAAGTGAGTCGAATCCGGCACTCACATCGACGAACCCGGCGACCTCGAAAGCCTTCCCCAGATCATCGATCTCGATCATGAAGTGCTCATGGTCGCCGAATTTGTCACCGTGGCGCTCCTGCATCCTCTCGTAGCTCGGATGGTCGGTGTCGTCGAAATCCTCGTCGATGAGCACCACTCGACCGCCAGGTGCGAGAACTCTGCGCAGTTCAATCACCGCCTCATCAAGATCTGACACGTGGTGCAGAACGTTGACCGCCCACGCCGCCGACACCGTGTCGGTGTCGACCGGCAGCTTTTCGGCCCTGCCATCAAGCGTTGCAACCCTCGACCTGGATCGGCTTCCCAGCTTTCGTAGAACCAGCACCTTGCGCATGAATGGTGTCGGTTCTATGGCGATCACACTGCCGTTGCGGCCCACTCGCCGCGCCGCCGGAAACGTTGCCGCTCCCATCCCCGCACCGATGTCGAGCAGCGTCTCACCGCTGGTTGGAGCCACCAGATCGACCACTGCATTGTTCACGTCATTGGACCAGAACCTTCGCAGATGGGGCAGATAGGCCCGCATGGCCTGCCATGTGGTGCCGTCCTGTTCCATCCGGTGCTCGTGATGATCGTGTTCGTGATGGTCGTGGTCGTGGTCGTGATGGTCGTCTTGGGGCATCAGACATTATTGATCGACGAGCA
>CAZHMP010000232.1:0-2624 GCA_964533595.1 uncultured Acidimicrobiales bacterium | reverse complement strand
ACCGGGACAACATTCGATCCGATCGTCGGCACGGTCAGCGGCACGACTGCGCTTCGGATCGACGCGACCGGTCGCAGCGGATTCAGAGACGGCAGCAACTCCACAGTCAGGTTGGGCTACTACGGAATGCATGTCGGGCTACCCGAGAGCGTCAGCAAGCCCGTACGAATTCGGTTGCTGGCATACGGGAACCGCAACAACTTGCTCGACGTGGACGAAGTGGTCCTGGGCCCCGACGCTTCGCCTGCCACCAATTGCCTGGTTGTGCGGGACTCCGAGGGGTTTGGCATGAGCAGAGTTGTCGTCAAGAGTTTCGATACAAACCAGCCGATCATGGTTGATCGGGTGTTCACAGGGCTTGACTACCCGATAGCTGCTGATCCGATAACTTTTGACGTTGACATAACACTTCCTCGCGACGGACGAGAGATCGACGCTGGTCGGACGACCACGTTGATCGGTGCGGTCACGAGTCCAGTACGTACTCGTCTCGACAGAGTCCAAATCCTGATGACGCAGTGCGAACACTGTGGAGTCCTGGTGCGCGAAGCCGAGGTGTTCGAGTGGGTTGAAACAGCCACCCACGAGTTCAAGAGTTGGTTTGTGCTCGACGGCGTTCACGTCCCACCCGGAGAACATCGGTTCACCGCCGTCGTGTCTGGCGGACTCGGCACTGGATCCGACTCCATAATCATGACGGGAACCGGCGCGCCTCATCTCGGAGACGCCACCTACCGCGAATCAATTGGTGGCATTGTCGATGTGGTCCCGTGGGCGATGGAAGTAACCCAAGCAATCCGTGGTCCTCTCGAATTGCAGGAGCCGGGGACCTCTGTGGTGGGAAACTTCCCGCTCGTTTCTCACAAGAAGACTGTTGTGCGGGGATACGCGTTGCAGCAGTTTCCTCTCGGAGCGCCTCCTCGAGTACAGGATCTATCCGCAGTAGCCGTGCTCAAGGGAGAACGCGACGGCATGACTCTGCCAGGATCACCTCTCGCTCCCGAATTCTGGTCACCAACCCTCGGCACGGGTGAGCCAGGTGTTGTGGCCGAAGCCGCCGCGCGCCCGTTGCTTCATCGCACCTACGACTTCGTTGTGCCCGACTCATGGACCAGCGGCGAGGTCACTCTCACCCTGGAGGTCAATCCTCCGGGCTACATGACCTCGATAGAGGAGGCGCCTGGTACCGACGGGCCCCTCGACACGATCGCTCGAACGGTCGCATTCAGTGACGTTGGCACGACGACGGTCGCTCCCATCTTGGTCAACTACACCTGGCGCTGCGATGCAGCGATGATGGATCAGTGGTACAGCCCATGTTCCGCAGACGGAATATCGGTGGGCGATCAGGTCACCAATGTGCCATCAAGAGATGAGGTGAGAGATTCGATTCTGAAGTGGTGGAGGACCCTCCCGGCGGCCGGTGACTATCCGTCGCGGGTGGTGTTCTCCACGATCGACCTGAAACAGAGAAACGCCAGTCCAGAGATTCGGTTGATCGACCCGGGGTTCCATTCGTTTTTCTCGGCGGTGTCGTATTCCGATGCCCGGGCGGCGTTCAATACCCTTGATTGCCGCCGGCATTTGTCGCGGCTACACCTCCGACTGCCGGACATGAGGACTTTCGGAATGTTTGTTACTCCTTGGGGTGCCCCCGGTCTGAGCGGGGGATGTGCCCCAGTCGGTGGGCACAAGGTGTTTCGCACGTCTCTACCGTGGTGGGTGATGGCGCAGGAGGCCGGGCATACCGCCGGCATGAGACACTCCTCCAATGCCCACGATGAGTCGAGCGGAGGTGGCGCCGCCATTCGCTGGCCCGGCGACCACGGAGAACTGGCTCAGCAACCCACCTGGGGTTTTGACACCACCACCATGACCCCGGTGATCGCCGACTCTGGTTCCCACGTTCACGACTACATGTCGTATGGGTCGACTCCGGATTGGACGGCTGTCGACACCTGGGAGCACATGTTCGATGCGTTGGCGCGGAATCGGTCGATCGGAGAGGATCGCGGCATGTCGGCGTCCGGCGGATTCGCGCCGCCACGCAGCGGGAACGAATCCGTTCGAATCGTGTCGGGTGTGGTGGGCACCGACGGTGTCGTTGAGTTCGATGATCCGTATCTCGGGCCGGCCGGTTCGGTTCAGATCGGGGATGGTCCCACGTTGGTGATGACCGATGCGTCGGGAGCGACGGTGTTCGAGACCACGGCGACCGACATGAGCGGGTTGGCTCACAGCCCCGGCGACACTGGGTATTGGTTTGAGGCGGAGGTGCCCTTGGATGTGGCGGCGACTGGCATGGCGCTGTTGGACGATTCGAGTGACCGTCTCGGGCGATTCGAGAACCTTCACGGTTCGACCGCCACCGGAGGTGTGCTCAGCGGCGAGATAGGGGCGAGTGTCACGACCGGCAGCGGCAGGGTCACCGTCTCTTGGCCGGCTCTACCGGATGTGAGATATCAGGTCGAAGCCAGCCTCGATGGAACCAACTGGTGGCCGGTCGCGGAATCCGATGGTGGTTCCGTGGTCCTTCGGGGCGCAGATATTGGGTTGGCGGGTGCCGGGTGGCAGCTTCGTATCGAGGGCACCGATGGTGTCGGTGTCGTGTCACAGATTCTCGA
>CAZHMP010000231.1:0-2649 GCA_964533595.1 uncultured Acidimicrobiales bacterium | reverse complement strand
GACTGCACCGGAAAGCGTTGACATGAGTGGCACAGACTTGCTAGGTGCGCTTTGCGCAACTAGCGGAACACCAAACGGCGACATCTGCAACACCCGCGACACTGGTAACGCGAGAGCCACAAGACGGGGGTGTCATAGGCGATAGTTAGTGTGCGGGCGCATGGGAATACACGCGTGTAGTTTGTTCGATAAGGAGTCGGCCGAGTGAGCCGGGCCTCGCAGTTGACGTTGATCGATGTAGTGGCCGAGAGGCCGAATCGGGTACCAGGCCCGGGTGTTGAGCACGGGGAGGTGTTCACGCGTCGTTGGGTAGTTGAGTTGATCCTCGATCTCGTTGGTTATCGAGCAGAGCAAGACCTCGGTGGCTCTGTGATTGTCGAGCCGGCGTGCGGCTGTGGTGCGTTTATGGTGCCGATCGTTGAGCGGCTGGTTGCCTCGTGTAGGCGGCACAGCCGGTCGATGGGAGACATGGGGCATGCGATCCGGGGTTTCGATCTGTTGGATCACAATGCCGAATACACCCGCAAGGCAGTGATCGACAAGCTGTTGGAGTTCGGCGAGTCGCTGGATGTCGCCGAACGTTTGGCGGGCGAGTGGATCGTGACCGCCGATTTTCTTCTCGCGGATCATCGGGCTGTCGAGGCCGACTTCGTTGTCGGCAACCCGCCCTACATCCGCCTCGAGGAGATGCCAAACGAGGTCAGTGACGCTTACCGGCGTGAGTACTCCACGATGCGCGGGCGCGCCGATATTTTCGTCGGGTTCTTCGAACGTGGGCTGTCGCTGTTGGCGCCGGAGGGGCGGCTTGCGTTCATCTGTGCCGACCGGTGGATGCGAAACCAGTACGGGGCCCGGCTCCGGTCACACGTTGCCGAGAACTTCGCCGTGGACGGCGTGGTGGTAATGCACGACGTCGACGCGTTCGAAGATCCAGTAGCCGCATACCCAGCGATCACAGTTCTGCGGAATGGGCCACAGGGACCGGCGAAAATTGTCGACACCACCACAGGTTTCGATCAGGCCGCGGCTGGAGAATTGGTGCCATGGATGACGGTGGCAACTGCCACCGAGCCTGCCCCGAACACCTCCTACGAAGCGGCGGAGTTGCTGACTTGGTTCACAGGCGGTGGCCACTGGCCTTCTGGCTCACCCCACGACTTGGAGCTGATCGCTCACCTCGAAGAGAATTTCGCGCCGCTGGAGGACCCACGAACCGGCACGCGAGTCGGTATTGGCGTGGCTACCGGCTGCGACGACGTCTTTGTCGTTCCCGGAGCCAGCGGGGTCGAGCAGAGCCGTCTGCTGCCGCTGTTGACAGCGTCTGACATCAGCACAGGCGAGCCAAAGTGGAGCGGTCGATACCTCGTCAACCCATGGGACGCCGGCAAGTTGGTCGATCTGGCCGACTTTCCCGGCCTGGCCGCATACCTGGGGAGTCACGGCGAAAGAGTTCGCAACCGCCACGTCGCGCGCCGGCAACCGACCAAGTGGTATCGAACGATCGACAAGGTCGATCCCGACCTACAGAAGCGACCGAAACTGCTCTTGCCAGACATGAAGGCTGCCGCTCACCCGGTGCTCGACGAGGGGCACTTCTACCCACACCACAACCTCTACTTCGTGGTCTCCGCGGGCTGGGACCTGGAAGTTCTCGGCGGACTTCTACTGTCAGATTTCGCCAATCTGTTTGTGGGCGCCTACTGCGTCAAGATGCGCGGCGGCACGTACCGATTTCAGGCCCAGTACCTTCGCAAGATCCGGGTTCCGGACCCGGCAACGGTCTCTGCCGAAGCGGGCGAGGAGCTGCGATCGGCGTTCAAACGGCGGGACGCTGCCGCAGCCACCGCTGCGGCGTGGCCCCTCTACGGCCTGTCCGCTGGAACCTCGCTGAGTAGAAAGCGCCCATGATCGACATGGAGAACCCGTGACCCCTGCCGTACCCGACTACGAAGAAGCCTTCGCTGCTGCCATCCACGATTTCTGGATGATCAAGACCAACCAGCAGGCGGCTGCCGATCTGGCCGGGACAGCCGATGGAAGCACCAGCGGTTCAGTTCGCGCCGGCAAACACATGGCACCCTTCGAGGCACTGATCCGCCGAGTGGTTGAGGACGCTGGCATCGAACCAGACCCCTCGCCGAGCGACAGCATATATATGCCCGGGTTCTACCGAGAAACGAAATCATGGGATGTCGTGCTGCAATACAAAGGGCATGCACTCGCCATCGTCGAGGCCAAGTCGCAAGGATCGAGCCTTGCGAACAACTTCAACAACCGGGTCGAGGAAGCGATCGGTCAGGCCGCAGACGTCTGGAAATCGCACGAGAGGGGGCTGCTCATCTCGGGTCTCCGTCCATGGGTCGGCTACCTGATGGTCGTTGAGGAGACGCCGAAAACGACCGACCCGAAACACCTGTTAGGTGGAAAAGACGTGCCGGCAGGGATGCTCGTTGATCCGATCTTCGATGGGATGAGCTACGCCGAACGGTACGCAGCTGCCTTCAAACGACTCGACCAGGAGCGGATGCTAGACGCCACGTGTGTCGCCATCACGAGCGGGCCCGACGCCTACAAGTACCCCGACGAATGGCTCTCGTTCAACGGATTCGCCGCGCAACTCTGGGGCCGCTGCCAACACGTGCTGGCGGT
>CAZHMP010000230.1:0-2719 GCA_964533595.1 uncultured Acidimicrobiales bacterium | reverse complement strand
AATATCGAGATGAATTGGTTGAAGTCGCTCTGGGTCTCCTCGATCTTCACGGCTTGGTTGACAACTTCGTATTCGCCACCGATTGCTTGAGCCACGGCCTGTTGCACGCTCTCGACGTTGGTGCCGGGTTCGACAGCTATCGACAACTCGTTGAAGCCGTCTTCGCGATCCAGGAATTGTTGTGCGGTTGAGAGATCGAACGCCACGGCGGTGGCGCCGAGCGAGGTGTCTTCGTTGGGGTCGCCAAAGTTGTATATACCGACGAGTTCGAACTCGCGCTGCTCGATTGGACCTGATACGTCGTATGTCTGCCCGACCTGGAGATCGTTGTCCTCTGCGGTGGTCGTGTTGACGGCAAACTCAGCTGGGCCGTTCGGTTGGCGACCTTCGGCGATGAAGAACTGCGTGGAAAACCACGAGAACCCGAGAGCAGGTGGGCCCTTGGGTACGACCGCATCTCCATTGCCGTCGATCACGAAGGTGTTGCGGGCCACCACTCGGCCGTCGACGGATGCAACTCCGGGAACGGAAGCCGCCAAATCAGCTGTTTCCTGGGGCACCACAACCCGGTCGAGTTCATCGCCGATATCGAGCGGAGCGCGCACCGTGAGATCCACGCCTGCTTCGATATCGGCGGCCAACCCGTTGAATGACGACCGGATGCTGTCTGTGAGCGCGAAAACACCCACAACGAACATGACCCCGATCACGACGATGCCGGTGGTCAGGGCGAAGCGAATTTTCTTGTGTAACAGATTGCGAACCGTGAGTTTGAACATCGTGTCTAGGCGTGTCCGAGGTGCTTCATCTGGTCGAGCACGAGCTCAGCGGTGGGTTCCTGAATCTCGTCGACAATTTTCCCGTCCACGAGGAAGACGGCGCGGTCAGCATGCGCCGCGGCAACCGGATCGTGGGTGACCATGACGATCGTCTGGTGCAGGTCGTCGACAGCACGTCGCATGAAGTCGAGAATCTCCGAACCGGTGGTGGAGTCGAGGTTTCCGGTGGGCTCATCGGCAAAGATGATTTCCGGATTGGATGCCAGGGCCCTCGACACCGCAACTCGTTGCTGCTGGCCACCCGAAAGTTCGCTTGGACGGTGACCTGTGCGGTCGCGCAGCCCAACGCTGTCGAGCACGTTGTCGAGCCAGGCTTGATCGGCTTCACGGCCTGCGAGGTCCATTGGCAAGGTGATGTTCTCGATCGCGGTGAGAGTCGGCACCAGGTTGAAAGCTTGAAAGACAAACCCGACCTTGTCGCGGCGAAGCAGCGTCAGCTCGCGCTCTGACAGTGTCGAGAGGTCGGTGTCGCCGATGAGAACTTGGCCATCGGTGAGAGTGTCGAGACCGGCGAGACAGTGCATGAGCGTCGACTTGCCGGACCCCGACGGGCCCATGATGGCCGTGAACTGTGCCTTGGCGAATTCGACGGAAACACCATCGAGGGCGCGTACCTCGGTGTCCCCGCTTCCGTAGATCTTGGTTGCCCCGATCGAACGGGCAGCGATGTCGGTTCGGGCAGTTGTTTCAGACGTTGTCACTTGGCCACCTTCTCATTGGGGTCGAGTTGTGGGTCAACGCTATTGCGCAATTGACGTTGCCCGACGAGATCATGCGTGACCGATGGCATCAAGCACATCGAGTCGACCGGCCCGACGCGCCGGCAACCACGCCGCCACGAGCCCAGCAACTGCAGCAACCAGCACGAGAGCGACGATTCGTTGTATCGGCACGGTGACTGAGTCGGCGAAGTCGGAAGGCAGGGCGGCTACGGCTCCCCATCCGAACAGCAGACCCACGCAAACCCCCAGCAACGCTCCGAACATTGCCACGAGAGCAGCTTCCCAGCGCACCATTCGGCGCACTTGACGACGAGTCATACCCACCGCCCTCAGAAGTCCGAGCTCGCGAGTCCGCTCGTGAACCGAGAGCGCCAACGTGTTGGCGATGCCTATCAGCGCAATCAACACCGCCAGGGCCAACATCGCGTTAACGACGGTGAGGGCACTGTCGATGCTCGATTCGAACCTGGCCTGGAACTCGGCCGAACTGTCGATCGATATTTGCGGGTAGCGCGATTGGATCTCATCGATGAATGGTTGTGCCTGCGCCGGGCTTACGCCCTCGGCCAGAGCGGCCGCCACCCACTGATCGACTCCTGATGCACCGGCAGCGTCGAATACCTGGCCCGGCACGATCGGTTCGCTCAAAATGGTGTCGTCGGCATAGATGGCCACGACGTCAAGAGTTTCCGTGGTGCCGCTGGCGAACGCAGCCGAGATCGTGTCGCCAACCGTGACCCCCAAATCGGTTGCTCTGTCGGTGTGGAGAAGAACCACGTTCTCGGTTCCGGCCGGCGGGATCTGTCCCTCAACCACGTCGAGATTCAACAACTTGTCGAGGGTGGGAAGGTCGGCGGCGACCATGGTGGTCACCGATCCGTCGAGCCTCGCCTCGTCGTAGCGAAATCCGCTCACCGCCTCGAACTGATTGGTGGAGTTCAGATCAAATGCGAGGTCGACCGTGACGCCGGCATCGCTGTCGTCGACGATCAGATAGTCGGCTTGTACCGACGTTTCGAGCAAGTCACCCAAGCGGGACTTCACGGATTCTCCGACGATGAGCACGGTGCTCACAAGAGAGAGGCCGATCATCAGCGCGGCGCCCGTTGTGGCGGTGCGGCGGGGGTTTCGCGAGGCATTCTCGCGGGCGAGTCGGCC
>CAZHMP010000229.1:0-2745 GCA_964533595.1 uncultured Acidimicrobiales bacterium | reverse complement strand
CATGAGGGCGACCGCGAGTTCGGCGGTGGAGGGCACGAAGCTCTTGTCGGCTCGGCCCACGAGCACTCCGGCGCGGCTTGCCGCGTCGATGTCGACGTCGCTGATGTCGACCGCGCACCGCAGGAAGGCCAGCAAATTGGGGGAGTGTTCGAACAGGGAGGCCTCTCCGGATGTGGACCGATGAGAGACGATGATGTCGCAATCGGCGGCGGCTTCGATCAGCTGGTCAGTGTCGAGGTTGTCGCCGGCTTCGTTGAGCACGACGTCGGCGATGGTTTTCAGTTCGGGGAGTGCCCGCTGGTAGTAGGCGTCGAGGTCCTCAGCGTTGTGGGTGACGAAGACCTTGATCATGTCTTGAAAGTAGTCGCTACGAAGTGCGCCAGTTCGGAGTCGTCGGCGTTGACAACTTCGGCATGGTCGGGGAACGTGCCAGCTGCGATCTCGGCTCGGAATGCGGTGAGGGCGGCTACCCGTTCTTCGACGATCCGTGCCCGCAGCGAGGAGATGTCACCCCAGGCGCGGGCGTGGCGGGGGATGCGGGGGCCGTCGCCGCAGATGTCGGTGCTGAACAGAAACATCACGTCGGCGTGAGGGCCCGACCCGAGTGAGATGGTGGCCATTGAGGTGCGCTGGTTGATCTCGGCCATCACGTTGGCGGGGATCAGTTCGCATTCGACGGCGAAGGCACCGGCATCCTCGAGGCGCTTGAACCGGGTCCAGAGCTCGGTGGCTTCATCGGCGGTGCGTCCCACGGCTCGGACCCCGCCTAGGATCGTCGACTTCTTGGGGACGAAACCCAGGTGGCCCATCACCGGGATGTCCTCGGCGGCGAGGAGTTCCACGGCTTCGAGCCGGCGGGCGGTGATCACGGCGTCGGCCCCGGCGTTGAGCGAACGAAACGCCGTGGCCAGCAGGTCGTCGACGGTGATCTCGCCGCCGAAGTCGATCGCCGCGGTGACGAAAACTCGTGACGAGCCCTCCCTCACAGCGGGCACCGAGTCGGCCATGCACACCACCATCTCGATGCCGGCGGCTTCGGCCGCGGCGGCTTCCTCGGCACTCGAGGCGGTGGTCTGGGCGTATTGAGCGGATTGGTTCTTGAGAGCGACGATCGAGGCAACGGTGGCGGTGCGGTCGGCATCATGGCCGTTGTAGTCGAGTATGCGCGGCATCGAGTTCCTTGGGCGGTGGCGGTGTGGAGCGACCGTAGTGCACCGGCCCGGACGCCCTCCCGGAGGCGCCGGAGAATGTCGTACTCGGTTCGTAATGTGGGTGTTCCAGACAAGTGTTGAGGAGCGGCTATGACCATGTTGGAGACGGCGACCGAGTTGGAGACGGCGATTGATCCCATCGATCCTCGGGGGGTGTCGGTGGGTTGGTTGGAGGCTGAGATCATTGGCTGGTCGGGAAATTTGGCTGCTGGCATGGCCCGCCTTCTGGGGGTAATCGCGGAGTACGACCGGCGCGAGGCGTGGAAGGCGTGGGGTTGTCGATCAGCGGCACATTGGTTGTCGTGGAAGTGCGGCGAGTCGTTGCATACGGCCCGTGAGAAGGTCCGTGTGGCTCGTTGTCTCGAGGAGTTGCCGTTGGTGGCTGCGGCGTTTGGTGAGGGACGGCTCAGCTATTCGAAGGTGCGGGCCGTCACCCGGGTGGCCACCGGTGTTGATGACGGCCATTGGCTTGAGGTGGCTTTGGATTCGACCGGTTCGCAACTCGACCGGATCGTCGCCGAGGTTCGTTCGGCGCTCGAGCGTGACGAGAACCGCGATGCCCGCACGGCGTTCCAGCGTCGCAGCGTGACACGTTGCCGGCGCGGCGATGGTCTGGTCGAAATGTCCGTGGTGGGTCCCAGCGATGCGATTGCCACGGTGTGGGCGGCGATCGACACTCTCACCAGCCAAATGATCGACGATGCCGTCGAAGGATCGGGGTCGACGCGTGGCGAGGTGGTGGAGCAACGCGGGGGCATGGCGGCGATGCGATGCGATGCTCTAACCCAACTTGTCGAACAGGCCTTGGCGGCTGATCCGGTCGCTGCGGAGCGTGGCGATGTGGGGCGTCTGGCGTTGGTGATCGACACCGAGGCGCTGGAGGCCCTCACCGAGCCCGAGCCCGAGGCCGAGTCCGGCGGCGAATGCACGCTGGCGGGGGTTCGGGTTGCTCCGGTGGTGGCCCGCCGTTGGGCGTGCGACATCAGGGCGTCGGTGATTCTCCAACACGACGGCCATGTCCGCGACGAGGGCCGCACCCGACGCACCCCGAATCGTCGGCTACGTCGTGCACTACAACGCCGCGACCGAGGCATGTGCCGGTTTCCGGGCTGCGGGGCATCGTCGTGGCTTCACGCCCACCACATCGTGCATTGGGCTGATGGCGGGTCAACCGATCTTCACAATCTGGTCAGCCTGTGCGGGTTTCATCACCACCTGGTTCATGAAGGCGGTTGGGCGCTCACTCTTGTCGACAACACTGCTGTGTGGACCGACCCCGCCGGCGTGCCCGCCGTAGTGGAACCACTCACCGGCCATGCGTCCGCGATCACCACACTCGACGTCCCCGCGGGGACGCTCGAGCCCCGATCACCACACGACCGGCTCGACTTCGCATTCGTAGTAGCAGTCATCACCGACACCTGCCGATCGCGCCGATCCCGCCGCGAGTAGCCGCGCGGGCGGATATCGGAGTGCTACTTCCCGTGGTCGGCCAGGAAATGGCCGGACGCCAACACCGCGTCGGCCGCCGGAA
>CAZHMP010000228.1:0-2750 GCA_964533595.1 uncultured Acidimicrobiales bacterium | reverse complement strand
ACGTCGTAGTCGGCCGCCTGAATCAATTTCAGCAGGATGTTCTCCACATCCTCGCCGACGTAGCCGGCCTCGGTGAGCGCGGTGGCATCGGCAATGGCGAACGGCACATTGAGCATGCGCGCAAGTGTCTGGGCCATGAGCGTCTTGCCGCAGCCCGTCGGGCCAATGAGCAAGATGTTGGACTTGGCCAACTCGACGTCGCCATCGGCGGAGGCACCGAGCTCCACCCGCTTGTAGTGGTTGTAGACAGCTACAGACAGAATCCGCTTGGCATTGTCCTGGCCGACTATGAAGTCATTTAGAAACTCATATATTTCGCGCGGCGCCGGAAGCTCGCCAAGGGTGGGCTCGGTGGTGTCGGCCAGTTCCTCTTCGATGATTTCGTTGCAGAGATCTATGCATTCGTCGCATATGTAGACCCCGGGACCCGCGATCAACTTCTTGACCTGCTTCTGCGATTTACCGCAGAACGAACACTTCAGAAGTTCGCCACCTTCGCCGAATTTGGCCACCCAGTGTCTCCCTCTTGCTAGCCGATCGCTTTGATCGGGCCGCTGTTGTCGACAAGACTACGCGTTTCGATCACCTCATCGATGATGCCGTATTCCTTGGCTTCAGCGGCGGTCATTACGAAGTCGCGATCTGTGTCGGACGAAATCTTGTCGACGGTCTGCCCGGTGTGCTGCGAAAGCACCTCTTCGAGCGAACTCTTCAGCCTGGCAATTTCTGCGGCAATCAACTCGATGTCGCTCGCTTGCCCCTGTGCCCCTGCATACGGCTGGTGAATGAGAATCCGAGCATGCGGTAGGGCGAGTCGCTTACCGGGAGTGCCTGCGGCGAGCAGCACCGCAGCGGCCGAAGCGGCCTGGCCAAAGCAAATCGTGGTGATGTCGGGCTTGATGTAGGACATCGTGTCGTAGATGGCGAACAACGCATTGATGTCGCCGCCCGGGCTGTTGATGTAGAGGTTGATGTCCTTGTCGGGGTTCTCCGACTCGAGATGGAGCATCTGAGCGCAGATCAAGTTGGCGATGGTGTCATCTATCGGAGTGCCGATGAAGATGATGTTGTCCTTCAGCAGCCGGCTGTAAAGGTCGTAGGCCCGCTCGCCGCGATTGGTCTGCTCAACCACGGTTGGGACCAGATAGTTGCGTGGGTTGATGTCCATCTACTTGTCGTCCTCCGCAGTGTCATCTTCGTTGGAGTCTTCTTCCGGACTCGCGACGCTATCCGCATCGTCGTCGGTAGCCGGGAACTCCAACTCTGATCTTTCGATTATTGCGCCCTCGCTGTCGGTGAGTTCGACATTTTCAGTAAGCCACTCAAGCGCTTTCTGTTTGGCCAGATCTGCTCGGAGAGCCGACAGTTGACCGAACTCGGCGAGCCTCTCCTCGAGCTCGACAGGGTCCTGCCCGGCCTCGGACGCCATCTCGGCGATTGCGTCTGACACTTCGGCCTTTTCGGGGACCAGGTTCTCGGCTTCGGCCACATATCGCAGAGCCAGATCGACGCGGACGGCTTGCTCGGCTGGTTCACGGAACTGTTCAACGAGCGACTCGCTCGTCATTCCAATGCTCTCCAGGTATTGGGCCACGTCGGCACCCTGCTGCTGGAGTCGGCTCACGAAATCCTGTATCCGGGCGTTGATCTCGCTTTCGATCATTGCTTCCGGGATGTCGTCGTCAACGAGTGAGGCCAGAGCCTCACCGGTGTTCTGCTGAACAGCCATGCGGGCCTGAGAGATCTTCATGGCCGTGAGGCGCTTGACCAAATCGGCTCGCAACTCCTCAACGGTGTCGAATTCGCTGGCCTTTGATGCCCACTCATCATCGAGTTCCGGCAGCACCGCCTCCTTGACCTCCTTGACCGAAATCGAGAAGTGGAGTGGAGCTTCTTCGTCGGGGTCGGGGTGCTCAGCGTCGAAGTCCACATCGTCACCAGCCGAGGCGCCACGGAGATTCTCGTCGATTTCTGCAACAACGGCTCCGCTGCCGATCTCGTAGTCGTAATCGGTGGTGGTCAGACCCGGCACGGCTTCGTCTTCATGAGTGCCGGCAATATCGATAGTGACGTGGTCACCATCGGCGGCGGCACGATCGACCGGGGTGAGCTCTGCGAACTGGCCGCGCATCGCGTCGACCTGCTCGTCGATTTCTGCATCGTCGGGAACTGGTCTGGGAATCTCCACACGGAGACCGTCATATCCGGCAGCGTTCACCTCGGGACGGATCTGGACCACAGCGTCGAACACGACCGGGCCAGACTCCTCGCCAGATGTGATTTCGATTTCGGGGGAAGCGATGACATCGACGTCGTGCTCGACGACCGCGCGGGCGTAGTAGTCAGGGAGGGCCTCCCGGAGGGCCTCCTCACGCCCAACTTGGTGACCGAGTTGGGCCTCCAGAATTCGGCGGGGCGCCTTGCCCGGACGAAATCCCGGCATTCTCACCTCACGAGCTATGCGCTTGAATGCGGCATCAATCGCCGTGTCGAACTCCGACTCGTCGACTTCGACCGACACCTTTACGCGATTCTCTTCAAGTGTTTCGATGTTGCTCTTCACGGGGGCGGAGTCTACGGGGCGCATCGCTCGTACCCGCCGTGACTTGGGATCAATCACCGACCATTCGGGAGGCGTCGTAGCGAGCGCGGACCGCTACCATGTGCGCACCCGCGGGTGTAGTTCAACGGTAGAACCTCAGCCTTCCAAGCTGATGATGCGGTTTCGATTACCGTCACCCGCTCCACTC
>CAZHMP010000227.1:1479-2766 GCA_964533595.1 uncultured Acidimicrobiales bacterium | reverse complement strand
CAGAAGTCATGTGCGAGCTGATCGAGCCGACCGACTCCATTCCCGCCGACGACAAGGAGTACCAACTCAACGTTCGCGTGCTCACGAAGCAATCTAGACAGCCCTGGTCGGGGCCGATCCACTTCGAGCTGAAAGACGTCGAGGGGCGCACGGAGTCCAGGCTTCACCAATCGGATTTTGATGTCGGACCTGAATCCGACGGCACCGTCGAGCTGACCGTGACCACCCCCAATCTGAGCTACCAGCGAGACGTTGTCTACGAAGAGACGCTCGAGGCGTCGGCACCATCTGAACAGGGTGATCCCTGGCCGCTGGGGGAAGTCTCATTCTGGCTTGCCCCGGCCCTCTCGCTCACCGTCGTATCCGACAAGAAGGGATTGAAGTTCGAGGACAGCACCATCGAGTTCCAAGCCGCGGATCGAGTCGACACGATCGTCGGATGGTCCCGTTGTGAGACCACCAAGACCGCCCCAACCGAAGAACACGACGACGCCGATGTCAACGAGGCAACCATCTCGCTGGTGGGTCCACGCGAATCCAAGGAACATCCGATCGTCACCGGAAAGACGGATGAGACAGGGCGCTGGGAACTTCGTCTACCCGGTCTGCACAATCCAGAGGACCGCGAGCCCGAGGAACTCGACGACGATTCCACTCATGCCGGAATCTTCGATGACGAACTCGAAGAGAGACTACGGCTCTATGAGCAGCGAATTGGTCAGCGCATCACCAGAGCGAGACATCCACTCGGCGACCTGGCAGGTGAGGCGCGCGCCGATCAGATCGAGGATTGGCGTTTCGCCACACTTCAGAGTCTCGCTTCCCAACCTGAAGACAGACACGACGACGTTGTCAACGCCATAGAAATCGCCGAACTCGCGGGCCTGTACACATGCTCTTTCGGTACCCTCTACTACGACGCTGCGGGCAACGCTGTCGATACGATCGGGTCGCTGCTCGGCGACTTGATGAGCTTCGCGTTCACTTACGGCGAAGTCGGCAAGTGGTTCGCATCACGTGTCGGATTATTGTTCGAGAAGGTTTCACCGACCCTCGACGAATACTTTCTTCGACCTGCCCTCTCCTTGGCGCGATCGACGCTGGCCCAATTGATCCGACATCTCAGACGTATCGCCTCTGAAACCGGGCTCGGTTCCAGCCCGCTCAAGGAAGCATTGCAGGCTCTCGAGGAACTGTGGACCGCCTCAATGGGGGCCAAAAAGACCGAGGACATGCTGGTCTACGGCGTGGAGATGGTGCTCAACGGGATAAAGGCACTGCTCAACG
>CAZHMP010000227.1:0-1379 GCA_964533595.1 uncultured Acidimicrobiales bacterium | reverse complement strand
GAATTGGCGGCGGTGGCTGCAGCCGTGGCATCAGGTGGTCCGGGAGTCACTGCGTTGAGAGCCTCGTCCATTGCCTTGATGACTCTCATCGCGAGGTTTTCGAACGCCCCGGTCGCCACATCTGACTCCAAGTGGCTGGCGTCCGTCGATAGCGACGGCTGCATCGCGATCGGGCCCGGTCTGCAGATCATCGTCGATGGGCCCGTCGCTGCGCCGAGGGTCGTGCACGCCATTGTGGGTGAACGTTCGTTGATGGTGCTTCCCATGGGAGCCGACATCCGAGTGAGGCTGATCGACGGTGAGGAAGTGATCACCGATTCGACGTTTCCTCCGATCGGCAAGGGAACAGATCACCTCGACACGAATGCAGCAATCCAGCGAGCCATCGAGCGAGCGGGTCGTGCTCTTGCCAATCGCTCGAGCGATCCCATCGATGGGCCAGACCCGGCACCGCTTCCAGACAGCGCAAGCGATCTCGGGGCAGGCGCGACGGCCGGAGGGATTTCCTCCGGTAGGGGCCTTGGCACACGAAGCATCGCGGCCGGGGCCGCTATTGCCGCCACGGGCGTGGCCGCCGCGGCCCTATCGCGTCGTCGCGGCAAGGCGAGCTGGGCGGCCACTCACACCGTCCCGGATGACGGACTCGACAGTCGGACCGCCCCCGACCCAGCTCTGGCAGCCGACGTTCGACTTGATGCCGGCCTACAGGTCAGACTCCTCGAACGCTCCGGCGACTGGGCCCACATCGACGCGTCAAACGGCTGGACCGGGTGGGTCGACGGGCGTTTGCTGGTCGATCAGACCGGCAACTGACGGGCGAGAGCGCGCCCACCCCGGCGACCGCGACCACGCAACACCATCGGCAGGGTTCTCAACGCCATCACAATTGTGATTGCGGTGCTGAGCAAGTGAGGAGCCGCCGCGCCGATGGAGCTACCCGAGCCGCGATAAGAGCTGAAGGTGGAAGCCATCGCCGCGATCTGCACCCCCATGAAGATCATCGGGAGTATCGCCACCAAGGGCCGCCACTTCTCGGGAACACGACGAAGTGCCCCCACTCCAAGGGCGGCAACCAGCCCGGTGGCGAGACGAAGCGTCGCCAAGTGGCCCGCTCCGGGTGTGTTGGTGACCATCGCAGGTATCACAGACATCGCTGTGGTGAAAGCCAACAACATGGCGGGACTGCGTAGATGGCCCCGCAAGCCTCGACCCGCCAACGGCGCCAACGCCGGGAGGCTTGGACCCACCACCACCTGCCATCCGAGGGTTCTCGGCAACGTTGCGAGCGCTGCGCTCTGCCCTTTGGCGTTCTTCGGGGCCCAAGCGTTGCCGTCCCACCAGCGCTGCGCCGACCCACCCTCAGGGTCCGGATACCAACC
>CAZHMP010000226.1:0-2790 GCA_964533595.1 uncultured Acidimicrobiales bacterium | reverse complement strand
GCTTGTCGGTGTACATGTCGGCATCCGCCGCTTCGATCAGCGAAGTGGGATCACGCCCTACCGAGCCAGTTTCGGCCGTACCCACGCTGGCTCCGATGGTCACCGTCTCGTCGTCGCCGATTTCGATGGGGTGAGCCATTGTCGCCTTGATTCGCTCTACCAATTTCTCGCTGTCGGTCGGAAGTGGTTCGAGAAGTATCAGGAACTCGTCGCCACCGACTCGCGCGACCAGGTCCCCATCTCGGACCGCACTCTGTAGACGTCTGGCAACTTCTCGCAGGACCGAGTCACCGACGACGTGGCCGTGGACGTCGTTGACTGACTTGAAGTCATCGAGGTCGATGTAAGCGATCATGACCGGGTCGTCCGCTCGTCGTGTTCGGTGGAGCGCGGAGTCGAGCATCTCGTCGAAGAGGCGCCGGTTCGCAAGGCCCGTCAACGGATCTCGCATAGCCTGCTTTGCCAGCTCAGCTTGTACGGAGCGGATCTCGGTCACATCCCGGAGTACGCCCTGTACCCCGTGGCTCACATCAGCAATGCTGACCGCGCCGATCACACGGGATCCATCGACGTGATGCAACGTCATGTCATAGCGGCGAGGCAGCCTCTCCCCGTTGATGGCCGCGGTGACCATCGACCGACCGTCCTCGTCAAGTGCGCCGAGAAACAGGTCCAAGTCGGACTGTAATTCTGAAGCCGTGATTCCTATCACGTTGTACACCGAAGGGCTCACGTAGTCGAAATGGGGAACGGGGACCAGGGAGAAGCGCCAGACGACATCTGCCGATCGATCGGCCAACTCGCGGAATCGAGCCTCACTCATCTCCAACTGCTGGGTTGCCAAGTGTTCATCAGTTGCGTCTCGGCCGACGGCGAGTACCTCGGGCCCCAGTTTTCCTGCCACGTAGTAGTCAACCCAGCGGACCCAGCGGTCGGGCAGGTCGGACGCAGGGACCAACTTGGGGTTCCTAAGAGTTGGAGTGTCAGGGCCGAGCAAGCTCAGTTGCACATCCAAGGCGCGCTTCTCAACTGGGTTCAGCAGTTCGTCGAGTTTGCGACCTATCAGCTGCTCTGGACGTACACGGTGCGCGGCCGCCCAGGCGCTGTTGCAGTAGATGATGGTGTGGTCAACGAGCGAGTAGCGACAGATTCGCTCGGACAGTGCGTCGAGAGTACTGCTGAGCTGCTCTCGAGTCGGTTCGCGTTCGGCGGCGTCGCTCTGCAGCGGACTATTCACGGTTGACGAAGAGGCCACATCCGCGGGCCAATCACCGCTACTGCGATTTCCAGACGCGCCGAACCTCATGACTACTAAGTCGGCGGGGGCGGTCGCGAATTGAGGTGGCAGCACTCACACAGGGATCCGACGACGATTCCGGCCCGGGAAGCCAACATCTCGGCTTTGGTAACGTGTGCCAATGGCGGACGATGCTCACCGATGCCAATCCTGTGGTCTCGTGATCAACTCCGACTCGGATCGTGTGGTGATCGATGGTCACGCCTTTCACACCGAGTGCGCCATCGAGGATCCACCGCCGACCAGAGGAGGGCGTCTCGGTCGTCTGGCCCACTGGGCCAACTCGCTCGGATGGGGCCAGGGCTAGCGAGTAAACCGCCGAGAATCGGCAAAACCGGACCCATCCCTATCCAGGGAATTCTGTGGTCACCTCGCACATGTCGTTCGAACGCGCATGTTGCTCGAAACAGCCTGCGGATGGCGTCAAAGAAGGATCGGATCCCGATCAACAAGCTTCCGAAGACCACGTACAGTGCCCCCAGCCAAGATGCGGCTGAGACCGTGTTCGATGACTGATCCACCCGTCGAACATGATCGAATCGGTGGATTGGGGATTAGGCGAACCCGAGAAGCCGGGCGGCGTTACCGCCCGCAATCAAATCGATTTGATTCTGGGCTAGACCCGGCACCGACCCGATGAGGCCCAGAGGGTCTTCTTCGCCCATGTCATAGGGGTAATCGGTACCGAGCATGACATGATCGGCGCCATACTTGTCGATCAGGAATCGAAGTTGGTCGGGTTCGAACACCATGGTGTCGAAGAAGAACTTCTTGAGGTAGTCGGTGGGAGGATTCGGGAGACCATCGCGAACGTCGTCGCGAGCTCGCCACGCATGGTCGATGCGGCCGGCGTAAGCAGGAAGGTAACCGCCGCCGTGTACCACCACGATCTTCAGCGCGGGGTACCTCTCCATTACTCCGTTGAAGATCAGATGGGCGGTAGCCAAAGTGGCCTCGAACGCATGCCCGATGATGTTTACGAAGTTGTGTCCCTGAAGCCGGTCCTTGTGAGTATGGCCATCGGTGTGCACCACGATCACCGCACCGAGCCTCTCGACCTCCGCCCAGAATCGGTCCAGTCGGGGATCGGATATCTCACCACCTTCAACGTGACTTCCGATCTCGAGTCCGCGCATGCCGAGTTCGTTGACGCAGTACCGCAGCTCTGCGATCGCAGCGTCTGTGTCCTGCAACGGAACCGTCCCCAATGGTGAGAATCGTCCGGCGAACTTCGCTGTTTGCTCCGCCAGTTCCTCGTTGACAGTGCGCGCGACTTTCGCCCCAAGTTCGACGTCGGCCCAGTAGTAGTACTGGTAGACCGCCACGGCCACCGCCTGGATGTCGACCCCCATACGGTCCATGTCCTCGAGACGAACCTCGAGCATGTCCATCTTGGGCCGGAGGCGATTCAGCTGGCGACGATTCACTTCGCGGGTGAGTTCGCTCCCGTACTGGAGTCGCACCCGACCCAACTTCGCCTCCTCGGCGTTCAT
>CAZHMP010000225.1:0-2818 GCA_964533595.1 uncultured Acidimicrobiales bacterium | reverse complement strand
CTGGTCGGTGTAGTTGGCGAAATCCTTTTGTCGCAGTATCTCGGCCGCGCTGTAGGTGACCGTGATGGTTTCTCCATCATCCGGATTCTGGTCGGGCTCCGGTCCGGTGGCCCCAGGGTCATCGGTCTCCATGGTGATCGACACCTCCTCCTGGGGTGGTCTCCAGACAAGACCCGACGGGATTCCGCCCCAGTAGGCAACGAACACGCCGTTGAACGTTGGAATGTCCTCCGGCCGATGAACCAACGTGGATCTCGCCGCCCAATAGACGCCGCTCGGATTGTCGACACCCACTGCACTCAATGCCTCGGTAAAAAGCATCGACGACGTCAGCGAAACATCGTGACCCGACCGACGAAGCGTGGTTGCGAAGCCGACCGCAGCCGACTCAGGTGTTGGAGATGTCACGAGCTGTCGAAAGGATGGACGCCAGATCATGATCACGAACTCGATCTTGATCCTCGCGATACTTCACGAGCGTTCCGAGAGTCTCGATCACGTGGGCCTCGATGAGGTCTTCGTCACCAAGCAGCGTGAGAGCTCGAGCCCAGTCGATGGTCTCGGCCACGCCCGGCGGCTTGTAAAGGCCCATTTCGCGCACTGATGCCGTCGCTGCAGCCACCTGCTTTGCCAGCCGTTCGCTCACCTCTGGAGCCCGCATTTGAATGATTCCGACCTCTCGGGCCTGGCCGGGGTGTTCCACCCAGTGGTAGAGGCAACGACGTTTCAACGCGTCGTGAACGTCTCTGGTGCGATTGGATGTGACAACCACAACCGGTGGCTCTGCTGCAGTGAATGTTCCGATTTCGGGAACAGTTACCGCGTAGTCGGCCAGAATTTCCAACAGGAACGCTTCGAACTCGTCGTCGGCGCGATCGACCTCGTCAACGAGCAGCACCGGCGGTGGACCATCACCGTGGGCAATCGCCTGGAGCAACGGGCGCCGCACGAGAAACCGCTCGTCATACAACTCGTCCTCGAGTTGATCGGTGGACGCTCCCGTGGCCCTTCCCGTCGCTTCCGCGGTTCGAAGGTGGAGTAGCTGACGGGCGTAGTCCCATTCGTAGACCGCCTGCGAAACGTCAATACCCTCATAACACTGCAACCGGATGAGCGGACCGCCGATCCAACTGGCGAGAACTCTCGCCACCTCGGTTTTTCCAACTCCAGGCTCGCCCTCTAGCAGTAGAGGCCTCTTGAGCCTGAGCGCCAAGAAGATTGACGTGGCCAAGCCATCATCGGGCAGGTATTGATGGGCTCTGAGAGCCTCCGCCACCGATTCTGCGTTCTCGATGGCAGCAATATCTGAGATCGGCATGGGCAAAGAGTAAGTCGTTGACCGCGCTTGTCCACTCACCGCGGCCGAGCGACCCCTATCCCGCTTCGATCTCAGGTTGGATTCATCGGAACATACGGCGCGCTACGTCGAGGTCAAAGTGTGAGGAAGCCAAGTCGGACAGCGGGGCATTGGAGGAGCGGAGTTCCTGGTGGCGATTCCAAACGACCAGGAGATTGGCGAAGCTCTTGTCGAAATTTGTCATGGTTCAAGGCTACGCGATACTCGACATTGCAATTGACGGACTTTGATGCCAATCGACCCCATCGCCCTTGCTTTCCTAAGTAATATCTACTCATGACCTTACTTTCTAATGGTAATCTGAAGATATGACCGATGTCATAGCGAGAGCGATACTCGACGAGCTGCAACAAAATGCTCGTATCAGCTACCGAGAACTCGGTGAGAAGGTGGGGCTGTCGGCCCCTGCAGTCACCGAGCGCATCCGACGCCTTGAACGCGACGGAGTGATCACCGGTTACCACGCTCGCGTCGACCCCGGCGCTCTCGGGTTTCCAATGCTGGCCATCGTGAGGGTCCGTTCCGCAGGCCCGAAGTCGCGCAAGATCGACGAATTGGCCGAGCGGATGGACGAGGTGGTCGAGTGCCATCGGGTGACCGGTTCCGAGAGCCACGTGCTGCGTGTTCGTCTCCGTGACGTTGAGCACCTGGGTGAACTGGTCGAACAGTTCTGGGAATTTGGAGACACAATCACCAACATCGTGACCTCCACGCCGGTCGCACACCGCAGTGTGAAGGCCATCCGCTGACACACACGATGGTATTTACAGCGTAATTTTCTTCATATACACTCCTCGCAGTTCCAGACAACGGGGGGTGGGCATGAATCGTGTCCTTGCATTCGTCGGCGCGCTGGCAGTGGTCTCAGTGGCCACGATGGGCGTCAGTGCGGCACAGGGAGCCGGCGCAGATCCGTCGGTCGTTCCAGAAGCTGTCACCATCACCACTGGGCCGGACGGGAATTTGGCGTTGGGAATCACGACCGGCGCGTCGTGGGCCGATGGACCCCCCGCTCTCGACTCGTGGTGGCTCGATTTCTACTTTCAGCTGGCCGACGGCGCCATGTTCGATTTCGGAGTTGAAGGCGAGGTGCCGTCTCACGGCCAGCCAGTGGCGATCGACGCATACGGGACAACCGATGCCGGCGAGTCAACGCCGGTGGGAGTCATCGCCGACGCATCCGGCACGATTTGGTTCCTGACGAGTCTTCCCGGCGGTGACGTGGGACCAGGACCGTTCAGCGGATCGATCAACTTTGCGTCTTGGGAGAACCTCGACACGACGCAGCGCCAAGGAGACTTCTGGAACTTCGAGGGGGCAGCCCTTGGTACACCTCTGACGCCGCTTGACATCTCGCAGGGTTGGGACATTCTCGCCGGCGAGCAACTTGGTGCACCCGATTCACCAACGAGCGCACCGACTACCACAACGACCACAACAACAACCGCCGCACCGACTACC
>CAZHMP010000224.1:0-2877 GCA_964533595.1 uncultured Acidimicrobiales bacterium | reverse complement strand
GTGGCTGAGGTTGTTCTGTTCCATCACGTTCTCGGCCTCACCGACGGGGTGCAGGCTCTGGCCCGGCGGCTCGAGGCTGGTGGGCACACGGTGCACACCCCCGATCTCTATGACGGAGAGGTTGCCGCCGGGCTCGAGGAGGGGTTCGCCATCATGAAGCGCATCGGTGATGCAGCGCTCGCCGAGCGGGTCGAACGCACGCTCGCCGGCCTTCCGGCCGACCTCGTGTACGCCGGCATCTCCATGGGCGTGATGACCGCGCAACGACTGGCTCAAACCCGCCCCGGCGCGCAGGGGGCACTGCTGTACGAGGCGTGCCTGCCGATCACCGGCGAGTGGGCGATCGGCCCATGGCCCGACGGGCTCCCGGTTCAGGTGCACGGCATGGACGACGACGAGTTCTTCGCCCACGAGGGCGACGTTGACGCTGCTCGGGCACTTGTCGAAGCCGTCGGCACCGACATCGCCGAACTGTTTCTCTACTCCGGTAGCCAGCATCTCTTCCTCGACAATTCCCTACCCACGTACGACGCCGCCGCCACCGATCAACTCGTCCAGCGCTCCCTCAGGCTTCTCGATCGGGTCAGCTGAGGCGTGAAAACTGACCAGCGCTCGGCGTTCTCGTTCGGTTACATGCCGTACGGATGGTATGTTGACCATCATGACGGTCGTAGATACGCAAGGGATACCTGGGAGGCGGACGCAACAGCAGCGACGTGAGGCGACGACCGCGGCTGTACTCAGCGCGGCGGTCGACGCCGTTGTCGAGACAGGACCGGCGACGGGACTGGCGGAGATCGCTCGACGCGCAGGCGTCACCAAGGGCGCGCTACAGCACCACTTCTCGAGCAAACACGATCTGCTGACCGCGGTGGTGTCGGCCGGCTGGAACGATTTGGTTGAGCGCCTCGAAGGCACGTGCGCTGGGTCGGCGGCACCGGCGGACAGAGTTCGATCGCTCGTCGACGAGATGTGGACGTCGTACCAGCAACCGATGTGTCGTGCCGCATTTATGATCTCCTCCGACCCGAACCTCAGCGAAGAACTTGCGGCTCGGTTGTCACCGCTCTTTCAAGCCGCACGGGACCGCATCGACGAGCTGTGGAGCGAATCGTTTTCGGATCTTGGTCTTCCAGACCATCGGCTCGTGCTGGCGCGCCGGTTCGTACGGTCCCATTTGCTGGGCATGCTCGTTCAGCGACAACTTCCGTCTAAAGAGCCCGATCCGAGTGCCGAGTTGTCGATGCTGAGCGCCGCGACGTTGCAGGTGCTGCTGGCGACGGAGCCGACATGACGTCCTCACGGTTCGTGCTCGACACGGCCCTCGGTGCGATCGAGATCGAAATCGATGAGACGCGAGCACCACACACCGCAGGATTCGTGCGAAGTCTTGTCGAGGCCAAGCACTTCGACGGCGCAGCGTTCTTCCGCTCGACGACTCTCGGAAGCGAGGACCGCATTCCCCTCATCCAGGGCGGACCGCTTGCCCCGCTCTTCACCGACACGAACACCCCGCTTCCGTATATCGACCTGCTCGAGACAATCGACTCCACCAACCAAACCGGCCTGACACATCGCCGCGGTACCGTGTCGCTCGCCCGCGATCTCCTCATCACCGGACACGTCCTCCCCGAGCTCTTCATCTGCCTCGACGACTACCCCGAGCTCGACTCCGGCGGACGCAGCGAACCCGACGAGCGAGGTTTTCCGGCCTTCGGGTCGGTCACATCTGGCCTGGACGTCGTGACCGCAATCGCACAACGAGAACGAGGCGGAGTCAGTCCCATCGAGCTGCTCACCGGAGAAATCCTCACTGAACCAGTCACGATCGTCAGCGCCACCATCAGGGAACCAACCACATAAGGCAGCACTTGAGATGACCAGCGACAACCCATTCGCCCCCGAGTCGACGAGAAGCGTCATTCGCAACGGCACCGTGCTCGACACCGAGATGATGACCTATACCGAGAACCAGACCTTGATCATCGAAAACGGTGTGATCGTCGACGTCACGGGCCGCTACGAAGGGGAAACTGACGTCGATGTCGACGCCGGCGGCCGCTTCGTTCTGCCCGGACTCATCGACGGGCACGTCCACTTCCGCCTCGCCACACTGAACTTCCACGCGCTCGCAGCATGGTCTGAGGTCCAGTTCGGGATCGTCATGGCACGACTCGCGCAAGCAACCGTCGAGCGTGGATTTACCACGGTTCGCGATCTCGGCGGTGAGGTCAACGGCTTGATGCGAGCCATCGGCGACGGCGCAACATCCGGGCCGCGCATCGTTCGTGCCGGAATGATGCTGACCCAGACCGGCGGACACGGCGACCCACGGTCCGGTGACATCGAAGTGGCGAGCTGCGGATGTCTACTGGACTCAAACGTGTTGTCGATCGTCGCAGACGGTGTCGATGCGGTCCGAAAGGCGTCCCGGCACTTGCTGCGAGATGGAAGTGACTTCCTCAAGATCCACGTCTCAGGTGGTGTCGCCTCTCCGGCGGACCCTCTCGAGAGCATCCAATACACCCCCGAAGAGATCCGCACAGTCGTGACCGAGGCTGCGCACCGTCAAACCTACGTCTCGGCTCACGCGTACACGCCCGAGGCGATCGCCATGGCGGTCAACGAAGGCGTGCACTGCATCGAACATGGCAACCTCATGGACGATGCAACCGCCTCACTGATCGCCGATGCAGGCGCCGTCGTCGTTCCAACACTCGTGACGTATCACGCAATGGACGAGATCGGCCGCCAACTCGGACTGCCAGGCGCCAACCTCGAGAAGAATACCGTCGTTCTCGACTCCGGGCTAGCGTCGCTCGAACGAGCCCACGACGCCGGCATCACGCTCGGTTTCGGTACCGATCTGATCGGCGA
>CAZHMP010000223.1:0-2933 GCA_964533595.1 uncultured Acidimicrobiales bacterium | reverse complement strand
GCACCCGTCTCGAACCCGTGGAGCACCTTGACACATTTTGGTTTGCGATCGGTTCATTCGACCCGGATGTTGAAGTGATCGGACTCTGATGCCTCGGGCATTGGGCATCAACGGAACACGATGGGCTCCGGATGGGTTTCGACTCCATGGTGACCAAGACAGAACGCCCAGCAGATCTTGTCGAATGGCTGGCGAGCTCACTCGGACGAGGCAATCTGGCCCCGCTGTCGTGTGATGATTTGGAAGAGTTGGCGAGTCATCTCACCGAAGTGAGATACGCCGGTGGAACCCAGATCTACAAGCGTGATCAGTTGCCGGATCGGGTCAGAATCGTGCGCTCGGGCACGGTCGAGTTGGCGCGCGATTTCGGCTCTCGGCGAGTGGTTGTCCAGCTTTTGCGCCCAGGGGCCGTATTTGGTGACATTCCTCTGTTTCTGCGCACGGGCGAACCGACCGAAGCAAGGGCAGTTGACGACAGTTCTGTCTTGGGCATCGATTCATTGAAGCTGTTCTCGTTGCTTGGAGAGCGCCCCATGCTGGCCCGACGTTGGTTGGTGTCGGTCGCGGGCCGGATGTCGGAGATGCAAGACCGCGTCAGCGATCTGCTGGTGGGAAATCTGGACCGACAGGTTGCCTCCTGGTTGCTTCGTGAGGCCGGCAGCGAGGGCGTCACCGTCAGTCAGCAGACCCTCGCTCGACTCCTCGGGGCTCGTCGCACCAGCGTCAACCAATCGCTGCGACGTCTGGAAGACCAAAATCTGATCGAGACCGGCTATCGCCACGTATCGGTGATCGACGAGACGGCGCTGGCCGAAGTTATTTCGTTTGGTTGAGGCCGGGCTGGGCGAGGTAGGTCGCCCGCACGATGTCGCGGCCTTTGGTGTCGAGGGTCCAGATCGAGCCCTTTTCGCAGCCGCGCGGGCCGACCATCGACGTCCCGTCGCGGAGCAGCGTGTTGATCACCTTGGGAATCAAGTCACCGTGGCTGCACATCACCACATCGCCATCGAGATTGGCCTCCGACCGGATCAATTCGGTGAGCGTGGCCGGGGGTGACCCCTCGGTCAATTCATTGCGAATTTGGACTCGCAACCCGTGATCCAACGCAGTCGGACTCACCGTGTCGAAGCATCGGGTGGCGGTCGAGGTCCACACAGCGCGAAGCTTGAAATCCGCGAAATGCCGGGCCAGATCTTCAGCCTGTGTCCTTCCGCGCTGGTCGAGCGGGCGTTGGAGATCGTCTCCGTGAGGGAAAGGTCGTGAGCCGGCAGTGCCGTGGCGGACCAAGTAAATTGCCATTTCGAGGAACTGTAGGCGCTCGAGTCGGCCGTGGGCTATTGAGAACCGTGTTTTGTCGATCAGAGCGAGACGCTGGTGACGCAGATTTCGTCGCCCTGGGGTTTGGAGGAGGATGTATCGGTGGTGGCGGGACCGTAAAGCTCGCTGAGAATGCCTCGAACCATTCCACGATCGACCGCGCATATCACCGGAGATTCGATCACGGCATCGCCAAATGGGCAGTTGGCGGAGATGATCTGGACCTCGTCGTCCGAGTCTTCGGCGCGAGATGCAAAACCGTGGCTCGACAATGCGTCGGCTGCGGCATGCAGCGCCCCGCGAAATGAACGCTGGGTCGCATTGGGGTCCATCGACTCCGTCATTGCCTTGCCGTACTCGATTCCAACTTCTTCAGCCATTTCCTCGGCTACGTCGGGAGGCAACATCGACAGCGCCTTGGCCAGCAACGCGACCAGGATGTCGTCGTGCTTGACCGAGACCTCCAGCTTGACCTCGGATTGAGACGCCCGATAACGCTTGGACGGTCGACCGGCTTCCCCTGACGGCTGTGATACCTCCACGTCGAGGTAACCCCCGGAAGCGAGTTTGTCGAGGTGGTGGCGAGCAACGTTGGCATGGAGGTCGAATGCCTTTGCGGCACGGGTGGCGGTGATCCCATCGGCGTGTTCGTGGGCCAGCAGGTAGATCTTGCGGCGTGTTGGATCACCGAATGCCGATGTGATGGCGGTGACCGCCGACGCGAACTCCGTTGGACTCAATTCACCCGAGTTGGAAGAGTCGGCCGGGATGGGGGTCGTGCGATCCACGCCGGTATTCTACCTACCGTCGTAGGGGAAATTCCCGGCGGCTTCCCCAACCAAACCCCCCGGAGCGCTCAATGCCCGTGAACGAATCAACCGTTCTCGAAGTTTTGAATGGAATTGAAGACCCCGAATTTCGACGCAACATAGCCGACCTCGGAATGGTGAGAGGGGTGTCGGTCGACGGAGGCCAAGTCGAGATAGCCCTTGATCTTGTGGTGGACGACCACCCCGGTAGCAACCACCTGCAGGCATTGATTGTCGATGCGGTGTCAGCGATTGAGGGAGTGGCCGTGGTCACCTTCGATCTCGGAGTGATGAATGAGTTGCAGCGTGCCGCGGTGAGGGAATTGCTCATCGGTGACCCGTCCTCGACCGCTGGATCGCAGCCGTCCATGGGACACGCCGAAGGTCGCGAAATCCCCTTCTCATCCTCCACGAATCGCACCAGGTCGCTGCTGATCGCGTCGGGCAAAGGCGGCGTCGGCAAGTCTTCGATCACGACGAATCTGGCGATTGCATTGGCCAACACGGGAGCCTCCGTGGCCGTGGTCGACGCCGATGTCTGGGGGTTTTCTGTTCCGAGAATGCTGGGAATCGACCGTTCCCCGACCGTGGTCGACGACATGATCATTCCCCCGCAGGCCCATGGCGTGCGATGTATTTCCATGGGATTTTTCGCTCGTGAGGACCAACCGATCGTCTGGCGCGGCCCAATGCTTCACAAGGCCCTCGAGCAATTCCTCACTGATGTCTTTTGGGACGACCCCGACTATCTGCTGATTGATCTTCCCCCCGGCACCGGCGATATCGCTCTGTCTCTCGCACAGTTCC
>CAZHMP010000222.1:0-2940 GCA_964533595.1 uncultured Acidimicrobiales bacterium | reverse complement strand
CACATCACCCCTGTGATCCCGGATGAGTCGGTTCGTTCCGACCTGCAAATGCCTGCCGACGGAGCGGCATTCAGGGTTGAACGCCTTGGCCGACATGGTGATCGGGTTGTCGAATGGAGAGTCACCGTCATCAGAGGTGATCGCTTCAGCTTCTTTGCCGACTGGGGCAGCGGCGCGGCTTCGAACAACGGGCTTCGTCTCGGCCGAGATGGCCAGCAGGGTTTATCTTGACCGCCGGCCAGACGAGTGTTGACGCGTTGGCCGAACGGCACGCTCGCATGCTGCTCGACTCGTTCAATGACTTTCATGAGAGATTTCTCGAAGTCACTCAACGGGCCGGCCAAGCGTTCTTGTCACGCGACTGGGCAGCAGGTCAGCGCGACGCCACCGAGCGTCTCGAGCTCCACCAAGAGTCCGTGGCCCGTGCGGTTGAAGCCTGCCAGGCAACCTTGCCTGACGATGATGCCGACGCTCGAGTCGCATGGGTCGAGACGCGCCGGCGATACGTGAAGCTGATCTCGAAGCGCGTCGATCTGGAGTTGGCCGAGACGTTCTACAACTCGGTCACCCGTCGCTTGTTTGGGATAGTCGGTCTCGACCCCGAGCTCGAATTCTTGTGGCTGGGTCCCACGGCGCTGCCCCCGATCCATGCCAGCGGAGGGGAGTTTCGAAAGTTTCTCGTCACGGAGCGCATGGTCGACACGATCCGGGAAGTATTGGAGACCAGCCCTTTGGCCGGGCAATTCGAAGATATGGCCCGAGACTCCCAACTGGTCGCCGCACGCATCACTGATCATGTGGAACGGATCTGGGATGGGGTCGACTCGGTCGAAATGCTCCACTCGGTGTTCTACCGAAACAAAGGCGCCTACCTGGTCGGAAGGCTGCGCTGGCTCAACCGTGTCTCACCACTCATCGTGCCGCTGGTGAATATCGGTAACGGCGCAAAGGCCGACGCCGTGATACTCACAGAGTGGGACGCCAGCCGACTGTTCGGATACACCCGGTCCTATTTCCATGTTGTTTGCAGTAGCCCGGCCGCCATTGTCGGGTTTGTGAAGACTCTGCTGCCGGTGAAACCACTGGCCGAGCTCTACACATCTATGGGCTACAGCCAGCACGGCAAGACCAACTTGTTTCGGGCTTTGTACCGCCACATGGACCATTCCAACACCAGGTTCGAGAGGGCCCGAGGTGTGAGGGGAATGGTGATGGCCGTGTTTGCACTGCCGTCGTTCGACGTCGTGTTCAAGATCATCAAGGACCGGTTCCCGCCGAGCAAGCGCACCACCCCCGATGAGGTTCGTCGCCGCTACAAATTGGTCTTCGAGCATGATCGTGTGGGGCGACTCGTGGATGCACAGGAGTTCGAGAACCTGAGCTTCCAGCGGGATCGCTTTGACGATGACCTGCTCGATGAGTTGAGAGCGGACTGCGCGAGGCTGGTGACCATCACCGATGACGAGGTGATACTCCATCACGTGTACACGGAGCGCCGGCTCTACCCGCTCGATCTGTATCTGCGTGAAATGTCCCGCGATCGAGCTCGTGTGGCGGCGATCGACTACGGCAATGCGGTCAAGGACCTGGCCGCGGCCAACATATTCCCGGGCGACCTGTTTCCAAAGAACTTCGGGGTCACACGGCATGGCAGCGTGGTCTTCTACGACTACGACGAGCTGACGCTTCTGTCTGAAGTCAACTTTCGCGATCTCCCGGTGAGCGACAACTACGACGATGATCTCTTCGATCAACCGTGGTTTCCGGTAGCTCCCAACGATGTTTTCCCCGAGGAGTTTCGAACCTTCCTGCGATCTCCAAAAATCATCTCCGAGGTGATCGATACCCGACACGGAGAAATCTGCACCGCTCAGTTCTGGAACGACATGAAGGCGCAGCACGAGGTTGGTGAACTTCCGGATTTCTTCCCCTACCGCGACGAGGTACGTTTCCTCGACAACTGAGCCATGTCGCTGGAAGGGAGTGAGCTGTGCGAGCAGTCGTGCTGGAAGAACACGGTGGGCCCGAGGTGCTCCAGATTAGGGAGGTGCCTGATCCCGCTGTTGGTGCCGAGGAGGTGCTGGTCGAGATCGTTTCGACCGCGGTGAATCGCGCCGATTTGTTGCAACGTATGGGGCTCTATCCGGGGCCTCCGATGGCGCATGAGATTCCCGGACTCGAGTTTGCCGGCACGGTGGTGGCCGTGGGTGAACAAGTCGCGGAGCGGTCTGTCGGCGACGCGGTAATGGGCATAACCAACGGCGGCGCGTACGCCCAGATGATCTCGATGCATGAACGCATGACGATGCAAGTTCCGGCGAACTTGTCGCTTCAGGAGGCCGGTGCTGTTCCGGAAGTATTCATGACCGCTTGGGACGCGCTGGTTGTTCAAGGTGGTCTCACCTCGGGCCGTTGGGCGCTGGTTCACGCGGGGGCGTCTGGAGTGGGCACGGCGGCGATCCAGATTGCCAAGGCAATCGGTGCGCGAATCATCGTCACGGCATCGTCGGGCAAGCACGATGTCTGCCATTCGCTCGGAGCCGACGTGGTGATCGACTATCGGTCCAGCGACTATGTGGAGGCGGTGAGCGTGGCAACGGGTGGGGTCGGCGTTGATGTCGTGCTCGACGTGATCGGTGGTGATTATCTGGTTCGCAATGTTGCATGCGTCGCCGTCGGTGGGCGCATTGTGCAAGTCGGGCTCATGGCCGGGGGTTCCGTGCCATTTGATGTGGGGGCACTGCTGATGAAGCGTGCCGCACTGATCGGCACCACGTTGCGAGCTCGTCCGATCGAGCAAAAGATTGCTCTGACTCAGAGGTTCTCGTCGGAAATTTTGCCAATGGTGTCGTCCGGTTTGCTGGCGCCGGTGGTCGACAGCCGGTTCGTCCTGGATGACATTTCCGGAGCACATCGACGAATGGAAGCCAATCTGAATGC
>CAZHMP010000221.1:0-2941 GCA_964533595.1 uncultured Acidimicrobiales bacterium | reverse complement strand
GTTCGCCATCGACACCGGTTGCCCGCCGGCCATGTTCACATTGGTCTCGAACGACACGTAAGGCACGCGGTCGGCGCCGTACTCGTCGACCACAGCGCGGAGTTTGGCCATGTCGATATTGCCCTTGAACGCCGCGAGGCTGTGGGGATCGTGGGCTTCGTCGACAATCACGTCGACAAACTTTCCGCCGGCCATCTCTTGGTGGAACCGCGTGGTGGTGAAATACATGTTGCCCGGCACAACGTCGCCCTCGTTGATGAGGATCTGGCTGAGGATGTGCTCTGCCCCGCGTCCCTGATGAGTGGGGATGAGTTCTTCGTATCCGTAGACCTCATGGACCGCGTCGACCAGTTTGTAAAAGCTCTTCGAGCCGGCGTAGGCCTCGTCGCCCAGCATCAGCGCCGACCACTGCCGATCCGACATCGCTGATGTGCCCGAGTCGGTGAGCAGATCAATGTAGACGTCGTCAGCCGCGAGCAGGAAGGTGTTGTAGCCAGCGGACTTGATCGCCACCTCACGCTCCTCGCGTGTGGTCATGCGAATTGGCTCGACCATCTTGATTTTCCACGGCTCGGCCCAAGTGCGATGCGTGTCTTCCATGTCGGTCTCCTTGCTCAGTGCGTCGGCCACCCGGACGGCGTCCAGGGTTTGTACGGAATATCTCTTCGATTATCGGCCATCCCTTCGTCCTGGACTCCATATCCGTAGTATCTTCGGCTGATGGGTTCGCAGCACGCTCTCGACCGGACGGATCACCACATAATCAGGCTGCTTCAGCAGAAAGCACGGTTGTCCAACAAGGAGATCGCCGCGGCCGCCGGCATATCCGCGTCGACATGTTCCGACCGCACCCGGCGCATGGAGCGCGAGGGCGTGCTCAAGGGCTTCCATGCCGACGTAACTCCCGAAGCTCTCGGCATCGGTGTCCAGGCGATCGTCTCGGTCAGGCTCAGGCGACAGAACGCCAACGAGGTCGACGCTTTCGTCGGCCATATGAAGACCATGTTGGAGGTGGCCAACGTGTTCCACGTTTCCGGTGAGAACGACTTTCTGGTCCACATCTGCGTGCGAGACACCCAGCATCTGCGCAAGGTGGTCGTGGAAACGTTCAGTTCATTCCCGGAGATCGGCCACCTCGAGTCGTCTCTGGTGTTCGACCATCTCGGCAGCGGGATACTCCCCGATTTCAACTAGGAGTTCCGCCTCGCGTCCCGGCCAGCCGACGATAGTGTTGCGGGGTCGAATCCGGCCGGCCCGCGCCGACCGGATCCCGGATAAGACGGGACGTGGCGCAGCTCGGTAGCGCACCTGCTTTGGGAGCAGGGGGTCGGGAGTTCAAATCTCCCCGTCCCGACAAACCGGCCTTCTGGTTGAGCACGGTCGAGGCCGAGCTGCGCCCCGCCACCGTCGAGCTCTACGAGTACCTGCTCGAGCGCCATGTTCTTCCTGCTCTCGGCGATGCCCCGATTGGGCGGATCACCGCCGCTACGGTGCGGGAGCGGAACTCCTCGATCCGTTCCGGTCGGATCCGTGAGAACCCGTGCCGATTCAAAGTCGCCGCGTTGCCAGCTCGCCGCTCGATGAGCAAGCGGCGAACCAGCCGGACCGTCCACCGGCCATTCTGTGCCATCTCAAGGTTGCAGGTTCTGCCACTGGGCTTGACCCGCGTAATTCGAGTCGCATTGAGACACATACGTTCTGATCAGATCGGGATTACCAGTGCCGCTGCCACCAATACCACGATCGGCGTCAACCAAAGCAGCCGACGGCCCGGCACCACCTCAAACTTGGTACAAATCCAACGCGCGAGCAGCAACAGAGCCACAGCCACCAGAGCCAACCCGAGCACTCCCGACCACAACACCTCACTGTGTGGCCCAAGGATCGGTGAAGGAGCGTCGGTCGAGGCGGACGTCAATTCATACACGTGCACCATCCCCCACCACTCTCAGTACCAAGGCCAGCCGTACCGTATATCCACAGAATGAAGAAGCGCCCGCCGTTGCACAACTGACGCACGCGCAACGTCTCTGGTTGTCACCACCAGCTGCGAGGGACCGCCTCTGCGCCGGCTGGATGGGACCACTTATGAGGGGTCCGGGTCAGCGTGCTGTGCATCGGCACCCACGGATTGGGGAGTTTCGAGGGCCTACTCGGGTTATTGTCAACAAAACGTCGCGTCACGCTCCGTGTTCGGTAGTGCTGGTCCGCTGACCCACCAAGCGACGGCGAGTGATCCAACCTGCCAACCCCAACGCAAGGCTCGACGCAATGAGTGTCACCGCCAGCGGGAACGAATTGCCGCCGTCTGGTTTGGAGCCGGCCGCGGGGAGTGTGAGAGCGCCGTCTGACACTCGCGGCGCCAACAAGCCGGTCCCATGAACGAACCCGGGGCGTTCGGTCGGGTCAAGAGGATCAGACCCAACAGCCAACTCCACCGAATCGGAGAAATCATCGCCGTCGGTGTCAGCCGATGCCGGGGAGGTGCCCGACTCCAACTCGGAACGGGCAGTGAGGCCATCGAGGTCCAAATCGCTGAGGGCATCACCAGCCGAGGTGGGGTCCAGACCGAACGTGGATTCCCAATCATCAGATAGGCCGTCCTGATCGTTGTCGACGCCAACGTTGACCTCTATCGACATGGAGTCGCGGCCCGCATCGTTTTCCGCTATCAACTCGATCGTGTGATTTCCGGGCTCAACCAGGGGGAGCATGGCCGCCGCTCCGCCCGACACCGGCTCTCCATCCATCATCCACCGGTAGGTGACGTCATTGTTCAATACGCTGCTCACCGCGGACGAGTGCACAACGCCCGGAGTCAGCAATTGCCCGTCAACGGGTTTGGACATCACCGCTGTCGGGGCGACAGAGCCGAAATCGACCCCATCGAGAATCTGTGACACGACACCGACACCATCGGTGCCCTCGATACGAAGCTGCC
>CAZHMP010000220.1:0-2968 GCA_964533595.1 uncultured Acidimicrobiales bacterium | reverse complement strand
GCGTCGGACGCAGCGTGAGAGGCTTGGGCAAGAAGGAAGTGTTCGACGTTCCGATAGTCGGCAATCTTGCTCGATGGCTGGGCGGAATACGGGTGGAGAGAGCCAGTGGGTCAGACGAGCCACTGAAACATGCGGCCAAGGCTTTGGAGGGCGGCGAGATGCTGATGCTCGCACCGCAAGGCACAATTCCACGGGGGCCGGCGTTCTTCGACCCCGAGCTGAAAGGCAGGTGGGGTGCGGCCCGTCTGGCCGCCATGACCAAGGCACCGGTCATCCCCGTCGGGCTGTGGGGCACCGAAAAAGTTTGGCCGCGAAGCGCCCGGATGCCACGGCTGGACCTCACCGATCGGCCGCTCGTTTCGGTCACCGTCGGCCATCCCGTCGCGCTCGAGTACGACGATCCCGAGTCCGACACCGCCGCCATCATGTCGGCGATCGTTGAACTTCTTCCTGACGAAGCTCGACGCCACCACTCACCCAGCCCCGAGGAACTCGCCCTCACCTACCCTTCGGGTTACTCCGGTGATCCCACCGCCGAGGCAACAAGACGACCGGGAACCGACTCATGAGCTCCAACAGGCGGCCGATGCGCTTCGAACAACGAATGTCCGATCACGAAGCGCTCATGTGGAACATCGAAAAGGATCCCTGGCTCAACCCGAGCGGTGCCGCGCTCGTGTTGCTCGACAAACCCGTCGACGTCGTCCAGTTCAAGCGTCGCATTCGCTTCGCCATCTCCGAAATCCCCCGCCTACGGGACAAAGTCGCCCCCGGCCTCGGGCGGCTCTCCCCTCCCTCGTGGATTCCTGATCCGGAATTCGACCTCGACTATCACATTCGTGAGATCCGACTGGCCGAACCAGGCACGACCCGCCAACTTCTCGATCTGGCGGCGCAACTTTATGAGGATCCTCTCGACCGCACTCGGCCGCTCTGGCGATTCGTCCTTGTCAGTGGCCTCGCCGACGGAGCCGGAGCGTTGTGGTCGATCATTCACCACACGGTTGCCGATGGCATGGGACAACTTCGGATGGCCGAAATGTTCCAGGAGCTGGACCGCAACTCGGATCTTCCACCGGAGGTGAGCCTTGAGTCGATCATCGCCGCCGAAATCGACAATGACGATGAAGCGGAACGCAATCCGGCCGCGGCGCTGGCAGACACCGCCTCGCGCACGATGACACATCTCATTCGTCGGCAGGCTGGAGTGATTCGCCGCATCGCCGGCGAGGCGGCCATGTGGCCGGCCGATCCGCGCCGCGCCAAAGACAGCGCCGCCGGCGCGGTGCATCTTGCCCAATCCACGATTTCGCAACTGACCGGAGGCTCGAACGATGTGGCCGGCGGCTCGCCGCTTTGGGCCGAGCGTTCGAGACGGCGCCACCTCGAGACGCTCACGTTGGGCCTTCAAGATGTGAAGTCAGCGGCCAAGCTCCACGATGCAACGGTCAACGACGTGTACGTGTCCGGCCTTGTCGAGGGCGCGCGCCGCTACCACGCCAAGCGTGGAGTCGAAGTCGATGCGTTCAACACCAGCTTCGTGTTGAGCACTCGCACCGACACGGCAGCCGGTGGCAATTCATTCACTCCGGTGCCCGTGCAAATACCCGGATCCTCGATTTCGATTGCTGATCGCATTGCCGATGTCAGTTCAAGAATCCGAGCCGCCAAGTCTGACGCCCTGGAAACGGGAGGGATCACGGCACTGTCCGGGGTCGTCAACCTCCTGCCGACGTCGGTCGTCACCCAAACTGTTCGAAGCCAGGCCGCTCACATCGACTTCGCCACCTCCAACCTTCGCGGCGCGCCCATGCCGCTCTATGTGAGCGGGGCGAAGGTCCTGCACAATTTTGCCATGGGCCCGGTGGCCGGCACGGCGGCCAATATCACCACGCTTTCCTACAACGGGGTCCTCGACGTCGGGATTTTCGTTGATCCCGTAGCCATCGATGACCCGGCCGATTTCCGCGAGTGCATCGAGGAAGCGTTCGCGGACATCACCGCGGGTTCCTGAGGGGCTACCAGCCGATTACTGCATCGGTAGGGATTTCCACTTGAATGGTCGCCGCGTGATCGACCTCGTTCACCAATGACCGACAAGGGCCTCCAATGGATTTCGAAGTGTCGGAGAAGATGCAGACCATCCTCGACATGGTCAATGCTTTCGTAGACAGCGATGTGATACCCCTCGAGGGCGAAATGCTCCATGGCGACCAGGCCACGCTCGATGGCAAGATTGCTGACGCTCAGCGACGAGTTCGACAGATGGAACTCTGGGCCCCCAACCATCCGGTCGAGGTAGGCGGGCTCGGCCTCACCATGCTCGAGCACGGGATGCTCACCGAAGCGTTGGGACGTACGCCGCTGGGTCATCTGGTGTTCGGATGTCAGGCACCGGATGCCGGGAATGTGGAGATCATCCACAAGTACGGCACTGACGAACAGCGCGAACGATTCCTTCGCCCGCTCGTGGAGGGCAAGGTGCGGAGTTGTTTCTCCATGACCGAACCAGAGAATCCCGGCAGTAATCCGGTGATGATGTCGACCATCGCCCGCAAGGACGGAGACGACTACGTCATCAATGGGCACAAGTGGTTCACCTCGGCCGCCGATGGTGCAGCTTTCGCCGTCGTCATGGCCGTCACCGACCCGGACGCCCCGCCCTACAGCCGGGCCAGCATGATCCTTGTTCCCACCGACACCCCTGGCTTCGAACTGATCCGCAACGTCAGCGTCATGGGCCACCCTGGGTCCGGGTATGGCACTCACGGCGAGGTGAGCTACCAGCAGTGCCGAGTGCCCCAAGCCAACCTGTTGGGCGGAGAGGGCGACGGATTCGTGATTGCCCAAGACCGCCTCGGGCCAGGCCGGATTCACCACTGCATGCGCTGGCTGGGCATAGCCCAACGTTCGTTCGAAATGATGTGTGATCGGGCCAACGAACGCGAGATTCGCCCGGGTGAGACGC
>CAZHMP010000219.1:0-2987 GCA_964533595.1 uncultured Acidimicrobiales bacterium | reverse complement strand
GAGGGACTCGAACCCCCGACCCCCTCCTTGTAAGGGAGGTGCTCTAGCCAGCTGAGCTATGCGCCCGGGACCGTGGAGGATACCGGGCCACCTACCCGGCTCACCCTCAGCCGATACCCAAGTCTGAGGCGCCTCCGTCCTCTGGACGCAGCACCGCCGCGTTGGCAGCCCGGGCCTCAGCGGATGCGTTTATCTCGAGGAACAGCCCACCTTCGAGAGCCAGACCATCGTTGAGCGACAACTTGCCACCGCCCAACACGGCACGTTTCGCGGCGAACACAGCGACGGCGGGATTGCGCGAGATCTGCTCACACCACTCGACGGCCTTATCGACGAAGCCAGCGGTGGGCAGCACCGCGTTGAGCAGCCCGATTCGCAGAGCCTCATCTGCGTCGACGATTCGGCCGCTCAGACACAACTCCGCCCCGATCCCCTGCCCCACGAGCCGAGGCAACCTCTGCGTCCCACCGGCGCCGGGGATGATCCCCACCACTACCTCTGGTTGCCCCATGTGGGACCTTTCCGACCCGACCCGCATGGTGCAAGCCAGTGATATCTCACAACCGCCGCCCCACGCCTGGCCGTCGATCGCGGCGACCGTCGGCTGAGGCATCGATTCAAGTAATGCCAGCCCCTTCGGCCATGCGCCAAGATCTCCAGCCGGAAGCCGACCCTCGCCAAGCTCGCGAAGATCGTCGAGATCGGCGTGGGCCACGAAGTATCCGTCAACCCCTCCGGTCAGCATCAGCACTTTCACCTCAGGTGCCATTTCGGCAACCTGTTCGAGGCGTTCCACCAACTCCGTCATGGCCAGCATGCTCATCCAATTGGCGGGGGGTCTGGTGAACGTGAGTACACCTACGGAGCCGTCCGAACCCTCTCGCCGAAATGCCCAGTAGTCGATGTGCGTCGCCTCACTCATCCACGGATCGTAGACACGATCACAGCACCAATACCGAATCGCCGCCCTCGACGACCCGGCGGCGCAAGGCGAGCACGTCCTGCGCCTCACCCTCCAAGAACGGAGGATCGTCGGGGTCTATCCAACGCGAGTCCAGCAATTCAGCCGACGTGACGGAGAGAGAATCAAGATCAAAACCGGGTGCGGGCGCCGAACGAAACACAACGTCGATTCGGCGCAGTCCGGCATCAAAGACCACCCAGGGCTCACCAAGAATCACGACGTTGAGGCCAAGTTCCTCTCGAAGCTCGCGACGCACGCCCGCCTCTGGGTGCTCGCCCTTGTTCAGTAGGCCCCCGGGCAACGCCCACCCCTTGCGGTATGCGGGCTTCACCACCAGCCACCGACCATCGTCACGCTCGATGATGGCCAAGGCTCCCGCCGTCCACGATGGCGCCACAACCCTCACGATCGCGCGACGAATCGCACGAGGAAGCGCGCCAAACACTCGAAGGGCCAGTCGGTGCAAACGCTTCTTGACCCAACGCAACGGCATTCCCCCAAAACTAGTCAGGAAGCTTTGCCTCCAGCCGCAGGTCGACCAGTTTCGACAAAAGCGGACCGGCGGCCGCAACCGGACTGCGGCGCGCTGCGTGGTCCATCACCACCAACTCACGCCCGAATGCATCGACCACATCGACCCCCACCTCTCGACACACGAGAAGCGCCCCCATGTAATCCCACGGCCCCAGGGCCTCGTTGTCGTAGTCGATGTAACCATCAAAGCGGCCATCGGCCACCGCACACAGATCCAATGCGGTCGCCCCCATGCAGCGATACTGAGCCCACCCGCCATGTGCCGGCGGTAAAGCATTGACCACCACAATCGCCTCCGTCAACTCAACCGGTTCACGACGGACCAGCAATTGGTCATCGAGCATCGCACCATCTCCGCGAATCGCGCTGAACCGAAGCCCCGACGCGTGATCGTGCACTACCGACACTCGCGGACCGTCATCGTCGACCACACAAATCGAGGTGCCGTACCAAGGAAGCGGAAGCGACGCATTGGTGGAACCATCAAGTGGATCGAGCACCGCCACGGGCCCATCGCCATCGGTCAAACCGCTCTCTTCGCTCAAAACCCTCAGTCCGGACTTGCCGAGAACGGCGACAGCCGCTGAATCAGCACTGAGATCGGGATGGTATTGGCCTGGTCTGACCCCCGACGGTCCCCAATCCTCCTGGGAGGCCAGCACAGCCACCACCGAATCGGCGGCCTCGTGCAACACATCGAGAATCGCATCGTCGCTCACGTCGGCAGTACACCACGCCAAGTCAGGCGCGACGAATCGCGCGCGTTTCGTGGCAGGCTTGAGTCGTGGCAGTCATAGACCTTCAGGGCTTCGTAGCCGACCTCAAAGACCACGTCACTGAGCATGGATTTCATGTTCACGACGAGCGTCATTTCATCGAGACGTACACCAACCGTCAGACATGGGAGGTCGACCTTCATCCGGACAATGCATGTTCGGGACCACTCGACATGCACGTGTCGATCGAGGTTGACCCGAGGTCACTCATAATGTTCGAGGATGAGGTCGCCCGTGTCGGCGAGAACGGCGAACCCGCCGACACGATCACGATCCCGTTCACGGTCAGCTTCGCGCTGCCGCCGCTTCGAACCAGCCCCGACTTACTGGTGCTGGCCACAGACCTCGCCGGTATCGGCGGTCCGGACCTACCACTCGATGTCACTGCGGTGGACGGATTCGCGGCCGTCACAGATGCCGCAGAACGGGCGATAAGCATCGTTGGTCGTGTGGGCGTACCGATGTCGCGAATCTTCATGGGCCAAGAGGTCCTGTGCGACGTCCTCGATCGCTGTCACCAGATCGGCGAGTTTCTTCTCGACCGGGCGCCGGCGTGGCTGGGCGATTACTGAACTCAGCTATTACCGATCCATCTCTCTGAGCGTGTCGAGCGCCTGATCGGCGTGAGTCGTCATGTTGGTTTCGCTGCTGATGGCCTTCACCAGCCGCCGATCGGTGTCGATCACGAAGGTGGCTCTCTTCGATGGAAGCGG
>CAZHMP010000218.1:0-2987 GCA_964533595.1 uncultured Acidimicrobiales bacterium | reverse complement strand
GTTCGCCAGAACCTCGAGTTGATGATCATCGATGGTCAGCCGACTCCGGAACTCGATTCCACCAACTGGGGTGCCCTTCTAGGAAACGCCACCTACGTCTGGCGATCGGCTTGGGGGGTCACGGCTGACGGTGCGCTGCTCTATGTGGGTGGTCCGGCTTTGTCGGTTCACAATCTCGTGCGAATACTGATGGACGCCGGCGCGGTAAGGGCCATCGAGGGCGACATCAATCCGGAATGGGTGAGTGGAAATCTTTACTCGGTGGACGAAGACGGTGAGTGCGTGGGAACGAAGGGCCTCCTGGGAACGGTGGTCGAAGGCGGCATGCGGGCACCAGGCCGCCGGTACCTGAGCAACGACACCAGAGATTTCGTCACTGTGTTCGCCGATCCCGACCGCTGGGATCCTCCATCGGTATCGGGCTCATCGGGGCCATGACCCGGCACACAACCAGTGGCGACTCTGTCGATGGCTCAAGGTTGGCGGCCTTCGACTTCGATGGCACTCTTCGCCGGGGCGACAGCCTTCTGCCTTTCCTTTCTTTGATTGCCGGGCGTCGGCAGGCACTCACGGCGATCGCCACATCGGCTGCCAGGCTGGCCTTCCGTAGCCGTGGCTCGGGCAGAGACGGCATCAAGGACCTCACATTCGCGAAGTTGCTCTCCGGCCGCGATGCCAAGACATTCACCGACATCGCCGAAGAGTTCGGAGCGGGACTCGTGAACGAACTTCGGCTGGATGTGGTTGACCGTCTGCGTTCGCACCAAGACTCCGGCCACGCGGTCGTGATCGTGTCAGCCTCGCTGACCGCATATCTGAGGCCGGTGGCCGACCATCTTGGCTGTGATCTGATCGCCACCAACCTCGTTGTGGACTCCGACGGGCGACTCGACGGCCGCATCGAAGGACTCAACTGTCGGGGTGGCGAGAAGGTGGCGCGACTGAAATCCGCCTTCGCCGAACGGCCCAGCGAAGTTTGGGCCTATGGCGACTCGGCCGGCGACAACGAAATGCTGGAATGGGCCGACCACGGCGTGCGCGTGGGACGCGCGTTGATCAGTGCCCCTTGGTGATTCGCCGGTAGAGCGCAGCGGGCAAGTGTCGAAGTACCGACATCAACACTCTCACCGGAGGGGGTGCCCAAACGACATCGCGTTTTGAACCGAGTCCCTTCATCAATGCATCGGACACAGCAGGTGGGTGAATTGACAGGGGTGCCGGTTCAAGCCCCTGCGTCATGCGCGTGTGCACGAACCCGGGACGGATCACCAGCACTCTCACTCCAGTGGAAACGAGCGCATCACCGAGGCCTCGGGCGTATGAATCGAGTCCGGCCTTGGCCGATGCGTACAGGTAGTTGGAGCCCCGAGGTCGTTCGGCTGCCACACTCGACAACACCGCAATGACCCCGTCGCCCTGATCGACCATTTTCGCCGCCACAGGTTCTATCACCGAGACCGCGCCCACGAAGTTGACCATCGCAACGTCGGTTGGGCCGGCCTCGCCTGCGCCATCTGAGATTTCGGCGGAGAGAAGCCCAAATGCCACGAGAGCGAGATCGATGCGTTCGTGTCGATTCCAGATGCCGGAGATCAGTTGCTGGTGGGATTCGAGGGAGGTGGCATCGAACTCGACCAGTTCGCTCACAGTGGCGCCCTTGGTGGTGAGCCTCGTCTCCAGGTCGTGGAGAGCCTCCGCCGAACGAGCCGCCAGTATGAATTTACGCGAACCGTTGTCGGCCAATCTGAGGGCCATGTCGGTGGCGATTTCGGATGTTGCCCCGAATACCAGCACGGTTTCGGGAATTCCAAACGGGTCGTTCATGTATGCAAAACCTCGGATGGTGGTTTGGTGAGTCGTAGCCGTCTGGACAGATCGCTCTCGAAGGTGTGGCCCGGATCAAGTTGGTCGCGGACCGAGCGCCACTCGTCGAGTCTCGGATACATGTGGGGAATCAGTTCGTGGCGTACCCGGCTGTCCTTGGCCAGATAGAGGCGACCTCCCGCGGCTACCACCTTCTCGTCAAGATCATCGAGCGTGCGGCGCAAAGCGGTGCCGTTGACCGGTAGATCAACCGCCAACGTCCAACCCGGAATCGGAAACGACAAGTGCCCGCCGTCGCCGGCGCCGAAACGCTTGAGAACTATGAGGGTCGGCTGGGTCCCCTCGGTGTGGGCAAGAGTTGACAATGATTCGGCTATCAGTGACTCATTGCCGTCGGGCACAGCAAACTGCCACTGCAGAAAGCCGCGTTTCCCATAGACGAGATTCCAGTTGGCCAAGGCGTCGAGTGGGTGAAAGAAACTGGTGAGGGTGTCGATGCTCCTCCCTGGCTTCGAAGCCCGGAACCACATCTCGTTGAACGCTCTCATGGCCGGTCGGGGAGGCTGAGGATATGGCAGACGGGGGATGCTGATCACGGTTGGGTCGTAGCGGGTCGCCATGGTGCGCTGCTTCGTTGACAAGGCGTCGACCGGTGCGTGATCCCCGCTGCTCACCACACCCCTGCCGAACGACTTGCCATTGGCGAGGCCGTCGATCCACGCGACGCTGTAGCCGCTTGACCGATCGACATCGACGAGGCGTTGCATCACAGAATCGAGGTTGGGTTCCCGAGCCGTGTCGGCGGCGATGAACCCGGTCTCAATTCGCTGCAGGGAGATTGTTGCCTCTGTGATGATGCCGGTGAGGCCCATGCCTCCTGCGGTTGCCCAGAAGTAGGGCGCATCCTCACCGCGGGGGCTCAGAAGAAGATGACCCTTTGGCGTAAGAAGTCGAATCTCCAGGACATGTCCGACGAAGCTTCCGACTCGATGATGATTCTTGCCGTGCACGTCGGAAGCGATGGCACCGCCGATGGTGACTCTTGCCGTACCCGGGGTGACGGGTAGGAAGAATCCGCGAGGGACAATCAGACGCAGCACCTCCTCGAGACTGATCCCGGCGTCGACTCGCAGTGTGGCAGCGTGGGAGTCGAGGTCGAATAC
>CAZHMP010000217.1:0-2992 GCA_964533595.1 uncultured Acidimicrobiales bacterium | reverse complement strand
CTCTCTTGCTGGTTGGCGAGGTGTTGACGTAGGTCTCGTACGGTTGCGGCGAATGAGGCGAGACGCTCGGGTGGGACCGCCCCTGCGAGCCAGGTGGCGAGTTCGTCGTCGAAGGAGTCCTGCGCCGCGTTGAGGAGGCGGCGCCCTGCACGAGAGAGTGCCAGCACCGACGATCGGGCGTCGTTGGGGTTAGGGGAACGACCGCACCAGCCGGCGTTCTCGATGCGATCGACCAGCTTGCTTGCGCCGCCGACCGTGATCGACAGCGCCTCGGCGATGTCGGCGACTCGACAGTCGGGAACGCGATCCATGACCTGCATCGGCTCGAACCATGACAACGGAAGCTCGTGATCTCGCCGGAGCCGCTGGTCGACGAGATCCCACAGCTCGATCTGCAGCCTGACCAAGTCGCTGAACAGAACGCCCAGGCCGAGGGGCGAAGGATGACCCGACTCGGTTTTTTTGAATTCCATGGAATATACCCTACACGAGGTCCGTTACATTCCATGGAAGCTATCTACAGAAGGAACTAGACCGTGAGCGACAACGAGACCCAGATCCGAGACCTCCTCGACATCTACGAGCGATCGCTCAATACCAGCGACGTCGAACTGGCCACGTCGTGCTACACCGCGGACGGCGTATTCATGCCCACGACGCTGCCAACCGTCACCGGCGCTGAAATGGCGAAGGGCTATGCCCAGATCTTCGACACGATCCACTTGAACGTCGCATTCACCATCGACGAACTCGCGGTGACATCCGCGGATACCGCGTACGCGTTGACCCGGAGCAAGGGAACCGTGAAAGTCCTGGCCAGCAACGACGAGGCAGCGGAAACCAACCGCGAGTTGTTCCTTTTCGAACGAACCGACGCCGACGGCTGGAAGATCGCCCGCTACATGTTCAACAAGCCCGAATAGCCAATTCCGAAACACAACAACCACGATCAGATACGGAGTCATTCACCATGTCCAACACCACCACAACCACGACCCTCGCCGCAGGAAGCTGGGCGATCGAACCAGGTCATAGCGAGATCGGCTTCACCGTCCGCCACCTCGGCCTCTCCAAGGTCCGAGGCCGATTCAACTCCTTCAGCGGAACGGTCGACGTCGCCGACCAGCTCTCTGACAGCACCATCGAAGTCCTCATTGATCTGAGCTCAGTCGACACCAACAACGACCAACGCGACGGCCATCTCCGCAGCACCGACTTCTTCGACATCGACAGCCATCCACAGATGACCTTCGCCTCCACTGGCATCGAAGCCGCCGGCTCCAACGGAACCATCCGCGGCACCCTCACCATAAATGGGGTCAGCCACGCCGTGGACCTCGACACCGAATTCCACGGCGTGGCAAACGACGCCTACGGGACCACCCGGGCCGGGTTCTCCGCCACCGGCACCATCAGTCGCAAGGACTTCGGAGTCGACTTCAACGTGCCCCTCGATGCCGGCGGCGTCCTCATCGCCGACAAGGTCAAGATCGAACTCGAAATCCAAATCGTCCCCGCATGACAACCAGACCAACACCAAAGGAGATGCGATGACCGCACCCGACATACCAGCGCCCACCGAGGGATTCGTCCTAACCCACTTCATCGTCTCCCAAGACGTCCAACGCTCAGCTGCGTTCTACCGCGACGTGCTCGGCGGCGAGGTCGTCCTCGAAGGCGAACCCACGATCGTCAAACTCGCCAACGGCTGGGTCACCATCAACGGTGGCGGCGGACCCACCGACGACAAACCCGACGTGGTGCTCGCCGCCCCGAACGACCTCAACGTCGTGAGCGCCTTCCTCAACATCCGCGTCGCCGACATCGAAGCAATCGTCGAACAATGGACCCAGAACGGCGCCACGTTCCTCACCCCACCCACAGACCGAGGCGGCGAGATCCGCTGCTACCACCAACAGCTCGGGCTACCGACCCTCGAACGCGACGAGCATCGCCAACGTCGGATTCGCTCTAGCCACCTGGATCACCGACCCATTCGGCAACACCCTTGGACTCATCCAACCCCTCCCTACAGGAAGATGAACGAGCACACTGCTCCGATCCGCCGGCCCCACCGTGACCAGGAAATACAACAAACGGCGGACCGCACATGTGTTCGAGTGTCGGAGGGGCGACTTCAACCCAAAGTACACACGCCCCCTGGGCAGCTGAGCTGGTCGCTGCATGATCAATATCTGTTGAAAACAACGGGCGGATGAATATTCGGCACCCTCACGACCTGATCAGGCGGTCTTCGCGGGAAGGTGGACCCGGAATGCATTGGATCGCATACCGTCTGGCATCCCAACCCGGTATACTACTCGCGTGGCCACCGAACAGATCGCTGTACGACTACCCGAGCCGCTCCTCTCGGACCTCGACGAGCTCGTCGAGAGCGGAGTCTACGAAAGCCGAGCCGCCGCTGTCCGAGCCGGCATCGAAGCCATCACGAAACTCGAACTCCAACGTCGGACCGACCGAGCCGTCGTCGACGGCTACACACGGCAACCGCCAACCGAGACCGAAGAGCACGCGGCGCTCGCATCTTTGCGCGAAGCAATCCTCGACGAGCCGTGGTGACGACTCTTGATCGAGGGCAGATCTGGTGGGGCGAGATCGAGGACGTCGGTCGCCGCCCGTTCCTCATCATGACCCGCTCCGCCGCGATACCCGTCCTGAACAGCGTCCTCGCAGCACCCGTCACCCGTACGATCAGGGGAATCCCGACCGAGCTACGACTCGGAACCGACGATGGCATGCCAACGGACTGCGTTGCGAGCTTCGACAATCTCAGAGTCGTCCCCAAGGCCTACCTTGTCGACCAGATCTGCGAACTACGGCCGGCCCGACTGGCCGAGGCATGCGCTGCCGTTCAGGCCGCCATCGACTGCTAGACGAAGCCTGAGAGCAACACCTTGCGCTGACCCACGACGGCCCCCGTCGACCGGACCGGCGCGTGTACTAGCGAGTGTGTCGGAGGGGGGACTTGAAC
>CAZHMP010000216.1:0-3073 GCA_964533595.1 uncultured Acidimicrobiales bacterium | reverse complement strand
GGACCGACACGTCGATTCCAGCTTGGGCCAGTCGATATGCACACGTCAGCCCGGCGAGCCCAGCTCCGACAACAGCCACACGGGGAGCACCCTCAACAGGGCGACCCGTAGCCGACCGCGACGATGACGAGCAACCGACCGCTGGCAACATCAACGCCGCTCCGACACCGGCCGAGCCGGCCAAGAATCTCCGCCGACTCATCTCGTCGATGCTCTCGTGAGCCTCGGCGGCCTCCACTCCGGACCGGCGGGAGAACATTTCCACCTCGTGCAGTCGCCGCAGCAAACGACCGGTATCTGTCCTCGCCATCGTTGGATCCTCCACCTGTGCGATAGAGACCGCTGTGTATCAGCCGGCGCCAACCGCCAGTTTGCTCAGAGCGTCGTCTTCATTGACAACCCAGAGCCCGTCTCTTGTCGAGGCCATGTCGTAGATGTTTCCGCTGCCGGCCTGTACCGACCCCAAGCTCTGATGAGTTTCGAGATCGATCGCTTCGACCCCGGTTCCCTCGGCAACCCACACCGCTGAGTCGGTGAATGCCACATCGCCGGATGCCGATATCGAATCAATCACCTCTCGGGTCGTTGGGTCGACCACCTTCAGGCTTTGGTCCTGACTCATTGTGATCCAAACCGAATTGCCGGCACCGTGAATGTTGCGCGGCCCGGGGAACTGTGGATCATCCGGCGTCAGGGCAGTACCGACCACGATCTCATCGACGACCTCCAAGGAGGCAGGGTCTATGACACTCACAGTCGCCCCTCGGGCGTTGGCAACCCAGGCCATTCCGTCGGCATACGCGACATCGCTTGGAAAGTCGCCCGACTCGATCGTTGCCGCCACCGAGAGCGTGTCGACGTCGATCACCGTCACCTCGTTGTTCAGCGAATTGACCATCCACACCTTCCCTTCGGCGTACATCAGATGGCTCGCACCTTCGCTGACTTCCAATTGCTTCACGACAGCGAGGGTGGCGGTGTCGATCACCTCGATGATGTCGAAACCCGGGGAGTCGCTCACAGCCACGTTGCCGTTCGGAACCCACGCGTATCCGTCGGCCAGCAGAAGTCCGCTACTTGGCCGATGGCCACCGCTGGAGAGAATCACCTCTCCTTCCACGATTCCCGATTCGGCCTCGATGACAGTGAGAGTCTTCGTGAAAGGGCTGAGTAGCCACACTCGACCACCGTCGACGAAGAGACCGGCACCGTCGGTCGATTCAACCGGAATCGACCCAAACGGCTCTCCCGTTGATTCGTCGAGAATGTTCACCGCGTCGGGACCGACCACCCAGACATGACCGCCGGCAATGGCAACCTGGTCCGAGATACTGCCGTAATCAGTGTTGGCCGACTCAATTGACGCCGTGTAGACGACGCCCGGCGCGCCACCTATGGAATCCCCGTTGTCGATACCGGCACCTTTCCCCGCATCGCTCCCATCACTATTTCCGCCATCAACACTTCCTGCACCAGCGCTCGTGTCGGTGGCAGACGTGTCGGACTTGGCGCTGGTCACGGAGGGCGAGTCATTTCCCGACAGCGACGTGACCACCAGGATCACTGCACCGATCAGCAGAATCGCCGCGACCAAGACTCCCCACTTGCGCCCGTTCTGCCCGGGGGTGGCTCTGGCGGTGCCGGGTTCAGCAGGAGGCTGCGCCGGCTGCACTGGCTGCACTGGCGCGGCCGCGGATTCTCGGTCGTGAACGTGTTCGGACCATGCAGAACCGTCCCAATAGCGAAGATCATGTTTTCCGTGGGGATCGTCGAACCAGCCGGCCGGCGCCGATGCAGCTGCTGCTCTTTCTTCTCCGTCATTGTCGATTGTCATGCTTTGATCCGATACTTCCGTTCGTTGGATGTTGTGGGAGTGGCAATTGGATTGCTCCCTCCACCGCAGGCGGTAGTCGGCTTTGCAACCAAGTTCGGCGCTTCCATCAGTCGCCTCATAATTGCCCCACTTGCCCCTTTTGCCCCGAGCCGTCCCGCGTAATTCCGACCGACCGCTATCAAGGTAGCGCCCTCCGACCGTGGACCTGGGGCGGCGTGGATGAGCGGTCTGGCGGAGAAACCATGTCGACCAGGATTGTCGACGCTGCCATAGTGGCGGGATGGACTCTGCCACCGATTCACCGAACCGCTGCAAGCAGTGTTATTTCGTCCCCGGCGACTGGAACGACCAAGACACAGCGAACACGTTTCGCGACGCTGCGGACTTGGTGCGGCGTTGGCGGGCGCCCCTGGCCGACGACCGACTCAATGATCGAGCCCAGCCTGACACGCGGTCGGTCGCTGAGTGCACCGACCAACTGCGCGAGAGCCTTTGGATCTGCCGGTTCTTGATCGAAGTTGCCATCAACGAACCGGGGCAGGACCTCGGCTCCGTGGCTGGACCCAGATCGTCCGTTCGGCAACGGGTCCTCGATTTCCGGGCCTGTCTGGATGCTCTCGCCGTTGAGTCGCGCGCGCTCCATTCGACACTGTCGAAAGCCGGATCGGCCGACTGGGAGAGCATCATCAACTTGAATGGGCGTTCACACAGTGTTCGGGAAGTATCCCGCCGCTATTTGCACGAACTCTGGCACCAGCTTGCCGATATTGCTGCCACAGGCCGAGCGCTCGGCCGACCCTGTCCCGACCAGGAAGGTGTAGTCACTCAGATCAGCGTTTCGGAAGGCGGCGTACCAAAGACGGCAGTGGAGTCAGCCGAAATCGGCCGTCGGGGTCTGGCCGGCGATGTGCAATCCACTCGTCGTCACCATGGACGGCCGTGGCAGGCCGTGTGTTTGTGGAGCAGCGACGTGATCGCGGCCTTGGTGGATGAGGGGCACTCGATCACACCGGGCGCCGCCGGCGAGAACATCACGATCTCGGGGATCGACTGGGCTTCGCTCCACGCCGGAACGTTCATCTCGATCGGAGCCGCCACGTTCCAACTCAGCGCGCCGACGTCACCGTGCTTCAAGATCAAGGGCTGGTTCGTCGGCGAGGACAGCACTCGGATCGATCACGATGCTCACCCCGGGTTCAGTCGCTGGTACGCCAGTGTGATCGCGCCCGGGATGATCAA
>CAZHMP010000215.1:0-3077 GCA_964533595.1 uncultured Acidimicrobiales bacterium | reverse complement strand
GTGTTGCGGGCGCCGGCTGACGGTCGGGCCGTTTGGAATCATTCGATCGGTGATGTTGTCAGCGAAGGCGACGTGCTTGGCCATGTTGCCGATCGGCCGGTCACCGCGCCATTCAACGGAGTGGTTCGGGGGCTCGTGTCCTCAGCAGCCGAGCTTCATGCTGGTCTCAAGATCGGCGATGTCGACCCACGCCCCGACCCGACCGCATGTTTCGAGATCTCCGACAAGGCCCTCGCCGTCGGAGGAGGAGTGGTGGAGGCCGTGCTCACGAGGATTGCATCGCCGGCCGGCGCTCCCGACAGGCCAGAATGATGCGGCGTATTGATGTGTCCGAGGTCGTGGAGCAGCTCAATCTGGGCAGTCACGAACTCGTGTCGGTCGTCGGAGCCGGAGGCAAGACCACTCTCACGTTTGCCGTGGCAAGCCAGTTGCCGGGACGGCGCATCATCACCACCACCACGAAGATGGGCCGCGACCAGCACGGTGATGCACCTGTCCTGATCGATCCATCCGATGATGAGATCGCCGAGGCTTTGGTGTCCCATGAGCTCGTGCAGGTCTGGGGCGGCGTTGACCGTCACAAAGCCATCGGCTGCGATCCCGACTCCGTTGGGCGTTGGCTGACATTGGCCGATCACGTCGTTGTTGAATCCGACGGAGCCAGGCGCAAACCATTCAAAGCACCTCGAGTCTTCGAGCCACCGGTCCCGCAGCTCTCCACCACCGTGATCGCCATGATCGGCGCCGACGCCTTGGGGCGCGTGATTGCCGACCGTTGCCACCGCCCGCTTCGATTGGCAGCCGTCGGTGAGTGCTCACCCTACGAACGTCTCACACCCGCTATCGCGGCCCGGGTGCTCACGAGCCACCGCGGGACTCGCAAGAACGTGCCGGCGAATGCGCGCTTCGTGGTAGCGATCAACAAGGTGAAACCCGACGACCAAGCCGCCGCCGATCTGGCCGAAATCCTCTCCACCGCCGGCCAAGAAACCCTCGCCATCTCCTATCACTCCCGTTTTTGTGAGTCCTAAGTGCTGCGTAGGCAGCACTTAGGACTCACAAAAACGGGAGTGATAGGCGGGAATCAGGCGGCTCGGCCCACGTAGGCAAGCATTCCGGCGAGGCCGTCGTCGTCGGCACCCGGCAGAATCGCGCCAAATCCGCCACCGGCGCGGATGTCTTCGGTGACTACCTTGCGATTCCAGTCGTCGATCAGCGCGACAAGTTCCGGGCTCAGGCCGTGTTCCTGCCCGGTTGCCGTGGCCAGATCCCAGCAGTGAGTGCCGATGTCGATGATGTTTACCCCGAGAGCTGCGATCGCTGGCATGTCCGCTGGCACCACCGTCATCCCGTCGAGGGCACCCTCGGTGCGCCAAGCCGCGGCCGTCGCCGCGGAGTATTTGGCGTATGAGCCGGCCGGGTCATCGCCTAGGTGGTCGGCATCAGGAGCTCCGGTCGGCGGGGTGCGCAGCGCTGATCCGGCGAAGAGCTGAGTAGTGCCCGCCATGTGGTTGACGAGTTGCCGAACGTTCCACTCGCTGCACGGCGTCGGCGCCTCCCACTGCGATTGATTCACCCCCGAGACGAGCCTGTTGGCATTGGCGAAAACCTGATCGACGGCGTCGAGCATTTCGGCTGACATTGTTCCTCCACTTGTATTGGTAAGATTTCTCTTACGTTAGCATATACTTACGGAATGCGATATAGTCGGTTGCGATGGACGCCGTCGCCAGAGCACTCGCCGATCACACCCGCCGAGACATCCTGCGTCTCATTACCGACCACGAAGACACAGTCACCAGCATCGCCACCCAGTTTCCGATCAGTCGACCGGCGATCTCGCAACACCTTCGGGTGCTCCAGGACGCCGATCTCGTGACTGTGCGCCGGGAAGGGACGCGCCGCTACTACTCGGCACGCCCTGAGGGACTTACCGGACTTCGAGAATGGCTCGATGGCTTCTGGGACAAATCCCTCGACGCCCTCAAGCTCGAAGTTGAACAAGAACAGTGGCGACGTATGGCCAATGAACGAAGGAAGAACAAGTGACCGATACAGCAACCAGCACCGCGGACGCGATCACGCTCCAGCGGAGCATCGCCGCACCACCCGAGGTGGTCTTCGAGTTCTTGGTTGATCCCGAGAAGCTTCTGCGCTGGATGGGCACCGAGGCCGACATCGAACCTCGTCCAGGCGGACGATTCTGGCTCAACATCAATGTTGACAACAACGAAGGAAATGACGCTGCCGAGGGAAGGTACTTGGTAGTCGACCCGCCAAACCGGGTGAGTTTCACCTGGGGCTGGGTCGGTAGTGACGAGGTTCCGCCGGGTTCGTCCACGGTCACTTTTGATCTCGAAGCCGATGGCGCCAACACGATCGTCACGCTCACCCATTCCGGGCTGCCTGGCGGGCAAGACGATCAGCACCTTGAAGGTTGGATGTTCTTCCTTCCCCGCTTGGTCGACATCGCGGCCTACTCCAACGCTCGCGAGCTCTTGCTCGAGGCAGAGTTGGAGTTGTCGCAACAGCGTGAGCGTGTCGCGCAGATCCGCAGATCGCTCCCGCTCGGCCCTGTGGTCGACAATTACGAGTTCGCGTCTTCGGACGGACCAGTCAAGCTGATCGACTTGTTCACCGACTCTGATCGACCGCTGGTCCTCTATCACTTCATGCTCGGCAAAAAGCAGGCTGATCCGTGCCCGATGTGTTCCATGTGGGCCGATGGCTGGAACGGAGTCGCCAACCATCTCTCTCAGTCGGTTGACTTCGCGGTCGTCACGGCGGCCGGTGTCGATCGCACCACCGAAGTGGTGAACGAACGCGACTGGCACAATCTTCGCTGGTTGAGCGCAGCCGACAACACGTTCAAGACCGACCTTGGCGGTGAGGACGCCGAGGGAAATCAATGGCCTTGGATCAGCGTGTATCAGTTGGTTGACGGCGAGCCCCACCTCACGTGGTCGGGCGGCGCTCACATCAAGGACGAGCACTGGCGAGGGATCGACCTGCTCTCGCCGGTCTGGCACATTCTCGACCTCACCCCGCAGGGTCGGGGTGATTGGATGCCCTGACCC
>CAZHMP010000214.1:0-3094 GCA_964533595.1 uncultured Acidimicrobiales bacterium | reverse complement strand
CCCGCACGAACGCCGCAATTCGAACGCTGCCCGCGTGTTGGGTCTGCCTGAGATCCCCAAAATGTTTCTTGCGATCGTCACGAAGCGATTTCCGGCGCTTCGAAATGCTTCCGAACCGCCGGAGATTCCATGTGTACGCCCCCGCCACATCGGCCACCTGCGAAAAGCTGCCCGTGGCAAGCGCTATTAGCATCTCGCCGGTTGTGAGGAACAAATGCAACGGCAAGGTGACGAGCAACGAGGGCAGGCTCGACGTGGCCAGAACAACCCGCAGTTGGTGCTTGGCGCGGGTGCGACGCACGTCGTCGATACCGGTTCGCGATTGTATGTCTTCGATGTGTCGCACCTTGGCGTCGGGGGCCACCATCACCCTCGCTCCCGCCAGATGTGCCCGCCAGCAAAAATCGATGTCGTCGCCGCGGAAGGTGATCTCAGAATCGAAGCCTCCGAGCCGGGAAAACAGATCCGTTCGCACCAGCATGCAAGCGGTCGGAACAGCGCTGAAATCGGCAACGAAGTCGAACTGTTCCTGATCGAGCTCACCGGGCTCGATCACATCAGCGGCCACGCCGAATCGATCCACTTCAAGACCCACGTGTTGCAGCCGATCGGGGCGGTCGAACTCCACCAGCTTTGGCCCCAGCACTCCAGCATTGGATCGCAGCGACTCTGACACCAACGCCCGCACAGCGTCTGACGCAAGCACGATGTCGTCGTGACATATCAGTAGAAACGCCGACTCGGCTTCGGTATCGAGAACCGCGTTGGCTGCTGCGCCGAAGCCGTTGGTATCGGAGGCATCGAGCACAGTTGCACGCGGAATAATCGAACTCACTCGGGCCGCCAGATCGTGATCGGAGGCGGTGTCGACCACCATCACACCGAGACGCGGGTAGTCCTGTGTTGCCAAGCTGTCGAGCGATTCCTCAAACCATTCGCCCGGGTGGTGAGACACCACAACCGCCAGAACCGACGGCGTTGCATCTCTTGGATTTGGGACAGTCTGGGGATCGCCCGCCACCGGGCTCTGCTCGTGGCCGGTGGGGCGGTCTGGTTGGTGTTCGGTTTCCTGGGCCACGATTCGGCGAGGTTACCGCCCATGACCGCCGATGACGGGCAGGGTCCGAGCCTGGATCGGGTGGTTGAAGCAGGTCAGGGCCGCCCCTAGAATCCCGACGATGCCCAGACCCCCAATGTGCCCACCCGCACAATCATCGTGCGCGCACTGATAACCGGGGCCAGCGGATTCGTAGGCAATCACCTGGTGGGTCATCTCCGAGAACAGGGTGACCTGGTTCTCAGCACCGACACCGACATCACCGATCGCCAGTCACTCATGGTCGATTTCAATGATCTGAAGCCCGACGTCGTGTATCACCTGGCGGCTCAGGCCGACGTCGGCGGATCGTGGAATCACCCCCTCGAGACTCTCCGAGTCAATGTCGAGGGGACCCTCAACGTGCTCGACGCTGCCCGAGAGTCTGGGGCCACCAAGGTCCTGGCAGTCAACAGCGCCGATGTCTATGGAATTGTCAACGAGGACGAACTTCCGTTGTCGGAGGCCGCCGAAATCAGGCCCACCTCCCCTTACGCAGCCAGCAAGGCGGCCGCCGAGATGCTGTGTATCCAGGCATCGAGGGGCTACGGGCTACATGTGGTCCGGACACGAAGCTTCAATCACCTCGGCCCCGGCCAGTCCGACCGGTTCGTCGCTTCGGCCATTGCCCATCGCATCGTCGACAATGAGATCAACGGCGGCGCCACGGTGCGCATCGGCAACCTTTCCGCACGAAGAGACTTCACCGATGTGCGTGACGTGGTGCGGGCGTATCGGCTCTTGATGATCAACGGTACGCCGGGCGAGGTATACAACGTCTGTAGCGGCGTCGACCGCACCATTCGCGAAGTGGCAGACATGCTCGTCGAATTGGCCGAGGGCCACATGTCGCTCGAGACCGATCCCGATCTGATGCGGCCTGTCGACCTCCAGGTGGTGCGAGGCGACAATTCCAAGCTCCGCGCTGCCACCGGCTGGCATCCGCTCATTCCCATAGAGGGCACGCTCGGCGACCTGCTCCAATACTGGCGAGATCAGAGTCGCCAGACCCATCCCGATCACTCGAAATAGCAAGAAGGACAATCGTGGCCAAACGCGCTCTCATCACAGGAATCACCGGACAGGATGGCTCCTACCTCGCCGAGTTCCTGCTCGGAAAGGGCTACGAGGTGATCGGCATGGTCCGACGCTCCAGCACCGTCAATTTCGAGCGAATCGCTCACATACAGGATCAGGTCAGGTTCGTGCCCGGCGATCTGCTCGACGAAGTGTCGATGATCGATCTGCTGCGCACCTACCGGCCCGAAGAGGTCTACAACCTCGCCGCTCAGTCCTTCGTGCAGACATCCTTTGGCCAGCCGGTACTCACCGGCGAGGTCACAGCCCTCGGTGTCACCCGGTTGCTCGACGCCATTCGCTTGGTCGATCGCGATATCCGCGTCTACCAGGCAAGTTCGTCTGAGATGTTCGGCAAGGTCCACGAGGTCCCGCAAAGCGAGACAACGCCGTTTCACCCCCGAAGCCCCTACGGCGTTGCCAAGGTCTACGGCCACTGGATCCTAGTCAACTACCGAGAGTCCTATGACCTCCACGGCACATCCGGAATCTTGTTCAACCACGAAAGCCCGCGCCGCGGTCTCGAATTCGTCACCCGCAAGATCACCAACACCGTGGCCAAGATCAAGCTCGGACTCACCGACGAACTGCGACTCGGAAACCTCGATGCCAAGCGCGACTGGGGCTTCGCCGGCGACTATGTCGACGCCATGTGGCGCATGCTCCAACAAGACGTCCCCGACGATTACGTGGTGTGCACGGGTGAGACCCACTCGGTTCGCGAGTTCTGCGAGGTTGCCTTCGGTCATCTCGATCTCAATTGGGAAGATTACGTCGTCATCGACCAGGCATTCATGCGCCCTGCCGAGGTCGATCTGCTGGTCGGCGATGGGTCCAAGGCCCGCGACAAGCTCGGCTGGGAACCACAGACCCCGTTCCACAACCTCGTCACGATGATGGTCGACGCCGATCTCGATCTCC
>CAZHMP010000213.1:0-3097 GCA_964533595.1 uncultured Acidimicrobiales bacterium | reverse complement strand
GAGGGCATCGTCACCACCGACTACACCGGTTTGGTCACCGCCATGGGCACCGGCACCGCCGACCTCGGCGCCTTCGGTCCATTCGGCTACACACTTGGCGCCGACCAGTTCGGCAACATGGAGGCGCTGATCCAATCGATCCGATTCGGTGCAGCCACGTATCACGGCCAATGGTTCACGAATGATCCGAGCATCTGCAACGAACCACCCGTACCAGCCACCGCCCTGCAAAATGGCACAGGCGGCATCGAGCAAGTCGCGGCTCTCGACTCGGTTGCCCTCCAAGTTGGTGTCTTCTTCGGTGATTCGGGCAAGGCGCTCGGAGAAACCGTCGACGCCGGACCGGTCTCTCCGGGATCCAGCTGCATCGGCGACGTCAGCAAGGTCGCTGGTGAGACGGTGGCATTCACCACTGAGAGCTCAACATCGGGCTACCTCTTCCCGGCACTCGAACTCACCAACATGGGGATCGATCCGGCCACTGGGGTCAACCCAGTGTTCACCGGTGGCCACGATGCTGCAGTCACCGCCGTCTACAACGGTGATGCCAAGTACGGCCTCTCCTTCGACGATGCTCGACGCACACTCCGCAAGGAGAGCACCGACGTCGGCGAGAAGGTGATCGTGTTCTCCATCACCGATGAGATTCCCAACGACGTTGTGGCCGTGAGAAGCGACCTGCCGCAAGATCTCAAAGATGCCATCTACGACACGGTGGAGGCTTTCCTGGCCACCGATGAAGGCGAGGCAATCTTCGACAGCGTCTACGGCTGGACCGACATTCGCAGGGCTGTCGAGTCCGACTTCGACATCGTGCGCGAGGCCGCTCAGTCTCTCGGTATCACCGATCCTCCGTGATCCATTGAATTGATACCGACCGACCAGCCACCTCACGATCCCCCACAGGTTTCTCAATGATCGAATTCAAGAACGTCTCCGTCACCTATCGCGGCGGCGTGAAAGCACTGCGAAATCTGGACCTCACCATTGAAGATGGAGAGTTCGTGGTGGTGGTTGGTTTGTCAGGAGCAGGGAAATCCACTTTGCTCCGGGTTTTGAATGGCCTTGTCCCGGCCACCGAAGGTTCCATCCTCGTGGATGGCACCGAGGTGGTCGGGGCAACGGCTCGCACCATGCGAGAAGTCCGATCCCACATCGGAATGATCTTCCAAACATTCAATTTGGTGGAGCGCACAACAGTCATCAACAACGTGCTCATGGGACGGCTCGCCGCGGTGCCGGCGTGGCGATCCACACTGGGCCTTTGGCCGGCCAAATCCCGCGAGGAGGCAATGCAGGCCCTCGAACGCGTCGGCATTGTCGACAAGGCCTACGTGAGGGCTTCCAATCTTTCAGGGGGCCAGCAGCAACGAGTCGGAATCGCCAGAGCGCTCGCTCAGAATCCGTCGCTCATGTTGGCTGATGAGCCCGTAGCGGCTCTCGACCCGGTCACCAGCAGGCAAGTGATGGCCGACCTCCAGCGCATAAACCAGGAGTTGGGCATCACCACCCTGATCAATCTCCACTATCTCGATCTCGCCCAAGAATACGGACGAAGGCTCATCGGATTGAGAAGCGGCGAGTTGGTGTACGACGGCCAAATCGCCGATGCCACACCGGAAGTTTTCTCATCCATCTATGGTCGCGAGATTTCGTCATCCGACGTACTTGCTGATAGCGACCAGCCGTGACGTCGGAGCACTCTGCCGCCGTCGGCAGGCCGACCAAGCCCAAACCACGCCTTTCAATTCTGCTCGGTGTCGGTTTCACGATCGCCTTCACCGTTTTTTCTGCCCGCCAGGTCGACATGACGGCGTCCACGTTCATCGATCTCTGGACCAATCCTCTGTGGGAGAAGTTCTGGCCCATCGAGTGGGATTGGGTGTTGGACAAATCGAACGTCATCGACCCACTCATTGAGACATTCCAGATTGGAATCACCGCATCGATCATCGGTTGTGGGCTCGCATTGCCGGTGTCTTTCGCCATGTCTCGTCTCACCACGCCGAATCGCGCGGTCTACTACGTCACAAAGTCTGTAATGAACGTGGTCCGTGCGGTTCCCGATCTTTTCTGGGCGAAATTGTTGGTAACGGCAGTGGGAATCGGAGCGTTCGCAGGCGCTTGGGCGCTCTCGATCTTCTCGCTGGCTGTGATGGTCAAGCTGTTCAGCGAAGACGTCGACGGTGCCGATCCGAGGCCTCTCGAGGCCGCCAAAGCCGCCGGCGGCCGACACATCCCATCTGTGGCCACCGGCGTGCTACCAACTGTCTTCCCCGCTTACGTCGCCTACTCGTTGTATGTGCTGGAGCTCAACATTCGAGCGTCGCTGGTTCTCGGCTTGGTGGGTGCCGGCGGCATTGGACGAGTGATCGAGGCCCAGCGGCAGGTCTTCCAATTCGACCGAATTCTCGGGATCTTGGTCATCATCTTCGTTGTGGTGGTCACGCTGGAGCAGATCAGCGTCGCCCTGCGAAAGCGGCTGGTCTGAAATGTCCGACACCATGATCGAGCCGGAGATTGCCGACCACCGACCAACCAAGCCAACCGCACCAATGGTCTGGAAATGGGCTATCGCCGCAGTGATCCTGGCCGCTTTCATTTGGTCCGCCAGTGGACTCGACGTGAGCCTCGCGCGCGTTATCGACGCGCCTGGCGACGCTTGGAACATCGTCAAGCGAATGTGGACTCCGGCGTTCCGCACCGAATACGACCGCGGCGTCGTCGGGAAAGTCTTCGAATCGGTCTACATCGCGTGGGTTGGCACCGTGATAGGCGCGAGCATTTCTCTTCCATTGTCATTTCTTGCCGCCAGCAACGTCTCGCCTGCATGGGTAAGGCTGCCGATTCGGCAATTGTTCAATGCCATTCGCTCCGTTCCCGAGTTGATCACCGCCATGATCATCCTCGCCGTCACCGGGCTCGGTCCCTGGACGGGAGCGCTCGCCATCGGGCTTCATTCGGTCGGCACGCTGGGGAAGCTGTCGAGTGAAGCGATCGAGAGCATCGATGCCGGCCCGATCGAGGCCGTGGAGGCGTCCGGGGGAAGGTGGGTCTCTGCCATGCGTTGGGCAGTGTTTCCTCAAATACTTCCGAC
>CAZHMP010000212.1:0-3097 GCA_964533595.1 uncultured Acidimicrobiales bacterium | reverse complement strand
GGACCGACACGTCGATTCCAGCTTGGGCCAGTCGATATGCACACGTCAGCCCGGCCAGCCCGGCTCCGATCACAGCCACGCGCAGAGCACCCTCAGCAGGGCGACCGATGGAGGAACCGAGAGAAGTGACGGGAGATGAGGAAGAAGACGTGGACGAGCAACCGACAGCCGGCAGCATCACTGCCGCGCCGAGGCCCGCCGACCCGGCCAGAAACCGCCGCCGACTCATCTCGTCAATGCGCTCGTGAACTTCGATGGCCTCCACACCGGTGCGTCGGGAGAACATTGCCTCCGCATGGAGTCGCCGCAGCAGGCGACCGGTATCTGTCCTCGCCATCGTTGGATCCTCCACCTGTGCGATAGAGACCGCTGTGTATCAGCCGGCGCCAACCGCCAGTTTGCTCAGAGCGTCGTCTTCATTGACAACCCAGAGCCCGTCTCTTGTCGAGGCCATGTCGTAGATGTTTCCGCTGCCTGCCCGCGTCAACCCCAAGCTTTGGTGGGAATCGAGATCGAACGCCTCGACCTCGGTTCCCTTGACCACCCAGACCGCCGAGTCGGTGAACGCGAAATCGCCTGCCCCCGGTATCGAATCGATCACCGCGTGGGTCGTGGTGTCGATTACCTTCAGGCTCTGATCCTGACTCATCGTGATCCAGACAGAAGTGCCGACACCGTGGATGTGGCGCGGCCCGGGGAACTGTTCGTCATCAGGGGTCATGGCAATACCGACCGTGATCTCATCGACGATATCCATCGAGGCAGGGTCGATGACGCTGACGGTCGCCCCGCGCGCGTTGGCAACCCAGATCATGCCATCCGCATACGCGATATCGCTTGGGAAGTCGCCCGACGGGATCGTTGCCACCACCGAGAGCGTGTCGACGTCGATCACCGTCACCTCATTGCTCAAGGAATTTTCCATCCAGACTTTGCCTTCGGCGTACATCAGGTGTCCCGTGCCTTCGCTGACTTCCAACTGCTTCACGATCGAGAATGTCGTGGTGTCGATCACCTCGACGATGTCGAAACCCGGGGAATTACTGGCAGCACGATAGCCATTCGGAACCCACGCATATCCATCGGTCAACAGAAGTCCGCTGGTCGGCCGATGAACGCCACTCGTGAGAACAACCTCCCCCTCCACGGTTCCGGAATCGGCGTTGATGGCTTTGAGTGTCTTGGTGAAAGGGCTCAGCAACCACACGCGATCGCCGTCCGCAAACAGTCCAGCGGCATCAGTTGAATCAACCGGTATCGACCCAACGAACTCCCCATTTGATTCGTCGAGGATGGTCACAGCGTCGGGGCTGACCGCCCATACATGGCCGCCGGCGATGGCAATCTGATTGGAAATGCTTCCATACTTGGTGTTGGTCGATTCCACCGACGCTGTGTAGATGACCTCCGGGGAGTTGTCCGTGGCTTCTGGTTCCTGGAGATCGGCAACTTTTCCGGTATCACTCGCTCCATCGCTTCCTCCACTACTCCCTTCACCACCTCCATCAATCCCGGGGTCGCTCCCAGACGAGCTCGGCCTGCCTTCTGTCGCCGAGGGCGAGTCATTTCCCGACAGCGACGTGGCCACCAGGATCACTGCACCGATCAGCAGAATCGCCGCGACCAAGACTCCCCACTTGCGCCCGTTCTGCCCGGCGGTGGCTATGGCGGTGGCGGGTTCAGCAGGAGGCCGCGCCGGCTGCACTGGCGCGGCCGCGGATTCTCGGTCGTGAACGTGTTCAGACCATGCAGAACCGTCCCAATAGCGAAGATCATGTTTTCCGTGGGGGTCGTCGAACCAGCCGGCCGGCGCCGATGCAGCTGCTGCTCTTTCTTCTCCGTCATTGTCGATTGTCATGCTTTGATCCGATACTTCCGTTCGTTGGATGTTGTGGGAGTGGCAATTGGATTGCTCCCTCCACCGCAGGCGGTAGTCGGCTTTGCAACCAAATTCGGCGCTTCGATCAGTCGTCTCATATTTGACCTTCTTGCCCCTCTTGCCCGTAGCCGTCCCGTGCAATTCCGACCGGCCGCGATCAAGTTAGCGCCCGCCGACCGCGGACCTGGTGCGGCGTGGATGAGCGGTCTGGCGGAGAAACCATTTCGACCCGCATTGTCGACGCTGCAATAGTGGTGGGATGGACTCTGCCACCGATTCACCGAACCGCTGCGAGCAGTGTCATTTCGACCCCGGCGATTGGAACGACCAAGACACAGCGAACACGTTTCGCGACGCTGCGGACTTGGTGCGTCGATGGCGGGCGCCCCTGACTGACGACCGACTCAACGATCGGGCCCAGCCCGACACGCGGTCCATCGCCGAGTGCACCGACCAACTGCGCGAGAGCCTATGGATCTGCCGGTTCTTGACCGAACTCGCCATCAATGAACCCGGGCACGAACTCGGCTCCGTGGCTGGACCTCGATCGGCCGGCAGGCAACGAATCCTCGATTTCCGGGCCTGTCTGGATGCTCTCTCCGTTGAGTCACGTGCGCTCCATTCGACACTGGCGAAGGCCGGGATGGCCGACTGGGAGGGCATCATCAACTTGAACGGAGGTTCACACAGTGTTCGGGAAGTATCCCGCCACTATTTGCACGAACTTTGGCACCTCCTGGCCGATATTGCCGCCACGGGCCGAGCGCTCGGCCGACCCTGCCCCGACCAGCAAGGTCTTGTCACTCAGATCAGCGTTTCGGAAGGCGGAGTGCCAAAGACAGCAGTGGAGTCAGCCGAAATCGGCCGTCGGGGTCTGGCCGGCGACGTGCAATCGACTCGTCGTCACCATGGAAGACCGTGGCAGGCCGTGTGTTTGTGGAGCAGCGAAGTGATCGCGGCCTTGGTGGATGAGGGGCACTCGATCGAACCGGGCGCCGCCGGCGAGAACATCACGATCTCCGGGATCGACTGGGCTTCGCTCCACGCCGGCACGTTCATCTCGATCGGAGCCGCCACGTTCCGACTCAGCGCGCCAACGTCACCGTGCTTCAAGATCAAAGGCTGGTTCATCAACGACGACAGCACTCGGATCGATCACGACACTCACCCCGGGTTCAGTCGCTGGTACGCCAGTGTGATCGCGCCCGGGATGATCAA
>CAZHMP010000211.1:0-3117 GCA_964533595.1 uncultured Acidimicrobiales bacterium | reverse complement strand
CTTCAGCCGCCTTGAGACCGATCGAAGGCAGGCCGACGAATGCAGTCCATGATCCGGCGGCAGAGGGTCCGGCCGCCAATGCCAATGCCAACGAGGTGGCGCCGGTGCCTTCCACCCCCACGATCGACCCGCGCCTGATCGAGCCACCCGGCAGGAGTTCTTCCAATTCGGGAAGGACCGGGAGGGTCTGTTCGTGGGCCAGAGCCAAAGGAGCGACCAGACGAGTGGCGTCGGCGAGCAGGGCGATGGCCTCTGATCCAGGCGAAGTCATTTCATCAGTATCGAACACATGTTCGTGTCACACAAGGGGAATCTTTCCCGTGTGTCGTGGGTTGACCCAGTTGTGCAGATCGAGCTGACAGACAAGGCCGCGGCCGTGATTCGCCGACGCGGTGGCATCGCCGTCATCGACTTCCTTGAACCATACGGTTGAGGTAAGAGATTCGAGGTGTCGGTCGACGCCCACACAAAGGGACGCAAGCTCGATGGCTACCGCCGTCACCGGTTGGGCGACGGCATCAAGGTCTTGGTCGACAAAGACCTCCAGCGACTGCCGGTGGAGGTCTTGGTAGTGGCCGGTGGGCTCTTCGGACGATCTCTCGACACCCGCATCGACGGCCTCAACGGCGCTCCGTGCCCGATCGAGATATTGCGCTGATCAACTCGCCGTCAGATCAGACCACAACCGGCGAGGTCGTCACGTCGAGTTTGGCGTGGCTGAGTTGGGGCAACACATGGCGGGCAAACAGATCACACTCGGCGGCGTGCGGATAACCCGACAGAATGAAGGCATCCATACCCACCGCGGCGAGGTCCATGATGGTGTCACGCACCTGATCCGGATTTCCAACGATCGCCGCACCAGCGCCGCTACGGGCACGGCCGACTCCGGTCCACAAATGACGTGAGGCGTAGCCCTCGTCATCGGCGCCTTCTCTCAGCTCCGCTTGCCGACTGACCCCGGCACTCTTCGAGTCGAGCGACTTGGCCCGTATTGCTTCTCCCTCGGCTGCATCAAGTCGCGAAAGCAACCGACGAGCCGCCTCTCGGGCCTCGACTTCGGTCTCACGCACTATCACGTGTGATCTCCAGCCGTACTTGAGAGAACGGCCGAACGCCGCAGCCCGCATGTCCATGTCGGCCTTGACCTCGGCAACCTTGGGGGGAGTGTCGGGCCACATCAAGAAGACGTCGGCACCGCGGGCCGCGCACTCACGTGCGGCCGGGGAAAGCCCTCCGAAGTAGAAGGCCGGGCAACCGCTGATCTCCTCGACTATGCGGGGCGGGTCAAGCGTCAGGTCGACGAAGTCTCCGTGGAAATCGACCGACCTGCCATCGAGAAGTTCTCGGATCACGTACATGAGCTCTGTGGAGCGGCGGTACCGAGGCTCAGACTCGAGACGTTCACCGGGGACATCGCTGGAGATGATGTTGACGGCAAGGCGACCATTCGCAATCTGTTGAAGGCTCGCCACCTGCCTGACCACTTGGGGGGCCACGAGCTCACCCATGCGAATGGCCAGCAGCAATTTGATCTGGTCCGTGGCGGGCGCCACCGCAGCCGCGAACGCAGTGTTGTCGATGCCCAAGCCATATCCGGACGGAAGCAACACGTTGTCGTATCCGTAGCGGTCGGCGGTGAGCACGATGTTGCGACAGTGAGGCCAGGAGCTGCGCAACGAGGCGTCGGGTACGCCGAGGAACTCGTAATCGTCGTCGCACAGCGCCGAGAACCAGGCAATTTCGAGCGGTCGAATTGAGGTGGTCATGGCAGCGGGACTCCTTCTGATGCCTCGATGATCCGGTATACGTCCGTACGAGAGAGTCGCACACCCAGCGCGCTGACCGCCGACGCAACTCGCTCAACGTTCTGAGTGCCGATTATTGCGATCGGTCGCGAAGGGTGCGCCAGCACGAATGCGTAGGCGATGGCAGCCTTGTCGACTCCCTCTCGCGCGGCCAGCTCCGACATCACCTCTGCGAGTTGTGGTCTGATCGAGTCGTCAGGTGCATCGACGGCAAGCTGTCCGCCTGCCAGCGGACTCCATGCCAACGGCGTCACGCCGTCTCTCATGGCCCGGTCGAAGGTTCCGTCACGGAGCGGGTCGAGATGGGCGGCCGAAAACTCGGGTTGGGTGGTGACCAGCGGGAACGGCAGGTGGGCACGCAGCGCGTCGTATTGGTCCGGGGTGAAATTGGATACGCCGACAGCCCTTATCTTCCCTTCACTACAAAGCGCCGACAGGGTTTCGGCCACCTCCGCCGGGTGAGTGAAAATATCCGGGCGGTGGATCTGGTAGAGGTCGATTGAGTCAACCTTGAGTCTTCGCAGCGAAGCTTCGCACGCCGAGCGCAAGTACGACGGGCTCTGGTCGTAGGGAACGCCCGGCATGATCCCGCCTTTGGTGGCCAACACCATTCGATCGCGCAATCCAGGGTGTGCCGACAAGACCCCGCCGAGAATCTCCTCGTTTCCTCCAAAGCCCGATCCACCCCAATCGAATCCGTAAACATCGGCCGTGTCGACCAGATTCATTCCGGCATCGAGCGCGGTGTCAATCAGCCGATACGAACGATCCAGGTCGGGGTTGGTGAAGCGCCAACATCCGAACCCGAGCGGCCCAACCTCAGGGAGATTCTCACCGAGGATTCGGGGCGAAGTATTGACTAGAGCATCCGTCATGGGCCGTACAGTAATCGGAGCGCAATACCGCGGTTGAAAGTGTGGTGAGCTCGTGGCAAGTGATGAGGTTCGTTACGGAATAGTCGGCACCGGCATGATGGGGATCGAGCACATCGAGAACCTGAAGGCACTTGACGGTGCCGTGGTCACGGCGCTGTGTGATCCGAATCAAACATCGATCGATGCGGCGCGGGCTGCGCTGCAAGACGACCCCACGCCGTCGGTGTTCACCCACCATGCCGATCTTCTCTCTTCTGGCACTTGTGATGCCGTCGTGATCGTCACCCCGAATCATCTCCATACGCAACCGCTGCTCGACGTGTTGGAGACCGATCTCCACGTGCTGGTGGAGAAGCCACTGTGCACTACCATCGAGGATTGCCTCTCGGTGGTCGAGGCCGGCAAGTCACACAAGGGCATCGCGTGGGTCGGGC
>CAZHMP010000210.1:0-3132 GCA_964533595.1 uncultured Acidimicrobiales bacterium | reverse complement strand
AGCCAGATCCAACGATGAAATCCGAGTCCACGAGTTCTGCAACCGCCGGCGCGCCCGACCGCGGCCGGGAAGTCGTGAGACGAAAACTGATCGAGGCAGCCACACACTTGATGACAATTCGGTCTCCTCGACATGTGTCAGGACGGGAACTTGCCCGACAGGCCGGGGTCAATTACGGGCTCATCCATCACTATTTCGGTTCCAAGGACGCGGTGTTCGCGCACGCATTCAAAGAGTCGACCGAGGCCATGGCCCAACGATGGGACACTGGTGGGATCGTGCCGGTCAACACGTCAGACGAGGCACGCAGCTACCGGACCTTCGCCAAGATCGAGGTCGATCAGGATCAGTCGCCGATCACCGATCTGTTGCGCCGGATCGTGTCGGGGCAGTCGACTGTCCGCGGATGTGGACCCGACGATGCCGAGATGTTGGGCGACGTTGCCATAGCAGCGGCTCTGCAATTCGGATGGGGAGCCTTCGAGGAAGAGATAGTCGCCGCCCTCTCCGAATACGGAATCGACCGCGAGCACCTGCGCGAACTGGTGGCCGAGCGCTCTCTGCGTCTGCTGGAAGACCAATCCTCAAAAACCCAAGCGTGAGCGAGCTTCTCGAACAGCTTCGACGTGTCGTCGGAGAGGCCGGGCTCGTCGACCCATCCGACCGGCCCGACACGCTTGTCGATTACCGACACGTGTATCGCGGCTCGGCGGATGCCATCGTGCGTCCTTCGTCCACCGCAGAGGTGGCCGCCGTAGTGCAGGCATGCTCCCGATCCGCCGCAGAGGTCGTCACCCAGGGAGGCAACACCGGGCTCGCCGGAGGCTCCATCCCCACGAAGCCCGCGCCGGGACGTCCGGTGGTTGTCGTGCTGCTCGACCGCCTCAACCGAATCGAGCCCATCCCCGAAAGCGGCGACAGCGCCACGGTGCAGGCCGGGGTCACCGTCGAAGCGCTACAGATCGCCGCCAAAGAAGCGGGGCGGATGTTCGCACCCGACTGGGGTGCCAGGGGCAGCGCCACCGTGGGCGGCGCAATCTCCACCAACGCCGGCGGTATCAACGTCCTGGCTCACGGCACCATGCGAAACCATGTGCTCGGGCTCGAGGTGGTACTGCCGGACGGACGGGTGTGGGATGGCTTGCGATCGCTGCGCAAGGACTCATCCGGCTACGACCTCAAACAACTGTTCATCGGCGCCGAAGGCACGCTCGGAATCATCACAAGAGCAACACTCTCACTACTGCCGTCCTACTCCCATCAATCCACCGCGATGGCCGCCATTCGATCCACCGGCGACCTACCCGATCTGATTGCCCTGGCTCACAGCAACACCAACGCCACCATCACCGCCTTGGAACTGATGCCCGATATGGGAGTCGAAGCGGTCTGTGCGAAATTCGGCCGGTCGCGCCCGATGGCCACAAGGTCAGATTGGTATTTGCTGGTTCGCTATTCAGGCGCTCACCCGGTGGCTGAAGACCTCGCACGAAACATGTCGAAAGCATCCGAGGCCGACCTCATCACCGATGCCGTCGTGGCCGACACTCCTCGCCAAGAAGAATCGCTTTGGTTTCTGCGCGACGAAATGTCGCCGCCCGGACTTCTCCCCCATTACGAAAAGGCGCTCAAGTTCGACACTGCCGTGCCCGTCGGCAGCGTCAGCGAATACATCCAACGAATCGAGGCGATGAGCTCGAAACTCTGCCCCTCCGCCACGCCGTACATGTTTGGTCATGTGGGCGACGGCAACCTCCACATCTACCTCCTGTCACCGGATCGCCCTGATGATGCGGCGACATTTGCCGGCGTCAAGACCGAGCTACGGGGGAAAATCGACCAACTCACCTGGGACATGGGGGGCACGATCAGCGCCGAACACGGCATCGGGCAGGCACTCAAAGATCGCATCACCGGCCAGAAGGACGACATCGAATTCGAACTCATGCGTTCCATCAAGCTCGCCCTCGACCCGTCTGGCATTTTCAATCCGGGCAAGACCATCCCCGACGCAACTTGAGGTCAGAACGCCGGGTCATCGCCTATCTCGCCTTCTTGAGTGTGCTCCTCGCTTTCGGCGTCGACGTGTCGCTGCCGGCGCTCGACAGGATCCGCGAGTCTTTCGACCTCGGAAGCGGGTCGGGAGCGGTGTCGCTCATCGTCACCTTCTACCTACTCGGAATGGCCGCCGGCCAGATGTTCTACGGGATTCTTTCCGACAAGTTCGGGCGGGTGCCGATGCTTCTCGCCGGTATAGGCCTTTACGCCATGGGCGCGCTGGGTTCGTCGATCGCCCCCGGGATGGAGTTCCTGCTCGTCGCCAGATTCATCTGGGGTGTTGGTGCGGCGTCGCCGAGCGTGCTTCGGCCCGCCATCGCCCGCGACCTCTACGAAGGCGATCAGATGGCCAGAATCACGTCGATCGTGATGGGTATCTTCTTGATCGGGCCGGCGCTCGCGCCTTCTGTGGGCGAACTCATCATGCTGGCCGGTTCGTGGCGCTATGTCTTTGTCGGTGGGCTGTTCCTCGCCGCCGCTGCAGCAACCTGGACCGTGCGTTTCGGCGAGACGATCGCTCGCGAGAACCGGCGCAGCATCAAACCATCGGCCATCAGGCAGGGCTTCCGTGCCGTCGTCACCAACCGGGCTTCGTTCGGTTGGATCCTTGCCATGACGTTCTCGTTCGGAGCGTTCTTCATCTATCTCGACAGCAGCCAACCGATCATCTCCGAGATTTACGGCCACGGCGACTGGTTCGCACTTTTGTTCGGTGGCTCGTCGATAGCCATCGCCGCAGCGGTGTTGTTGAGCACCCGATACACCAAAAGGTTCGGGGCGGCGCCGGTGGCACGATTCGCCGTGATCGCCCACGTCGTCACCGCGGCCGCCTTCACGGTGACGGCACTGGCATCCGGAGGCACACCGTCGTTTTGGGTTTGGTACGCGTTCCTGTGTCTGCTGGGCGCTCTCAACACCGTGCTCACTCCCACGGCCAACGCGCTCGCCATGTTGCCCATGGCGAATCTTGCCGGGATCGCCTCGGGAGTCCTGGGCGTCATCACCCTCGCCGGTGGGGCCGGCCTGGCCGCGATCGTCGACCGGCAGATCGTCGGAACGGTCACCCCGATGGCC
>CAZHMP010000209.1:0-3152 GCA_964533595.1 uncultured Acidimicrobiales bacterium | reverse complement strand
CGGTTCACTACTTCAACACTGTTGAGGAGATCGACGCACTGGTTGACGCGGTGGGCGCCTTGAGCTGATCTCAGGGCCGCCCGTCACACCATCACTTCCCTCTCAAGGCGAAGAGTGTGGATCCTCAGTTGGCGGAACACCAGGACCCGAAGTGGGGTCGTTCCACCCGAGCGACCGGAGGGTCAACAGGTCCTGCTGGGAATGAAGATGTTCGGCGTCGAGGAAGCTGTTGCTGACCGTTTCGGCACGCATCCCACTTGGCCCTTGGGCCGCGAACTGCACGTATCGGTTGTCGGTCTTGGAGGTGAGAACGAGGAACTGGCCTTCCCCCATGGCGGAGAGAGTCTCGGTGAGGCGTTCCGTAAATGGACACCATTCTTCGGATGGCTGAGGGTGTTGGTTGTGTGGGAAGTTGTGGTCGGACACGGTCGGGCTCCTTCGCTGGCGACAGTGGGGATGCGTGCACCTCTATGTCGGGCCTGGCCGTGACGCGCGAGGGCTTGGCCGGGCGATCGGTCCGTCGAAAATGGAACTCTCAGGCGAGGCTGGCGAGGCTCTTGCGGAACCGCGATGCGCAATACCGCCACCAAAGAGTGTGGGAAATGGGTACTCCATACTGCGGGAAAGTGGTAACTTGTTTGCGTGACAAGCTATCTGCCACGGCTCGTAGACCCCCTGATCAAGATGCTTCTGGCTGAGCTCCCGGCCGTGATGCTGATTGGGGCGAGAGCCACAGGTAAGACCACTACCGCCAAACGGCATGCGGCAACAGTCGTGCGACTGGACCGAGATGCGGAGTCAGCTGCATTTCGCGCCGACCCCGATTCCGCACTACGCGGACTGGCCGAACCGGTCCTGCTTGATGAATGGCAGGAAGTGCCAACTGTGCTGGGGGCGGTAAAGCGATCGGTCGATGACGATGCGCGGCCGGGTAGGTACCTGCTCACAGGGTCGGTTCGTGCCGACCTCGACACGCAAACGTGGCCGGGCACGGGTCGAATCGTGCGCGTCGCGATCAATCCGCTTACCGTCAGCGAACTTCTCGGGCGATCCACGAGGACCCTCATCGAAAGGATCATGGCCGGCGATGAACTCTTGGTAGCCGACGCTTCTCCAGACCTCCGCGGATATGTCGAACTCGCGCTGCGCGGAGGGTTTCCCGGGGCATCAATCAATCTCAGCGACACCACTCGTCGGCGATGGCTTAATGGATACGTCGACCAAGTAATCACGCGCGACGCCCTCCACATCGAGACCGGTCGGGACCCAGCCCGGCTGAGGCGTTACCTTGAGGCGTATGCCCTGAACTCGGCCGGCATCGTCGATGACAAGACTCTTTACGACTCAGCATCAATCAACCGAAAGACTGCGCTGGCATATGACCAGCTTCTTCAGAATCTGCTGGTTGTAGACGAGCTTCCGTCTTGGTCATCGAACCGGTTGAAGCGGCTCGTTCGGTCGCCCAAACGACACCTCCTCGACTCTTCGTTATTGGTTGGCACCCTGGGAATCGACGCCTCGACAGTCATGGCCGACGGTGACTTGTTGGGTCGCGTTCTCGACACCTTCGTTACCGCCCAAATCCGAGCCGAAGTCACTGTCGCCGATCAAGCCTCGCACCTGTATCACCTTCGGCAAGAGCAAGGCCGCCATGAAATCGACCTGATCGCTGAGGTAGGGGGGCAGCGTCTGATCGGCATTGAGATCAAAGCCAGCAGTTCACCCGGGGCGCACGACGCACGTCATCTCGCATGGCTCCGAGACCAGGTCGGTGATCGATTCATCGCAGGAGTCGTTCTCCACACCGGGCCCGGCACATACCCGCTCGGCCAACGCATCACAGCCGCTCCCATCTCCACAGTGTGGGCCGGTGGCGACAACTCACCGTGATGTAGGTGCTGGGTAACTTCACAGGGCGCCGACAAACAGATGAGACACCTCGTAAGCCCGAGGTGTTCAGTGCTCAATTTCGAGTTGGTCGTAGGTGGCGACGATCTCGGTTAGGGGTGGGGACAGTGCTGGTGAGTTCTGTGATGAAGATGTATTCGCCTCCGATGTAGAGCGACCAGAAGTCCGAGTCGGTTGCTACGAACCACTCCACCGTCAAGATCGCGCGCCTGATCGTCCATGTGGTGAGAGTGGGACACCGTCGCGACGTCTACCGGTATCAATGACGCCAATAGGAAACGCGACATGGGGTCTGGTCCAGTCGGTGTTCATACGTCTCAGAGGGCAACCCACGGTCGCAATTGGCATCCGTCTACTGCCCGAGGGCCCTGATGGTCGGCTCGGTTTCAGATCGGGTGGATCGTTACCAGGTCGCCGAGGGCTTTGAAGTCGTCAGGGTTGCGGGTGTAGAGCGGTAGCTGTTCGGAGCACGCGATCGCGGCGATCAGCAGGTCTACCGCGCGTGCTCGCCGTGCCTCGCGGCCACCAGTAAGCACCGCTGCGTAGATTCGTCCGTAGGCGCGAGCGGCCGCGTTGTCGAACGGCAACGGATCGAATACCGCTTCGGCTCGTTGCAGCCGGTCTTGACGGCGGGCGCGCTCGGACAGATCGGTGGTTGCATGCGGCCCAGCGGCCAGTTCAGCCATGGTGATGGCGGTGACGGAAACTTCAATTGGGAAGAGTTCGGCGTCGATCGTGTGGAGGTCAATGACCACCGACGTGTCGAGAATTCCCCGTGGTGGGCGATGCTCAGGCACGTGGGTTGGTGTCTTGGTCGATTGGTGCGTCCAGGTCGGCTCGGAACGCTTCGGCATCGACAGTCGGCGCACCGCGGAAGGTGTCACTCACGGTCTCTGCTGCGACGAAGCGGAGTCTGCGTAGGGGGGTCAGTTCCCCGACAGGTTGTCCGTTGCGGGTCACGATGTAGGTCTCGCCATTGTCAAGGCCACGCATGATCTTGCCGCTGCTGTTGCGGAGCTCTCGTTGGGAGATCGTGGTAGTCATACCCGCAGTGTAGCACTGTGTGCTACGCGCACCCATCGACGGTGGCCTAGATCGACCCGTCCTTAGATGTCTCTAATGACCCCCGCCTAAATGCATGTTTTGCACCAGACCCGGGCGCGAGCGAGCGATGAACACACGAGCCGCCCCGAAAACTGTCGGATCTCTGCGTTGGCAGGGGATCCAGTCAGCGCGCCCGGAGG
>CAZHMP010000208.1:0-3203 GCA_964533595.1 uncultured Acidimicrobiales bacterium | reverse complement strand
GGATGTTCGTGAAACTGCTGGGGCCACCGGCCATCACCGATGAGCAAGGTGAGCCCATCAGTGTGAGGGGCAAGAAGACCTGGGGGTTGATCGCCCGAATTCTGCTCTCTGACACACCGGTGTCTCGTCGCCGCTTGGCCGAGGAACTCTTTGCGACCGCCGACGATCCCATGGGTGCTTTGCGCTGGGCCCTCGCTCAGATCCGGCGCTCGCTCGGCGACCCCAATTCGTTCCGCAACGATCCCGTTGAAGCAAACCTTTGCGAATCTCTCCAGGTGGATGTCTTGCACTTGGATCAGCTGGAGGTGGATCTCCCAGACATCCCGGGACAACTCCTCGAAGGCATCGACGTCGCGTGGAGCGCCGAGTTCGAGGTTTGGCTGTCCGTAGAACGCTGGCGGGCGGCCAGCCAGATTGAAGCCGCCCTTCACACCGCAACGATGCAGGCGCTCGCCGCAGGCGACGGAAGTCTCGCCGTCTCGTACGCCCGGGAGCTGGTGGCGCGAGCTCCGCTCGAAGAGAGCGGCCACGTCTTGTTGGTCAAGTCTCTGGCTGTATCTGGCGATGTCAATGCTGCCAGAGACCGAGTCGCAGCATGTGAGCAACTTTTCGCGGCGGAACTCGGGACCGAGCCGAGCTCGGCAGTCGCCAGGGCGTTACGAACAGAGGCCGTCGACCGTCCACCTGGCGTATCCCCTAAGTCCTCTGCCTTCTCGCTGCTTGAAGCCGGCAGTGCGGCCGTCGATGCTGGTGCCATTGATGCAGGCATCGCTTGTCTCCGGCAGGCCGTGGCCGCCGCTGAGGCAAGTAGGGATGGCCAGCTCTTTGGAAAGTGTCAAGGTGCTCTGGGCTCCGCGTTGATCCACGGGATTCGCGGGTTCGACGACGAGGGGTCGCTGGCCCTGCACAGCGCGGTCGAGTCAGCGGTCGAAGCATCAGATCCAGCAACGGCCGCCATGGCGCTCATGGAGTTGGGCTACGTCGAACTTCTCGCCGGGCGTCGCAACGCATCGATGACCTTCCTCGAACGCGCTACCGACGCGGCAGAAGACTTGCCCGAGTTGCAGAGCAGCATTACTTCGTTCAAGAGCATCAACCTCACCGATTGGGGTCGGTATCACGACGCTCTGACTTTTGCAGACGAGTCGATCGAATTCGCGGAACGCTGTGCCTCGCAACGCCACCTCGCTTGGGCCATGACCTTCAAGGCCCGCACCCTGATGGACCTGCACCGCTACGACGAGGCTCGCCCGTTGCTCGCTCGGTCCCTCCCGATCGCCATTGAAGAGAAGTGGTTGGCCTTCCGGCCGCTCGTCGAGATCTTCTTGCTCGAACTCGACCGCCTCCAGGGGCGCGACGCTTCACAAATTCGAGCCGAACTCGAGCTGGTCTTCGCCGCGTCCTGTCAGCTTGCCGATCCATGTTGGGAAGGTCTCGCAGCGCGCGGCATCGGATTGACCTATGAAAGCGAGGCCGACTCGGCAACGGCCTATCGATGGCTCACCGATGCCGTGGATCGCTGCACCCGCGTCACAGATACGTGGATGTGGGTTGAGGCTTGGATACTGGAGAGCGAGATCGAGTTGGCGTCCGCGCATGGCCATCTCGACCATGCCCGGTCGAAGAGTCAGCAGATGCTGCGCCACTCCGCCACCAAGCAGCTCGACTATCACGCGGATCTCGCTCGCGATCTCTTGTCCGGCCTGTAGGCCCGAGGGCGCATCGGCCCAGCCGAATAGCCAGTTTCGAAGAGCACACGTCGCGTCACACGCCCCTCGCTCACGATCTGGTCCATGACCGATCAGCTTGCAGAGCCCCAGGCCCAGACCGACCAAGAAATCCTCGCCGGAAGGATCCGTATCGAGGATATTGTCGCCCGGCGACCCGAGGTCGGAACCGATCCTGACATTTCGGTGACCACGCTGATCGATGGCATGAAGTGCGAGACCGTGGAGGGCGATTGGACGACGGTGTCGGACCTGCCACGAGTTCTCGGTGGCACCGCGACTGCTTGCAGCCCCGGCGCACTCATGCGGGCCTCCCTCGGAAGCTGCTTGGCAATGGGCTACAAGATCCGGGCGTGCCGCCTCGGTGTGGCCGTTGACTCGGTCACGGTAACAGTCACGTGTCAGGCCGCTCTCGTTGGGCATCTGGATCTCAACTCAGAGCAACGCCCCGGATATGACGAGATCCACTACCACGTCGAACTGCGAAGCGAAGCTTCGGGTGCCGATCTTGCTCGGGTCACAGAAGAGGCGGACGATCTCAGCCCGGTTCTCGACGCGATCACCAACTTCAACAACATGCGCAAGACCGTCGAGATCCACCGCGCTGCAACCAGCGCTGGCACCATCAGCGGCCGGGATTAGTGGAACGTGGACGCGAAACTACAGCTCTTTGTGCAACGCCGCGGCTGGGATCTCGCGGCATCGGCGTACGAGGCATCCTGGTCGCGCCAGCTGCAACCCTCCACGGACAGACTGTTGGCATTTGCCGATGTGAAGCCCGGCGAGTCGGTCATCGAAGTGGCCAGCGGTACAGGTTTGGTCACTCTCGTCATGGCCGAACAGGCCGGCGACGGCAGAGTGTTGGCTACCGACATCAGCAAGAAGATGCTTGCCCAGTTGGAGGACGCTGCGAGTGCTTCCGGTCTGACCAACATAGAAACCGCGGCTTGCAGCGCCGAGGCATTGGCCACTGAGGACCAATTCGATGTGGCCGTATGCGCTCTCGGGTTGATGTACATGCCTGACCCTGGGCAGGCCATCGCCCAGCTGTACCGCGCACTCCGCCCAGGCGGGAGAGCCGCTCTCAGCGTGTGGGGTGAACGGCGGAATTGTGGATGGGCCAGCTTGTTTGGCATCGTCGACGCCCGGGTGTCATCAGACGTCTGCCCGATGTTCTTTGGAATGGGTGCCCCGACCGCTCTGACCGAGTCCATGGCCAAGCATGGTTTCGTCGAGATCATCGAAGAACGCATTCGCATCACCCTCCACTTTCCCAGCGAGGAAGCGGCCCTCAGCGCGGCCTTCGTGGGCGGGCCTGTGGCTTTGGCCTACGCCCATTTCGATGACGACACCAAAGCCTCAGCCCACGCCGAATACCTCGACGCGATTGCTCAGTACCGAAGCGGCAGCGGCTACCTGGTGCCCGGCGAGTTCGTGATTGCCACGGGCCGCAAACGGTGAGGGCGGGGCCAAGAG
>CAZHMP010000207.1:0-3204 GCA_964533595.1 uncultured Acidimicrobiales bacterium | reverse complement strand
CACAGGAATCACCCCATTCATCATGAAGATGACTAATGAGTTATCAATCATCTATAGAGATAGTGCGCCTTGTTAGGCATGCCAAACAGGGGCTTTGGTCCCGTCATCGGTCACACTTGGCTCGGTTCTGGGTGTATGCAGGGAAGTCGAAACTTGGAGGTTCGGGATATGCAGCTTGGAATGGTCGGCCTTGGCCGTATGGGAGCGAACCTCGTGCGTCGCCTCATGCACGCGGGAATCGAATGTGTCGTCTACGACATCCACCCCGATGCTGTCGACGAGCTTGTGAAGGAGGGCGCTGTCGGTGCGGACTCGCTGGCCGACATGGCCTCGAAGCTCGACTCGCCAAGAGCCGTCTGGGTGATGGTGCCGGCAGGGATCACCGGACGAGTCGTAGAGGATGTCGCCGCGGCGCTGGGCGAGGGTGACACGATCATCGACGGCGGCAACAGCTTCTACCGCGACGACATCGATCGAGCTGAGATCCTGGCCGATCGCGGCATTCACTACGTGGACGTGGGCACCAGCGGCGGAGTTTTCGGTCTTGAACGTGGATTCTGCCTGATGATCGGTGGAGAAGACGAGATTGTCAGCCAACTAGACCCGGTGTTCAGGGCCCTCGCTCCCGGCGTGGAGGCTGCCGAACGCACACATGGCCGCAGTGGTAGCCCGACACCTGCGGAGCACGGCTACCTGCATTGCGGTCCCAACGGTGCCGGACACTTTGTGAAGATGGTTCACAACGGGATCGAATATGGGGTGATGGCGGCCTATGCAGAAGGGCTCAACATCCTCAAGCACGCCGGCGCCGGACTCGAGTCGGCAGAGCACGACGCTGAGACGGCCCCCATGCGAGATCCCGACTACTACAAGTTTGAAATCGACGTCCCAGAGGTGGCGGAGGTGTGGCGACGTGGAAGCGTGATCGCGTCGTGGCTGCTCGACCTGACCGCCGAGGCGATGGCTGATGATCCGGGCCTCGACGGGTTTGAAGGGCGAGTTTCGGATTCCGGCGAGGGTCGGTGGACGGCACAAGCAGCCATCGATGTGGGAGTGCCCGCTCATGTGCTGTCGGCCGCGCTATTCGGACGTTTCAGCTCACGCGGCGAATCCGAATACGGCGACAAGGTCCTGTCGGCGATGCGGAAAATGTTCGGTGGCCATGATGAGAAGGCGGAGAAGTGAAGACGGGGGTCAGGTCGGACGGACTGGTGCTCTTCGGTATCACCGGAGACCTCGCCGCCAAGAAGCTGTTCACATCGCTCTACAAGCTCGCCGGCAGAGGCCGGCTGCCGCCGACAGTGGTTGGTGTGGCATCGAGCAAATGGACCATCGACGAGCTGCGAAGTCATGCGCGCCGTCATCTCGAGGAGTCAGACGACGATCTCGACGAGGCGCTGGTCGCCGAGTTGCTGGCTGCACTGCGATACGTGTCCGGCGACTATCGCGACTCAGACACGTTCGAACGGCTCGGCAACGCTCTCGACGATGTGGAATATCCCGTCTGCTACCTCGCCATCCCGCCTTCACTGTTCACAGTGGTCGTGGAGGGATTGTCATCCATCGGCCTCAACGGCAACAGCAGAGTTGTTCTCGAGAAGCCGTTTGGCAGGGATCTGGCCTCGGCGGTGGAGCTCAACAACACGCTCCATGAGCACTATGACGAGAATTCGATCTTTCGAATAGATCACTTTCTCGGCAAGGAGCCAGTTCAGAATCTGATGGTTTTCAGATTCTCCAACAGCATTCTCGAACCGGTCTGGAATCGCCACTACATCGATTCCGTGCAGATCACGATGGCTGAGTCCTTCGGGATCGAAGGTCGCGGGCGTTTCTACGATCGCGTTGGTGCGCTCAAGGACGTTGTCCAAAACCATTTGCTGCAAATGGTGGCGCTGCTCGCCATGGAACCGCCGGTGTCGGACGCGCCCGACGCGTTACGAGATGAACGAGCCAAGGTCCTCACGGCGTTGAGACCCTTCGAACCCGGCAATCTCGTGCGTGGGCAATACGAGGGTTATCTGGATGAGGACGGCGTCGAGCCCGGCTCCGACACCGAGACGTACGTCGCGATGCGAACCGAGATCGACTCGTGGCGATGGGCCGGAGTCCCGTGGTACATCCGGGCCGGTAAGGGACTGCCGGTCACAATCACAGAAGCGGTGGTTGAGTTCAAAAGGCCACCTCGGCCGCTCTTTGCCGACCCAAACTGTGATCCCCACCCGAACCATCTCCGATTTCGCATGAAGCCCGATGGCGCGATCACGCTTGACATGCAGGCCAAACGGCCCGGTGATGCGCTGATCAGTGAAACAGTGCCGTTGCGTGTGGTGCACGACACCGACGAATCAAAGCTGCACACCGCCTACGAGCGGCTTCTCGATGATGCGCTGAGCGGCGACCCGCGACTCTTTGCCCGACAGGACGGTGTGGAGGCGGCATGGGCCAACGTCGACCCGGTGATCAATGACCACGCAGCAGTAGTGCCATACGGATTCGGCACCTGGGGGCCAATCTGTGAGGGCTCGGCGAAACCGGCGGGCGGTTGGCACGATCCGTCGGGATTGACTTGATCCGGGTTCTGGAAACCAGCGCCCTCGCCCTTGTGGCAGCGGAACTCATCGAGAGACTGCTCCTCGACGCGTTGTCCAGCCAGGACAGGGTGTCGCTGGCTTTGAGCGGAGGGTCGACCCCCTGGCCTGTGCTCGATCGCCTGTCCCGGTCCGACATCGAATGGGAGCGCGTCGACGTATTCCAAGTCGACGAGAGGATCGTTCCCCTTGGCCATCCCGACCGAAATCTCACGCACCTGGCCGCAAAGTTCTTGCACAAGACACGAGCGGTCGCACATCCGATGCCCGTCGATGATGCCGACCTCCAACAGGCGACGCGTCGCTATGCCAATCGATTGCCGTCCCACCTCGACATAGTTCATCTCGGTCTTGGCGCCGATGGTCACACCGCATCTCTGGTGCCGGGTGATTCGGTGGTGGATGTCGCCGACGTTGATGTTGCCACGACCGCCGAATACTCAGGTCACCGTCGGATGACCCTCACCCGGCGGGCCATCGACAAGGCCACGACAATCGTCTGGCTCGTGTCGGGAGACTCGAAACGACGGGCCCTCACACAATTGTTGGCCGGAGATTGCGATATACCTGCCGGAATGATTTCGACATCCAATTCGATTGTCGTGACCGACAT
>CAZHMP010000206.1:0-3266 GCA_964533595.1 uncultured Acidimicrobiales bacterium | reverse complement strand
GGGCTCGCAATGAGCCGCCGCCTCACCGAACGTTCGATCGACCATGTCGTGCTCGAACGCGGTGAGGTGGCGAACACATGGCGTACAGAACGCTGGGATTCGCTACGACTGCTGACGCCGAACTGGCAAAGTCAGCTTCCGGGCATGGCTTACAACGGCGACGAGCCCGACGGCTTCATGACCATGCCCGAAGTTGTCGACTTCATCACCACCTATGCCGAGAAGATCTCCGCACCGGTACACCCGAGGACGACCGTGACGCGGGTCGGCAGCTGTCCGGGCGGATACGTCGTCGAAACCGATATGGGGTCCTGGAATTGCACCTCTGTCGTCATCGCCACCGGAGGATCGAATCTCCCCAACGTGCCCGAGCTGTCATCGGATGTGCCGGAATCGGTCGTCATGGTGACACCCATGACCTATCGGTCGCCGGAGCACCTCGACGACGGGCGTGTCCTGGTTGTCGGGGCGTCCGCAACCGGAGTCCAACTTGCCGACGAGATCCGCCGCTCGGGCCGGGAAGTCACGATCTCGGTCGGTGAACACGTGCGAATGCCGAGGGTCTACCGGGGGCGCGATGTGTTCTGGTGGATGGATGCGGCAGGCATTTTGGACGAGCGCGACAGCGACATCGACGATCTGGTGCGAGGCCGGAACGTCCCTTCGCCACAACTGATCGGCACCCCAGAACGACGCTCGATCGACCTGAACGCTCTCACCGATCGCGGCGTGGAGATGGTCGGCCGGGTTGGACGAATCAAAGACGGCCACGCCCAGTTCGCCGGTTCGCTGGCCAATGTCTGCTCGCTGGCCGACCTCAAGATGAACCGGCTTCTCCAAGCGTTCGATGATTGGGCACACGCCTCCGACTTCGATATCCCGGATCCGCCCCAACGTTTCGATCCGACCCGAGTTCCCGCAGCGCCCCGTCTTGATGTGGATCTGGCCGAAGATGGAATCGGGACCATCGTGTGGGCCACGGGGTACCGCCCCGACTACTCCTGGCTCGACCTACCCGTGATCGACCGCAAAGGTCGCGTCCGCCACCACGGCGGCATCGTCGAAGACGCACCGGGTCTCTACCTGACCGGCCTCAACCTCTTGAGGCGGCGACGCTCCAGCTACATCAACGGAGCGGCGCATGACTCCGAAGAGATCAGCACCCACCTCGAACACCATCTCGCCACGACACACTCGCGATCGGACACCCGATGATGGGATCCTTGCCATCTTCAGCCGGACCGGGGTCTCAGACCAAACACACCTGCTCGACGTTGCGTGCGGGTCCGGGCTGGCTCTGCGCCTCGGAGAAGCGATGGGGGCCAAGACGGCCGGCATCGATGCAGCTGAGCCCTTGATCCACATCGCTCGCGAACGGAACCCGAATTCGGAACTCGTGCTCGGGTCGATGTTCGAATTGCCCTGGCAGGACAACACCTTTGACGCCGTCGTCTCGATCAACGGTATCTGGGGCGGGTGCGAGGCTGCACTGGTCGAAGCGCGGCGCGTGCTCAAGCCCAACGGCAAGGTCGGGATCAGCTTCTGGGGAGATGGGACACCCAACGATCTCCGGGGCTGCTTCAAGGCCTTCGCTCGTCACGCCCCCCAGGAGCATTTTGGGAACATGAAGAAGCTGAACAAGATCGCCGCTCCAGGTGTGGCTGAGAAGATGTTGACCGGGGCCGGCTTCGACGTCATCGAGCGAGGGGCACGCGTATCGACCATTGAATGGCCCGACGCCGAGTTGGCATGGCGTGCTGTCTCCAGCATCGGCCCAGCGGTGCCCGCCCTACGACACAGCGACCCCGAGGTCCTCAAACAAGCAGTACTCGAAGCGATCGAACCCTGCCGCGAGAGCAGCGGCATCTACCGCTTCCGAAACGACCACCAGTTCGTCATCGCCAAGAACGGGACGTGACCGAGGGGTAGAAACGGGAGCGAGTTCCGGTCGCGAACATGCCACGCGGCTGACCCAAAGACATGCACCTTCGGGCGCTTTCCGTGTCGCGTCACACCCTCGCGGATGGCATCGACGGCATCCCGACACGGCGTTCGCCACCGCCTTCGCGAGCGCAGGCAGGATCGACGAACCAACCGCTCATGTCGAGACCCAGTGGAAGCGGCGCCAGCATCGGGCGCCCACCGGGGTGGGACGCCGAGTTCCACTGCGTGCTGGGCGAACTCTCACTTTCGAAGGACCCGATCGAGCTCGATCGAGCCAAGGCCAGCCTCGAAAGCGCACTCAAGGCGAGCCAACAACACCCGGCCCCGTTCCTCGTCCCCATCAGGCGTCCAGCCTCGCCCGCTCACTCGTAACCAGCATCCCTGAGCGGCATCCAGCGACCGTCGAATCCGCTTCCTACCGCTCCAGGGTGCTGGATGCCGTTAGCAAACCATTTGCAACGCGACACCCCTGCCGCGTCAGTCTCCGGCCTGTCGAACAGGTCATCGAAGGCAGCCGGAGTGATCGCTGGCGGCGTCTGATCTTCCCATTCAAGGAGATCCTTGTCACCAGTCACGATCCAGTCGACGCCATGCTCACGGGCGAGGGCCACCAAGTAGTCATCGTCAGCGTCACGAGTTGCGGCTTCGATCGGCGCCGGATCAGCAACCACTTCAGCGATGCGACGAACCGTGCTCATGTACAACTGAGCCAGCCCGGGTTCCACGCGTTTGCGAAGCCTTGGCCTGTCGAGGACATCTTCCACCTCGGCGAGAAGAGCCGGACAGATCACGACCTCAAGGTCACCGTGGCCCGGCCACCGGGCGACCAATCGGTACGACGGCCCCGCCTAAACGGCAGCAGAGACCAGAACATTCGCGTCGAGAACAACCTTCATGGTTGGCCTCAACGGGTACGACGGCTACGACGCACGGTGCGAACCTCTTCGACCGCTAGGTCCATGGCCTCGTCGTCGGAAAGCTCGGACTTCTCCACGTTTGCGGCAAGCTCGGTGCTCACACGTCGCGTGAAGTACTCCCAGGCCGACTGACGACTGACGCCAAGCGCATCGCCGATCTCCGCCCACGAGGCACCGGCATCTCGAGCCGCTTCAATCTGTTTCCACCTAAGCTCATCGAGTTGCGCCTCCGACCGAGAAACCTCACGCAACGCGTCAAGCGGCTCAACAGGAAGCGAATCAACAGCGAGCAGGCTCATGGATGTCATGGCACCCTGACACGCAGAGAGCCGTCAACTCACTCAACTCAACCTCAACCCAAACATCGGCTACCAACCACGCTTCAAAACATGAAGAACCCCCGAA
>CAZHMP010000205.1:0-3268 GCA_964533595.1 uncultured Acidimicrobiales bacterium | reverse complement strand
GGGGGCTTTTGTGGCACTACCTCGACCTGCCCCTGCGGTTCCATCGCTCGAAGCCGACCGGCGAGCTTCTTGCTCACGCCGACATCGACGTGCAGACGGCCACGATGGTGCTTCAGCCGCTGGCATTCTCGGTGAGTGTCGTCGTGCTCGTGGTTGTTGCTTTCGCGTCCATCCTGATGATCCATCCCCTGATGGCAGTGGTGGCGCTTGCCTTGTTCCCGGTCATGGCCGTGGTGAGTCAGAGATACACCACTCGGGTCGAGAAGCCCGCCGCCGAGGCCCAGCAACGAGTCGGAGATGTCTCGGCCGTGGCCCACGAGAGCTTCGATGGAATCCTGATAGTGAAAACTCTCGGGCGTGAGGCGGCTGAGATTGAGCGAATGAACGAGGCATCCGAGCTGCTGCGACGAGAGCGCGTCGAGGTGGGCCGGCTCAGAGCATCCTTTGAGCCCGTCATCGATGCTCTTCCCAATGTGGGGATAGTGATCCTGCTGCTGGTGGGATCGTGGCTGATTTCGGATGGAGCGGCCACGCCCGGCGACCTCGTTCTCGCCATCTCGTTGTTCGGCCTGATCGCAACCCCGTTGCGGATATTGGGATTCTTTCTGGAGGAGATGCCTCGCTCAGTCGTGTCTCTGGAGCGAATCGATGGCATCTTGTCGGAGCCAATCGAGGCCGAGCCCGGCGACTTGACGCTCGACTCCGGCCCTCTGTCATTGCAGGTGGACAATCTGATTGTGGCCCATGATGGGCACGAGGCCCTCAGAGGGGTATCTCTCGACGTTGGCGCGGGAGAGACAGTGGCACTCGTCGGTGCGACCGGATCAGGGAAATCGACCCTTCTCGAGTCAATAGCGGGTCTGATCGATTCTCAGTCTGGTGTGATCGGCTTCAACGGGATATCCATTGGCCGTTTGAGCCGCAAGTCCCTTTCTGATGCAATGGCGTTGGTCTTTCAAGACGCTTTCTTGTTTGCCGACACGATCCACGAAAACGTTTCGCTCGGCAGGGCCGATGATGAAGGTGTTCGCCAGGCCCTTCGTGACGCGGATGCGGAGCGTTTCGTCGATGAACTGCCCAACGGCACCAAGACTCCCGTGGGGGAGAGGGGCGTGCTGCTGTCCGGAGGGCAGAAGCAACGGATCGCTCTTGCACGTGCGTTGATTCGTCGCCCCGGTTTGGTGTTGCTCGATGACGCGACCAGTGCGGTGGATCCAATCGTGGAGGCTCGAATACTCGAGCGTCTGCACGATCGGCTGGAGGCGACGTTGGTAATCGTCGCCCAGAGGATCTCCACGATCCGGCTGGCCGATCGTGTCGTCTACATGGCCAATGGAGCAGTGGTGGCATCTGGTTCTCACGATGAGTTGATGTCGCGCCCCGACTACAGTTCACTCGTCTCTGCCTACGAGCGGATAGACAGTCCATGACCGAGCATCACCCCGACGACAACGTCACGGAAATGAGCTCGATTGGCGTCTTGCGACGCGGCCTCGCCATGAGCCCGGAGCTCCGAGACGGATTGGGTGTGACGATCCTGATGGCCTTGTCGGCCGCTGTGGGCAGGCTCATCATCCCAATCCTGATCCAGCAGATCCTCGACAAGGGGGTTCTGGGGTCGGCCGGCTACCGAGCCGGATTCGTTTGGGCAGCCTCGGTGCTCGCCATGATGGTGATCATCGGCGTGATGGTCACCAGCAAGACGGCCTACTTCCGACTGGTGAAAACCGCCGAGGATGTCTTGCTTGGGCTGAGGGTGAGAGCCTTCGCACACATCCAACGACTGAGCATGTCGGTGCACGAATCGACGCGGCGCGGTGAGCTCGTGGCAAGGGTCACCGCTGATGTGGAGGCGCTGGCGGCGTTCACTCAATGGGGTGCCATCGCCTGGATCATCAACAGCGCTCTCATCGTTGGCACCCTGATCGTGATGTCGTTATACAGTTGGGAACTGACATTGGTGGTGGTGGTCGTGCATCTGCCGCTCATCCCATTCTTGCGTTGGGTCCAGCGACACCAATTCCATGCCTACGGGCTCGTGAGGTCGAGGGTGGCAGAGACACTTGGGCTCACCTCTGAGACTGTGAGTGGTGCCCCGGTGATCCGGGCCTACAACTACGACCAACCAGTGCGGAGTCGGCTCGATGAATCCATCGATCGGCAATATCACCAGCAGATGAAGGCCCATCTTTGGTTCGCAGGGATGCTTCCGGTGGTCGATCTGTTCTCGTCTGCGTCGGTAGCTGCAGCCATGGCGGTGGGCGTGTGGTGGCATGGCAGCCTCGGGCTCGGCCTCGGTGAGCTGGTGGCGTTCATTTTTCTCGTCAATTTGATGCTGAACCCCATATCGGAACTCGGGGAGGTTCTCGATCAGACCCAAACGGCGCTGGCCGGCTGGGAAAGAATCATTCGAGTCATGGACATGCCGATCGAGCTGTCCGAGCCATCCGATGGTGAGACGTTGGCGAGAGGCCCGTTGTCGGTTGTGGCCTCGAACGTCACATTTCGGTATCGAACCGGACCGACGGTGCTCGAGTCGGTATCGGTTGACATACCCGCCGACTCCAACGTCGCCGTGGTGGGCGAGACCGGTTCGGGAAAGACCACCTTCGTGCGCCTGCTGGCGCGCCTTGCCGACCCGATTCACGGAGAAGTGAAGGTTGGTGGTGCCGATTTGCGACTGGTCTCCTCGCAATCACGACACGACTCGATTCGCATGGTTCCCCAGGATGGCTTCCTGTTCGACACATCAATCTGCGACAACATTCGTTTTGGGCGAAACGGAAGTTCTCGAGACGATGCCCGTAGATCGGTTGACGAGCTTGGTTTGGGTGAGTGGTTGGAGACGCTCCCCGATGGCATCGACACCGTGGTCGGAGAACGAGGCGGCCGATTGTCCGCCGGTGAGCGACAACTCGTCGCGTTGGCTCGTGCCCAAGTTGCTGATCCCGGATTGCTGATTCTCGATGAAGCCACGTCGTCAGTTGATCCCGAGACCGAGGAAATGCTGAGCGCGGCGATGGCCAGTTTGGCGATCGGCCGGACCACCGTCGCTGTGGCTCATCGTCTCACTACTGCCGAGCGAGCCGATCTCGTGTTGGTGTTTGACGGCGGTGCGGTCGTTCAAGCAGGTGTCCACAGCGAACTGGTTGCGGTGGAAGGGATCTATCAGCGGCTTCACGCATCGTGGATGGGAAACACCAGAAACCGGATCTAGATGAGCAGTTCCAAGGGGTTCGCGCGGTATCCACCACGTTGAGTGCAAGGG
>CAZHMP010000204.1:0-3274 GCA_964533595.1 uncultured Acidimicrobiales bacterium | reverse complement strand
CACCGCGTTGGTCATGCCGTGGTGGGTGTTGAACACCGCCCCGATTGGATGGGCCAGCGCGTGCATTCCTCCGAGCCCTTTTTGGAAAGCGACGGCACCCATGGCGGCCGCGCTCATCATGTGGCCGCGGGCCACGATGTCGGTGGGATCCTCGACCACCTTGGGAAGGTTCTCGATGACGAGGCGAGCACCTTCGAGACCGATGCCGTGCGACATCGGGTGGTAGCTCGGGGCGCACAAGGCTTCGAGCGAATGAGACAACGCATCGATACCGGTGCCCACAGTGAGCATTCGGGGAAGGCCGACCGTGAGTTCCGGATCGCAGACAACGGCCACCGGCAGCATCTTGGGATGGAACACGATCACCTTGCGATGTGACGACTCGTCGATCACCACCCCGGCACGTCCGACCTCGCTCCCGGTGCCGGCCGTGGTGGGCACGGCAATCACCGGGGCTATCGCGTCGGCGTCGGCACGGGTCCAGTTGTCGCCGACATCCTCGAAATCCCACACCGGACGGGTCTGGCCCACCATCAACGCGATGGTCTTGCCAACATCGAGAGCCGAGCCACCGCCGACAGCGATCACGCCGTCGTGGCCACCGGCTCGATACGTCTCCACTCCGGCGGTCACGTTGGCCCCGACCGGATTGGATGTCACGTCGCTGAACAGATCGTGTTCCACGTCGGCCGCGTTCAGAACGGCTCGAATCTTGACGATGGCCGGCAGGTCCACCATCCCGGGATCGGTCACGATCAACGGACGCGTGATCGGCACTCCGGCGCACATCTCGGCCAGCTCGGAAATTCGTCCGGCGCCGAACCGGATTGGAGTGGGATAGCCCCAATTGGCTACGGGAGCAGTGGTCATGATTTCCCTCCGCTTGGGTCGAGTCGAAGGTGATACGACTTGGCGCGAGTGAGCATTGAGTAGCCGAGCGATGAGAGCGTGATGCCCTTACCGGTGTCCTTCACGCCCGTCCAGGCGAGCGACGGATCGAGGTAGTCGGCTCGGTTCATGAACACGGTGCCGGTCTGCAGACGACCGCCGATGGAACGAGCGGCGTCGGCGTCTGCCGTCCAAATCGAAGCAGACAGGCCATAGACGCTGTCGTTCATCAAGGCAACCGCATCGTCGTCTGAATCGACTGGCATCACGCCAACGATCGGGCCGAATGTCTCATCGGTCATCACCGACATTTGGTGATCGACGTCCACAAGAATCTCCGGAGATAGATACGGCGAACCCTGGCCATCGGCCCAGGCGCCGGCTGCCCCCACGAGACATTGAGCTCCGGACGCCGTAGCTTCGCTGAGCTGACCACGGACGTTGTCGGCGGCATGCCCCGACACCATCGGCCCGATCGTGGTGCCGCGGTCGGTCGGGTCGCCGAGCGTGAGGGCCCTGCCCTCGGCCACCATGGCATCGACGAAGTCGGCGAAGATTTGTCGAGCCACATAGACCCGTTCGATCCCGCAGCACGACTGGCCGGAGTTGAAAAACGCCCCGTCGGCCACGTTGGCCGCTGCGAACGCGATGTCGGCGTCGGCGCGGACGTAGGCAGGGTCCTTGCCGCCCAACTCGAGACCGACATCGGTGAAGCTTCCGGCTGCGGCACGCTCGATGGTGCGGCCCCCCTCGACCGATCCGGTGAAGTTCACCCGATCGAATCGTCTGTCGGCGAGTGCCCGACCGACCTGCTCGTGGCTCAAGACCAAGTTGGTGAACACACCGGGCGGGATGCCGGCGGCATCGGCAGCCTGTTGAAGACGCTCTCCCACCACCAGCGTCTGACTGGCGTGTTTCAGCACCACGGCATTGCCCGCCATCAGCGCCGGCACGATCGAGTTCACGGCGGTGAGCAGCGGATAGTTCCACGGTGCGATCACCAACACCAGCCCGAGGGGGTCGCGGGAGATCCAGCGATCGAACCCGTCCAGTGGATCACTCACCACAGGAGCCAGGCTCTCTTCGGCAATCGAGATCATGTGATGTCCGCGCTCGGCGAAGCCCCCGATCTCGCCGGCACCGAACTTCACTGGCCGGCCCATCTGCCACGCCAACTCGGTCACAATCTCATCGGACATGGACGTGAGAGCATTCACGAACGCAGTGCAGGCAACGGCGCGTTCGGCGACGGATTCGGCGGCCCAGTCTCTCTGAGCGGCGCGAGCCGACGTCAACGCGGCATCGAAATTCGAATCTGTGCAGACGGTGCGGCTGGCCCAAATCGAACCGTCGACGGGAGTGATGATCGAGACTTCTGGCATGGTTGTCGCTTTCGTCAGGCAGAGAGAAGCTACTCCCGGTCGACTCGACGAACCCGAGTCGGACGGCCGACGAGGACGCGTCGTTTAGGATCGGCCACGATGACTGACTCATCCAATCCGCAACCCCTCGGCGGAAACGAGATGCCGCGGTTTGCGGGACCCGGCACGTTCATGCGTCTCCCCGGCCGGTCCGACCCTGGCGATCTCGACGTAGCGGTGGTTGGCGTGCCGCTCGACATCGGCGCTTCCAATCGGCCCGGAGCCCGCTACGGTCCGCGCTCCATCCGTTCCGAGTCGGTGCTGATCCGGCCCTACAACATGGCAACGCGAGCGGCTCCGTTCGACCGTCTTCGTATCGACGATTGTGGTGATGTCGCAATCAACACGTTCAATCTCGTCGATTCGGTGGCCCGCATCGAAGCCCACTACGACGAGCTTCTTGGTGACGACGTGATCTCGGCAACGATGGGCGGCGACCACACAATCGTCTTGCCGATACTGCGTGCCATGGCACGCAAGAACGGGCCGGTTGGGTTGGTCCACGTCGATGCCCACACCGACATCAACGACTCCATGTTCGGCGAACAGATCGCCCACGGCACACCGTTTCGCAGAGCCGTCGAAGAGGGTCTGCTGGACTGCGAACGGGTGGTGCAGATCGGTGTGAGAGGCACCGGGTATGAAGCCGACGACTTCGACTGGTCTCGCCGTCAGGGCTTCAGAGTGGTGCAGGTTGAGGAGTGTTGGCATCGCTCTCTGGATCCGCTGATGGAAGAAGTTCGTGAGCAGGTGAGCGGCGGTCCGGTCTACCTGAGCTTCGACATCGACGGTCTCGACCCGGCCTACGCCCCGGGAACCGGTACTCCGGAGATCGGTGGGCTCACCACCATCCAGGGCATGGAAATCATCCGTGGATGCAGCGGCCTTGAACTGGTGGGAGCCGACCTCGTCGAGGTGTCGCCCGCATACGACCCCTCCGGCAACACTTCGTTGCTGGCTGCCAA
>CAZHMP010000203.1:0-3341 GCA_964533595.1 uncultured Acidimicrobiales bacterium | reverse complement strand
AGCAACAGGCTCTGAAGGGCAACTCCCACCGGTCCCCGATCGTCAAAGAGAAGCGCCTGCGACATGCCTACCCCGGTGGGCTGCCAATGAGACACGCTCTTTGACCCCATCCATTCGCCGCTTGGGTCTCGATGGAGATTCACCGTGAGGTCGGCGTTCACGAACCCCATGTCGGTTGGGTCGCCATGGCGCGAGAACGCGTTTCCACAATCGGCAAGCGGACATATTCGTTGGAAGGGCGACATGTCTTCAGTGTCCAACAGAGGGACCGTCTTCATCCAGACCACGGCCCCATCAGAACTCACGGTCTCCTCGCTCGGATACCTCACTTCCACCGACCCAGCGAAGCCGCTCGGCTTGCGCCCATTCACGTTCAACGGAAAGCTGCCGGGCTCAGAATCGGCGAACGCCGGTGAATCCGCCGGCGCGGTCGGAAACGGCACGTCGAGGTTGCCTCTCATGGCCATCCCGGCCGCAACGACGCAACTTCTTCCGTCCTTGTCGGTCAGATCGACCCGTAAGTTCGTCACCATGCGGCCCGATTTCGTTACCGACGCGGCAATCCGAAACCCTGCCATCGGAATCGGTCGGCCGATTTCGGCGGTGACCCGCACCAGGCGATGACCACTGCCGGTCTCCTCGATCGCGCGCTCCATGGCTCGCGCAATCAACCCTGTGGGTGGTCCGGCATGGCAGGCATTGGGATCCCAAGGTCCATGAGCGTGGCTGGTCGGGGAAAACCACGTGTCGTCGGTGGTGGTGAAATAGGACGTTGGCGCGCCCGGCCCTGTTGATTCCTTGATTGGGTTCATCGTGGAAAAATCAGCGTCGGGAGGCGCGAATGAATGCCGACACAACCTTGCCGTCGGCCGCGATCACCTTGGCTTCGTCGAAAGTGCCCCCATCGAGAAACTGCCGTGCATCGTCGGCGGTGAACACACGAGTCGGCACAATCTCGACATCGCAAAAACCCGCCGCCTCCAGTCCGGATCGGAACTCATGCTCCTCGAGTGCTCCCGACACACAGCCCAACCATGCCTCCACACTCGAACGGACCTCCGGATCGAGCTCGCCACGAATCACGATGTCTGACACGGCGAAACGGCCACCCCGACGCAGGACACGCTGGGCCTCGCGAAACACTGTTGGCTTGTCGGTCGAGAGGTTGATCACACAGTTGGAAATGATCACATCGACGCTCTCGTCCGGAAGCGGAATGTTTTCGATGTTCCCCTTGAGGAACTCCACGTTTTCGACTCCGGCTTCGCGTTGATTCTTTCGAGCCAATTCCAACATGTCGTCGGTCATGTCGAGCCCATACACCCAACCGCTTTTCCCAACGCGTTGCGCCGACAACAACACGTCGATCCCTCCGCCCGAGCCGAGGTCGAGCACCACTTCACCTTCGTGGAGGTCGATGAGTGCGGTCGGGTTGCCGCATCCAAGTGAGGCAATCAGAGCCGCCCCCGGGAGCGATGTTCCCTCCGATTCGGAGTAGAGCTCACTCGTGATTGGGCTGGCCGCTTCGCCGCCCCCGCAGCATCCGGACGTCGAATCAGAGTTGAGCACGTCCTTCGCGATCGACCCGTATCGCTCGGCCACCAGCTCCCGCAGTTCGTTCTTGTCTGCAGACATCAGCCAACCCTTCGATCGTTGCCTTCCCAGTATGGCTCTCGAAGGTCTCGTTTGAGAATCTTGCCGGCCCCCGATTTGGGCAATGCCTCATCTGATCCGCGGACATTGACGGAGCGAGGAAGCTTGAAGCCGGCAATCAGGCGCCGACAGTGATCAATCAACTCGTCGGGGTCGATTGTGACTCCCGGCTTCGGTACCACCTCGACGTGGACGGTCTCACCCCAATCCGGGTGAGGAATGCCAAACGCCGCAGCCTCGGCAACCCCGGCATGGGAGTAGACAGCATTTTCAACCTCACTGGTGTAGATGTTCTCGCCACCGGAAATGATCATGTCCTTGGCGCGGTCAACGATGAATAGGTATCCGGCGTCATCGCGATAGGCGACGTCACCGGAGCGATACCACCCGTCGACGAGCGCTGCCGCCGTCTCCTCGTCGCGGTTCCAATAACCCATCATGATGTTGGGGCCCTGCACATATATCTCACCGGGCTCGCCCACATCGGCGAGCGACCCGTCCTGGCGACGCACTTCGGCTCGCACGCCGACAACAGTGGTGCCTGCCGACCGCAGTCTTGTTGCGTGAGGCTGCTCACCGGCCGCGCCTCGCCGATGCGTTTCTTCATCCAACCAAGTGACGACCGGAGATGCCTCCGTCATCCCATAGGCCTGGGCCAAGCCGCAACCGAACGCCTCAATGGCGCTGGTCTGCAGGGCCGACGGCATTGGTGATGCGCCGTAGATCACCAAGCGCAACTCAGACGTATCCGCGGTGTCCAAGCCACCGTGGGCGACCGTCATCGCAATCATCGTCGGTACCAGCAACGCAATTGTGCACCGCTCCGCCTCGAGGGCCGAAATGGTCTTGGCCGGATCGAAGCCGGGGATGAACACATGGGTACCTGCTGCCCACGTGACGGAGTATGCCAGAGCGCCGTCGGCGAGATGGAATTGAGGGCCGGCGTGCAGATACCGGTCCGCCGAGGTGATTCGGGCGTGGGCAATCATGTGCAATGCATTACTGGTGAGGTTGCGATGATTGAGCATTGCCCCCTTGGGTAGCCCGGTTGTGCCGCCGGTGTAGAATATGGCTGCCAGATCCTCCGACTTGGGCGCGGGAAGAACCGTCGGGTCGGCGGCAGCCAGCGAGTCGTAGGGAGTGGTGCCTTCGGGCGAGGTGGCCCCTGGCCCTGTCCAAATCAGTCTCTGCAGTTCCGGGCACGCCTCGAGCAACTCCCTGCCCACGTTCAGAAAGTTGTCGTCGACAAAGAGTGCCTTCACCCCCGAGTCGTCACAGATGAATCTGAGCTCCTCCGGGGCCAAGCGATAGTTCAGATCGTTCATCACCATCCCCGACGCCGGAATGGCAAACCAGAGTTCGAGGTGGCGGGCCGAATTGAGCATCAGGACAGCCACCCGGTCGCCTCGCTCGAGGCCCATGCCGGCAAGCGAGGATGCCACTCCATCGACCCGGCGTTTGGTCTCCGACCAGGTGAATCTCTCACCGGTACCGATGTCTATGGCAGATTCACCATCAGCGTTGATGCTGGCCGCACGGTCGATAACCCATGAGATTCTCGGATCACTTTGTGGCACGATCGATCCCCCTTGTTGCCGGGACCGATCATCGCGCAGCCATCGCGGCGACGCGCTCTCGGGCCGGAATGGCCCGGAGCGGTCACCAGCGGTGAGGCGTTCAACCGATGA
>CAZHMP010000202.1:0-3343 GCA_964533595.1 uncultured Acidimicrobiales bacterium | reverse complement strand
GTTGCTGATCGACGTAGGTCCAGTCCTTGATCTCCGGGCTCTCGTCGAGGGTGGTGCGGATCGCCGAATCTTGAGCAGGAGATGCATCGGGATTCATCCACACCACGAACTCGATGCCACCCTCCCACCTGGCGGTGGCATTTCCGACCGCGTAATTGAATAAGAAAAAGCCGCCGAAGAGCCAGAGAGACACGCCGATGGTGATCACCGTGGCGGCGGTGAGGAGAATGTTGCGCCACAGATTCTGGACGGTCTCTCGAACGGCGTAGATGGGACTGATGGCCATCTCTACTCCTACTCGTAGACGCCGCGGGCTTGATCGCGAACGATCACCCCGCGGTCGAGTTCGATCACGCGGCGGCGCATCGTGTCGACGATGCCCCGATCGTGAGTGGCCATCACAACTGTTGTGCCCGTGCGGTTGATGCGATCAAGCAAACGCATGATGCCGACGGAGGTTTGCGGGTCGAGGTTTCCGGTGGGCTCGTCGGCCAGCAGGATGAGTGGCCGGTTGACGAACGCCCGAGCGATCGACACCCGCTGCTGCTCCCCGCCCGAAAGCTGGTCGGGGAAATTGCCGACCTTGCTGGAGAGGCCGACCAGCTCAAGAATCGCCGGCACCTGCTTGCGGATGACTTGGCGCGGCTTGCCGATCACTTCGAGGGCAAAGGCCACGTTCTCGTAAACGGTCTTCTTTCTCAGCAGTTTGAAGTCTTGGAAGATGTAGCCGATGTTGCGCCGAAGATACGGAACCTTCCACGAACCCAGTCCCCCGATGTCTTTACCAGCCATGTAGATGGTGCCGGTTTCGGGAACCTCTTCGCGATTGAGCAATTTGATGAAGGTGGACTTACCAGAGCCTGACGCGCCAACCAGGAAGACGAATTCGCCCTTCGCAATGTCGACGGTGGCATCACGAAGAGCCACCACATCGCCCTTGTAAACCTTCGTAACGTTTTCGAGCTTGATCATGCCAATCCTGATGATCCTGCCGCCCGGCGCCTTGACGGTAGCAGCGGGTGGTGTTGAATACGTGTCAATCGACTCACTACCGGTCCTCCGACTGGGCCCGGCTCCACTGCAGCCAAGCCTCCATGAATTGATCGATGTTGCCGTTGAGCACCTGCTCAACTTGGGAGGTCTCATGGCCGGTGCGCAGGTCCTTGACCATCTGATAGGGCTGCAGCACGTAGCTGCGAATCTGACTCCCGAAACCAACATTCTGCTGTTCGCCGGTGATCCCCGCGATCTCGTCTTCACGCTTCTTGCGTTCGAGAACCAGGAGCTTCGAGGCCATCATCTGCATGGCCCGGTCCTTGTTCTGGTGTTGACTTCGCTCGTTTTGACAACTGGTGACGGTGCCGGTCGGAATGTGGGTGATGCGAACCGCGGAATCGGTGACGTTAACGTGCTGACCGCCCGCTCCGGACGAGCGGTAGGTGTCGATGCGCAGTTCCTTCTCATCGATCTCGATTTGGTCGCTCACCTCTTCGAAGAACGGCGACACCTGAACCGCGCTGAATGCGGTCTGTCGCTTCCCTTCGTTGTTGAACGGCGATATTCGGACGAGGCGATGGACACCGTGCTCCGATTGCATCAGCCCGTATGCGTTGCGTCCCTTGAGAATGAACTCGACCGAGCTCAGGCCCGCTTCGGTTCCTTCCGACACCGCGGTGATTTCGACGGCAAGCCCTTTGTTGTCGGCCCACCGGTTGTACATGCGCATCAGCATTTCGGCCCAGTCCTGGGCATCGGTGCCGCCCTCGCCGGACTTGATCTGACACACGGCGTCGCGCTCGTCGAATTCGCCGGTGAACAAGGAGCGAAGTTCGAGCTCGTCGAACTGCGCCTCGAGGCTCGCCACCGACTCTGCGATCTCGCCCTCGAGCGATTCATCTCCCTCTTCGCGGGCAAGCTGATGAAGCACATCAACGTCGTCGACGGCTTCTTCGAGACGAGAGTATGAATCGAGATCTTCGATCACGCCGGACAGTTCGGAGGTGACAGCGCGAGCCTTCTCGGCATCGTCCCAAAGATCGGGGCGAGACGCCTCGACCTCGAGCTGAGGTCTCTTTGCCTTCAAATCAGGAATGCGCAAATACACAGACGCCTCAACGAGACGCGACCGGATACTGGCTATTTGTTCGGAGAAATCCTGCATCTGAACCGTGTGGGTTGCGGTTGGCGAACCGACGCTACTAGTCGGCGCCCGCCGCGCCGTGGCAGTGCTTGTACTTCTTGCCGCTGCCGCACGGACACGGATCATTGCGCCCGACCTTCTCGAGTTCGGACTTCACCAGTGGGACATGAGACTTGGCTGCGTTGGGCTCAATGCGCTTCGGGCCCCCTGATGCATCGACAGCAGCCGACGGGGTGCCCAGTGTTGCATCGCTCTTTTGTTCGGTGACACCGGTGAGCTTCTGCTCCGGCACCGGGGCGGGAGCCTGGTTGACCGCCACCTGGACGTGCATGATGTATTTGATGAAGTCGAGCGCTATCCCCGACATCATCATCCCGAACATTTCAAAACCTTCGCGCTGCCATTCGGTGACCGGATCCTTTTGACCCATTGCCCTCAAATGGATCCCCTCGCGGAGCAGGTCCATTTCGCGGAGGTGTTCGCGCCACCGTTGGTCGATGAGACGCAACATCACCTGTCGCTCGACCTGGCGGATGATTTCCTCGCCCAGCTCGGCCTCTCTGGCTTCGTAGGCAGCAACGCCATCTTCGTATAGAAGATCGTCGAGAGCCTCGGTGTTGAATATTTCGCGAAGATCTTCGACGGTCAGCTCGGTGGGCCACAAGGTGGTGATTTCGGTGAGGAGACCCTCGAGATCCCAGTCGTCGAATACGTCGGACGCAGCAAATGTGGAAGTAGCCGCCGTGACGGCATCATCGATGTATTCGAGCACCTCGGCTTGAAGATCGGCGCCGTCGAGTATCTGGGAACGGCGCTTGTAGATGACCTTGCGCTGCTCGTTCATCACCTCGTCGTATTCGAGGACGTTCTTTCGGGTCTCGGCGTTGCGTTGCTCAACAGTGTTTTGGGCGCGCTCGATGGCCTTGCTGACCATCTTCGCCTCGATAGGCACGTCTTCGTCGAGTGCTCGGTCCATCACCCAGTTCATCGCGCCGGTGGCGAAGAGTCGCATCAGCTCGTCCTCAAGGGAGAGGTAGAAGCGGCTCTCGCCGGGGTCACCCTGACGGCCGGCACGGCCCCTCAGCTGATTGTCGATTCGCCGACTCTCGTGTCGTTCGGTGCCAAGAACGTAGAGACCACCGGCATCGATCACCTTCTTCTTTTCGGCGTTGGTGATCTCGGTGTATTTGGCGAGCAACTCCG
>CAZHMP010000201.1:2127-3373 GCA_964533595.1 uncultured Acidimicrobiales bacterium | reverse complement strand
CAGCTCGTAGAGGTGGAACCTGCTGTTGCGGTCGGGCCAGTAGAGCGTCCACTCGCTGCGCTTCATCACATACCTCAAGCGTGCGACCGGCGTTCGGATCCACTCCGGGCCGATCGAGTCGCTCCACGGCGGCCGACAATCGAGAACCGTCAGGCTGCGCGGGGTCTCATCCACCTCAAGCCGCATCTCGTTGAGATACTCCGCCGGGGTGCGACCATCCGCCCACCGGCGGACCCGAGCCGCGTCGAGTTCAGGAATCACGACCTTGCCCTGATCACCAGGGTGTCACCCTTCATCGGGTTGGCTCTGGGCGATGAGGTTGTATCTCGAACCGACGACGCTCGGGCCGTATCGCCCGGGCGAGAAGGCTTCAACAAGCGCCGCCTTGGCGCGCCAACCGGTGCAGTGACCGGGGGCCACGATCCTCGGGTCGATGAGGTTCACCAGATCGCGAACGGTGTCCGGAATCCGCTGCTCCATAGCGCCGCCGGCCAAGTGGTAACCGCCGAGCACCACGTCGATCGGGGCATCAGGGAATAGGGCCTTGGCGCCCAGGCAAGCATTGACCACCCCCGCGTGGGAGCACGCCGAGAGGACAGATACTCCTCGTCCGCGGACATGGGCGGCAAGAAACCGTTCATCCATGATCAGCGGGTCGGGGCTTCCCACATCTCCTCGCCAAGTGTGATGTCCGGCCAGGCCGGTTTCGTAGGGCGTCACTCGATCGATCTCGCCGCTGCCCACGAACAGTCCGGCGACCAAGTGAGCGCGATCGTTGAGCACGATCTGTGCGCCGGCCTGCTCGAGTTCCTCGATGGTCGGCTCGGGCGGCAACAACGCGAACGTTCCTGTCGGGAGCTGAACACCACGCTGATCAGGGCGATCCGGATGGAGGTCAACGATCGGAGGTGCGAGCCCTGCCTTCGAGCGGGCCCCAGCGATCGCTGCCACCGCTGTGGGGAATCCACCAGAGTGATCCGCGTGCCAATGCGACAAGAAGATCCACTCGATCTCAGAGAGGTCTATGCCAAGGCGATCGACATTGTCGAGCCACACATCGCCGTACGGTCCGACATCGAACAACGCTGTCCGCGTCTCACCGCTGAGCGTCCCGCGGACCAGAACCGACAGTCCATGGCAGGCAACACACAGATGGTCGAACACACACACGCCACGGTGCCCCTCAAGCTCACGAGCCGCCGGCAACCGCGCCAGCAACGAAGCAACCTCGGGGGCCTGATCCACC
>CAZHMP010000201.1:0-2027 GCA_964533595.1 uncultured Acidimicrobiales bacterium | reverse complement strand
TCCCTTTCGAGATGCGGGCCGTCCAGCCAACGGCAGTCTTGGGCCGCGATGGTCAGTGGGTCATGTCGTCGCTGACGACGATGACGGTCTTGCCGCCCGTGTTGCCGCGCTCCATTCGACGTACGGCATCCACGGCACGGTCGAGGGGGAAGCGGGCGGCTATCAGCGGTTCGACCGCCCCGGTTTCGAGATGGTCGGCGAGTCGTTCGATGAGCGAGTGGTGCCCAGTGCTGATGAACGTGGTCAGGCGCTGACCGACGAACGGTGACATCGCCAGCGCGCGTAACTGTCGCCCGACGCCGCCGGTGACACGGTTGCCGTTCTCGCCGCCCACGATCACCAAAGTCCCTCTCCGGGTCAGGAGGGAGCGGAGTTTGCGTACCGGGTTTCGTCCGCCGATGTCGAGGACGAGGTCGTAGCGTTCGGTGATCTCGTTGATTTCGGTGGACCGGTGGTCATAGACGACATCGGCCCCGAGAGAGGCGACAAGGTCGAGGTTGGAAGTTCCCGCCATCCCGTCGACTACACCACCGAGCGCCCTAGCCAGCTGGACAGCGAAGCTTCCCACGCCTCCCGACGCACCGATAATCAGGACCCTTTGGCCGGCTTCGAGGCGACCCACATCGGTCAGGGCCTCGAGCGCGGTGATTCCCGACACGGTCGAGACCGCGGCTTGCTCGAACGAAAGGTTCGCCGGCTTCAACACCAGCTTGGCCTCTGAGGATGTGGCGAACTCGGAAAAGGAACCGTCGGCAATCCCGAAGACCGCATCGCCAACTGCGAACTTGGTGATCTCGTCACCGACGGCGGCCACCACGCCTGCGACGTCGAGACCGAGGACCGGCTGCTTCGGCCGGACGAGACCGTAGCCGGCTAGACGGACGAGCCACGGCCGACCAGTCATGAGATGTTCGGTTCCCCGATCGAGACCGGCAGCACGCACGTCGATGAGCACCTCAGCCGAACCAATCAAGGGGCGGTCGACCATTGTGACGTCAAGTTCCGAACTGTCGCCGTAGCGATCCTGTGTTACCGCTCGCATTTGCGGCACGGCGTTTGATGTGGGTTCGAGGCTGGCGGCAGCGGCGATGCTCGCTCCACCGGAGGCGGCTGTGGCTGTTGTCGCGGTCATAGTTTCTCCGTCACTGTTCGTACTTAGTACGAGGTACTATACTCGTACTAAGTACGAAGTCAACACGGTCGAACAAGGGAACCTCGATGCCACCAACCAAGCTGACCCCGGAGCGAGTGATCGACGGTGCGGTGCGGCTGGCAGACCGCATTGGTGTCGATGCACTGACGATTCGCAAGATCGCCGAGGAGATCGATGTGAAGCCGATGACGATCTACCACCACGTTCCGGGCAAGGAAGCCATCCTCGATGGGATGGTCGACAGTGTCTTCGCCGAAATCGAAGTCCCCCCGACCGACGATGATTGGCGCTCTGCAATGCTGGTTCGATGCCGGTCGATGCGTGAGGTGTTGGCCCGACACCCGTGGGCGGCGCCGCTCATGGAGAGCCGCACGTCACCTGGGCCAGCGACGCTGACCCACCACGACGCCGTGCTCGGTTGCCTGCGTCGCGCCGGGTTTTCGCTCGACCTCACCGCCCACGCGTACGCAGTCATCGACGCGTTTCTCTACGGCTTCGCTCTCCAGGAGGCGACGTTGCCGGCGACCGGAGGCGCGGAGATGGCTGAGGTTGCAGGTGCGATGGCAGAACTCATGCCCGCCAACCTCTACCCCCACCTCACCGAGTTCACCCACCAGCACATCCTCCGACCGGGCTACGAGTTTGGGAAGTCCTTCGACGTGGGAATCAACCTCATCCTCGACGGGCTGGAACAGGCCGCCCTCCTGGACAGTTGAGCGCTCCGCTTGAGGCGTCGCCTGCTGCGACTCTGCCCCGGTGACGCAACCGACTTCTACTGCCACCTCTTCCAGAGATCCCGGATCTGCGGAGATCCGGGGCACAACGACAAAGGCCCGGAATTCGTTGGAATTCCGAGCCTTTCACTTGGTGGCGG
>CAZHMP010000200.1:0-3409 GCA_964533595.1 uncultured Acidimicrobiales bacterium | reverse complement strand
TACGGGGGCGGATCGTGGTGGTCGCCAACTCCGACTTCCTCGGCGACTGGAACATTGCCCCTCGCGCCCACCCGGGCGACGGCCTTCTCGATCTGGTTGATGCCAATCCGGGATTGAGTGACCGGCTCGAGGCCCGGAGAAGGCTTCCGTCCGGCGGCCATGTACCTCATCCGTTCATAAAGATCAGACGCTCCGCCTCGTTCCAACTCGAGCTGGAACGGCCGACCCCGATCCGTCTCGATGGGCAAGTCGTGGGTAGGGCCAAGATGCTGTCGGTGAGGTGCGAACCAGCCAGCGTCGACGTGTGGATCTGAGCAATCCCGTCTCAATGTGTCCACGATTTCGTATCCGCGACGTACCAGTTGGCCCGCTCTAGGCTCACGACCGCATGACGGTCTACATCGCAGAAGAGTTCTCAGCCACCGAAGCCGATATTCTGCGGCGCTATTTCACCAACCTCGACCAGCCGGTATTTGCGCTGGTAAACCTCCCCGAGGTGGTCAAGGGGGCTCTATTCGCCCGCTATTCACGATCTCCGCTCAGCCTACGACGCCTGTTCCTGAAGGAGTTCGTGGGCGACCTCGACATCGAGGGCGATCGGTCAATCGACGCCACTGTGGGTCTTCGCCGCGCCGAAGAACTCTACGACAAGGTGTTTTTCGAATACGGCGACGACAGCGTCGCCCAACTCGGAGGTGTTCACCTCGCCTGCGAGCAGGCATCAAATGTGCTCACCAAGGTCCTCGAATGGGGCCGAATCATGTCGTATCTCGAACAAAGCACCCGCTACATCGCCTACGACCAGCGTCTCGGCGGCCGCTTCCGCTACTACCGCGATCCACAGATCCTCGGTTCTCGCCATGGCACCCGTTTCGTTGCCGACATGGATCGCATGTTTGAGTCTTATTCGTCTCTGATTCCCCAGATGCAAGAGTTCCTCCGCACTGTTCAGCCGAAGAGTGCCACCGACAGCGACTTTGCCTACCGCACCGCCATCAAGGCTCGAGCGCTCGACGCCGTTCGAGGCATGCTGCCTGCAGCATCACTGTCGAATGTGGGGATTTACGGCACCGGTCAGGCGTACGAGGCACTGCTGCTGCGTATGCGAGCCCATCCGCTCCCAGAGGCCCGTACCTACTCCGACATGATGCTCCGTGAATTGCGCAAGGTCGTGCCCTCTTTCCTCAAACGGGTCGACCTCCCCGACCGGGGAGTGCGCACATCGCAATACTTGTCCGACATCCACGATGCGATGGATCAGACCGCCCACGAAATGTTCCGCGACGCTGATTCCGGCGCCGTCGATGCTGACTCGGTCGATCTCGTCGATTTCGACCCCGACGGTGAAATCAAGACCATCACCGCCATGCTCTACCCCCACACCTCACTCCCCGAGCATGCCATCGCCCGCAAGGTCGAACAGATGAGTGCCGAGGAGCGACTCCGGGTGGCCCTCTCCTACGTGGGCCACCGGGAGCATCGTCGCCAACGGCCGGGGCGAGCACTCGAACGGACCTTCTACCGTTTCGACGTCCTGTCCGATTACGGAGCATTTCGAGATCTTCAACGTCACCGCATGCTCACCATCGAGTGGCAGCCGTTGTCACCCCGACACGGATATGTGCGCCCCGAGGCTGTGAATGCGGCCGGCCTGGGAGACCAATTCGATTCGGCCATGCAGCGGTCGTCAGAGCTCTACGACCTGATCGCCGAGGACCATCCCAACGAGGCCCAATACGCGGTCTCTCTGGCTTATCGGGTGCGTTACTCGATGCAGCTCAATGCCCGCGAGGCCATGCACATGCTCGAGCTCCGCACCAGTCCCCAAGGCCACCCGGCCTACCGTCGGGTGTGCCAGCGCATGCACCGATTGATCGCCGAAAAGGCCGGCCACACGGCGCTGGCTGCCGCGATGAAATTTGTCGACCATGAGGAAGAGCCGACTCTGGGCCGTCTTGATGCCGAGCTGAAAGCTGCCGCCAAGCGGGATCAAAGAGGCGATTAGTCACCTTCTGCGGTACCTGTGAATCTGATCACCACCGCTCGTGGGACCGGGATCAGGAGCGTTGTCAACTGGTCTTCTCGACACTAGTTTTCCACAAGGCGGGCGGAGACCCCCTCTTGGAGGCCTGCTGTCATGTCGCTCACGCGTCCCGTCTCGTCAATCGCAGTCGTACTGGCTTTGGTCGTGTCGACTCTGCTGGCAACCAACTCCGTGGTGGTGGCGTCGGGCAACACGTTGAGCGAGATCGCCGTATCCAACGGCGTCACCGTGGCGCAATTGATGGAGTGGAACGGCATCACCGACCCCGACCTCATATTTGCCGGCGACGAACTCATCGTTGTCGAGCCGACCGCAGCGCAGGCCATCACCAACGACACACCAGTGACTGCTCAGTCCTACGTGGTTCAACTCGGCGACACCCTGTCGGCCGTCGCTCACAGATTCAGCATGACGATCCTGAAAGTCGTCGAGTTGAACCGAATCTCCGATCCAAATCTGATCTACGTCGGTCAGACCCTGACACTCGGTGATACGAACCCGACGCCTTCAGCCACTCCGGCACCACAGCGCTACACAGTCCAGTTCGGCGACACCCTCTCAGGAATCGCTTCAAGATTCGAAATCACGGTGACTTCACTTGCGGGAGCCAACTCCATCTCCAATCCGAACCGCATCACGGAAGGTAGGACGCTCACGATCCCAGCCGCTCCCTCGACCGCCGCTCCCTCGAACGCCGCGCCCGACACAGCAACAGCACCGGCAACGACACCGCCGGTCGCGGCCACCCCGCCCTCAACCACAACCACAGCGCCTCCCGCCGCTGCAACAACGCCGCCCACAACCTCAGTGCCTGCCGCCGCGACAACGACCGCCCAACCACCGGCGGCTGTGCTGCCGTCCCCAACCGCCCCATCAGGCACCACGAAAACCACCGCTACCACCACCTCCGCTGCTACTACGACGCCGACGCCGGCCACCGTCCCCGACCCATCGGTGATCGGGTCGACCTCGCTTTCGCCGCTGTTCGAGCACTGGGCCACGATCTACGCGGTGCCCCAAGGACTCTTGGAGGCTCTCGCATGGAAGGAATCCAACTGGCGACCGGACGCCATCGGTCCGGCTGGCCACCTCGGCATCGCTCAATTGAGCCCCGAAACCGTTGCGTACGTCGAGGCGAATCTCCTCGGATTGGGGACCGACCCTCTTGATCCATCTGACGGAATCCGACTCGAGGCTCGGTACCTGCGATATCTGACAGACCGCACCGATGGCGACCGTCAGGCTCTCGAGGCTTGGAACCAGGGGCTACACAATCTGCTGTCCAACGGTCCATCGGCATCCGGTTCAAGGTTCGCTGATGATGTGCTTGCCATCCGAGACGCCCGCTCCTGAACATCGGCACCG
>CAZHMP010000199.1:0-3432 GCA_964533595.1 uncultured Acidimicrobiales bacterium | reverse complement strand
GATATTCGCCCATCCTGGCCGGCAACACGTCCGTTTCCAGAGTGGAAGCCGGAAGCGGCGCCCCTTGCAGCCGTGCGATTACTTCTGCGAGCCCGTCGGGGCCCCTGCTTCTCCCGCCGATGCCCTGCCATGCCGGAAGAAATCGAGCAAACGTGGCCGTGTCGACGGGTTCGATCTCGTTTCGCAGAACTGCCAATGATCTGCTGCGCAGCCGTTTCAGCACATCGTCATGACAGAACTCTCGCTCGACGCCACCGGGTCTGAACTCGCCCAATACCAGCCGTCCACTTCCGTGGAGCCGTTCCAACGCCGCTCGAACCCGGTCCTCATCGACGGCCAGCCACTTGGCAACCTCGGACGGAAGGAATGGCCCGTGGGTCCGCGCGTATCTGATGCACAGGTCACCGAGAGGGTCATCGACCGGCTCGGTGAACACCGTTGGGAGTCCGACGGGCAGCGATACTCCCAGCGCATCCCGAAGTCGGCCGGCGTCCTCAGAAGCCACCAGCACCGGTTCGCCGCCGATCATGGCCTCGTACGCCCTTCGTTGCTCCACGAGTGACCGAGTCCAGGCGACTACATCGGCGTCCTCCACACACCGGGCAAGCAGATCGCCAGGCGAGAGGGGCCCGAGCTCGCGCATCAAATCGTGGGCTTCGTCGGCGTCACGCGCGAGGTAACCCGTCAGCAGATGTTGAAGCTCCAATTCAAGATCGGCGAGCACTCCTTGGTCGAGGAGCTCGCGAAGTTCCTCTGCTCCCAGCAAGTCCCGCAGAAGATCACGGTCGAGAGCCAAGGCTGCAGCTCTGCGTTCGGCCAAGGGAGCGTCGCCTTCGTACATGTAGACGGCGATCCATGAGAACAGCAGCGACTGCGCGAACGGCGATGCCTTGGCAGTGTCCACTGCAACCATGTTGACGCGGCGGCTTCGCAGGTCGGTCATCAGTTCCCGCAGAGCCGGCAGATCGAATACATCGTTGACGCATTCACGGGTCGCTTCCAACAGCATCGGGAAGCCGGGATGAGCAGAGGCAACGGACAAGAGATCTGCCGATCGCTGTCGTTGCTGCCACAGCGGGGTTCGCTGGCCCGGACGTCTTCGCGGCAGCAGTAACGCCCGGGCCGAGCACTCACGAAACCTCGAGGCAAACATCGACGTGTCCGGCAGCCGCGACACAACCAAGTCGGTGACCTCGTTGGGGTCGAACAACAAATCATCCAGCAAGAGATGGTCGACCGATTCCGGAAGACGAATCACCAACCCATCGTCGCTCCAAACCATGTCGACGTCGGTCCCCCATCGCTCACCAAGCCGTGCCCGCAGCGCCATGCCCCATGGAGCGTTGACTTGGGCACCGAATGGCGTGAGCACACACACCCTCCAATCGCCGATCTCATCACGAAATCTTTCGACAACGATGGTGCGATCGTCGGGGACAACTCCAGTGCACTCGGCCTGCTCGTCGAGATACGACATCAGATTCTGCGCCGCCAGCGGATCGAGTCCGTGACGTTCGGCGAGTCGCTCCAAGGCTGCTGGGCGTTGGCGGATCTTCCGAATGAATTCCCCGATGGCGCGGCCGAGTTCCAGCGGACGGCCCGGCCCGTCCCCGTGCCAGAACGGCATCTTGCCCGGCTGCCCCGGCGCGGGCGTAACGATCACTCGCTCGAACGTGATCTCCTGGATACGCCAGGTCGTGGCGCCCAGCAGGAACGTCTCACCAACCCGACTCTCGTAGACCATCTCCTCATCGAGTTCGCCCACACGGGTGCCATCGGGCAAAAACACGCCGAACAGACCCCGGTCGGGGATCGTGCCGGCGTTGGTGACGGCCAGTCGCTGCGACCCAGCGCGACCCCGAACGACTCCAGCGGCCCGGTCCCAGACGATGCGCGGCTTCAGGCCGGCGAAATCCTCCGACGGGTAGACCCCGGACAGCAAATCGAGGACGCTCGTCAACACTTCATCGGAAATATCGCCGAAGCAGGCGCATCGTCTGATCACCCCAGCCAGTTCTTGCACCGGCCAGTCATCCATGGCGCACATGGCCACGATCTGTTGAGCCAAGACGTCGAGAGGATTCCGGGGATAGTGGGTTTCTTCGATCAACCCACGTTTCATGCGATCGACGACCACAGCTGTCTCCAGCAGGTCGCCCCGATGCTTCGGGAAGATCTTGCCGCGGCTGGGCTCTCCAACCCGATGGCCGGCACGACCGATTCGCTGCATCCCCGATGAGACCGATCCCGGCGATGCAACTTGGACGACCAGATCGACCGCCCCCATGTCGATACCCAGCTCGAGAGTGGATGTGGCCACGAGCCCTTTGACATCGCCCTTCTTGAGGCTGTCCTCGATCTGCGAGCGACGCTCGCGAGACAGCGACCCGTGATGAGCCATCACGATCTCGGAGCCGTCCTCGGCAGGGTGATCGCGGCGTTGCAGATCCAACTCGTTGAGGTGAGCGGCCAGCCTTTCGGAGAGCCGTCTGGCGTTGGCGAAGATCAGCGTTGACCTGTTGGCGTCGATCAGTTCGAGCAGACGCGGGTGGATGGACGGCCAGATGCTGCGCCTCTCCGCAACAGCGGTGGCCGGCGCATCCAGCGGGGGTTCGACCATTTCGCCGAGCGATCCCATGTCGTCGACCGGCACGACGACCTCGATTTGGAGTTCCTTGCTCGCCCCCGCATCGATGACCGTGACGGGACGCGGGGTGCTGGTGCCGTCACAAGCACTCACAGTGCCGCCCAGGAATCTCGACATTTCGTCGAGCGGTCGCTGCGTGGCTGACAGCGCAACCCGTTGTATCGACCCTCGGCATAGCTCCTCGAGTCGTTCCAGCGACAACATCAGGTGAGCACCGCGTTTGGTACCGGCCATGGCATGGATCTCGTCGATGATCACCACGTCGACGTTGGTGAGCGTCTCGCGAGCCTTGGAAGTGAGCATCAAGAAGAGCGACTCAGGTGTGGTGATCAATATGTCCGGAGGGTGGCGAACCAACTGACGGCGCTCGGTGGTGGAGGAATCTCCCGTTCGTATTCCCACGGTCGGAGTGTGAACCGCCGATCCGAGCCTCTCGGCCGCCAGTGAAATCCCACGCAACGGCGCCCTGAGGTTCTTCTCGATGTCGATGGCGAGAGCTCGAAGCGGCGAGATGTAGAGCACTCTCGTACGCAGGGCCTCATCTTCGGGAACCGGTTCCACTCCGAGACGATCGAGAGCCCACATGAATGCCGACAGGGTCTTGCCTGTGCCCGTGGGAGCGAGGATCAGCGTGTTGTCGCCGCGGGCGATGGCCGGCCACCCCTGCTCCTGTGGTGGGGTCGGGGCCTCGAATGTCGAGTCGAACCAAGCCCTCGTCGCAGCCGAGAACACGCTCAACCGGACGCGTTCAACCGGTGGTACATCCGCTTCTGGGACTTCGTCAG
>CAZHMP010000198.1:0-3470 GCA_964533595.1 uncultured Acidimicrobiales bacterium | reverse complement strand
GACATCTACTCATCCTCTCAGGAGAACAAGCAGTCACCATTCCCGGGGCGGTTCAATTTGTCGATTGTTGTGTAGCGCGACCGTCTCCCGTGCGGGTTACATATCATGTATGGGCATTGACGGGCAGGCGACTGAGATTCTTGATCGAGCCTCAGTTTCGCTCAGGCGTGCGCTCACTACTCACGTGCGAAGCGAGGACGTCGCTGATGCGGTTGGCGAGGCGATCGCCTACGGGTGGGAGCATCGGGAAAGACTCGTAACGATGGACAATCCCACCGGGTATCTCTACAGGGTTGCCCAGAGCCACACACGTCGTCGTCGAAGCGGGTTCTTGATTTGGCCTGAGGCGGACTTCACTCCTGAGGTTGAGCCGGGGCTGGTACCTGCGTTGCGGCGTCTGCCTGATCAACAGCTGCGGGCGGTCTGGCTTGTGGTGGGTTGTGGGTGGAGCCACAGAGAGGTTGGTGAAGCCCTCGGGGTCACGGCCTCAACCATCTCGACCCATGTTTGTCGAGGTCTGGAGTCAGTCAGAGCGGAAATGGGGGTGGTTTCATCATGAGATCGGTTGAGGAGCAGATCGTCGCCTTGGCCCAGGCGCGGTTGAGCGCGGTGGAACGCGTTCCAGCCATGCACGCCGGGGGTCCGGATCGAGGTCGCTGGCGTCTGATCGCGGCAGTAGTTTTGGTGTTGATCGTCGGGGCTGTGTTTGTCGCGACGCGTCTCGTAGATGGCGCCGACCAGACCGTCGCGACGGTCGACGATGACCGGGTTGCCGCGACCACGTCGACTGTCGAGGTGCCGCGGGAACCGTCGACGACGTCCTCACCCGAGCCTGTGACGCCGACGCCGCGTCGCGTTGATACGTTGCTAGCGGGTTTGACCGTCGAGATCCCGGCTACCTGGGGGGCTGATCCTCATCGGGTCAGCGATGTGATCGGCCCGGATGGTTTCGCGAAGTTCAACACTCTAGGCACGGAACTCACGATCGACGAACTTGCTGAAATCTCAGCAAGCCATCACCTCCGACCCTACGGAACGGAGCCGCGTATCGAGAGTCGTACGGTGGCTGGTGTTCGTGTCCTAGTCATCTATCCCTCTGACGACGGCATGGAACTCGAAGGATTCCTCATCGCCGAGGCGATTGTGGAGACATCTCCCCCGGCAAGTGTCGTAGCCGACGTCGCGCACATCGACGCAGTTGTTGACTCAATCGAATGGTCGCCAGGAAACCGCTGAGAGACAAGCCCCGGTCGACCGTTACGTTGCTGGTCCGTCTTCACCCACGTGTTGATCAGAGTTTCGAGCCCAAGCCGCATAACCAACCTGTCACCGCTACCCGCGGCAGACCCGTCTGTCGGGAAATCTTCGCCGGTGTGTAGCGCGATCGATGGCTTCGTCGGTTCTACTGGTTGAAGATGCCGTCCAACGTCGATTTCGAGGAGTTCGCTGTGAGGGTCCGCCCGCTGCTGTTTCGCGCTTTGGCGGGTGCCATGGGTCGCGACAAGGTCGCCGATGCTGTCGGCGAGGCTATGGCGCATGCTTAGCAACACCGGGAGCGGGTGCTCGACATGACCCATCCGGTTGCGTACCTGTTTCGCGTCGGCCAGTCGAAGAGCCGTCGCCGTAAGCAAGCGTTTCTTCCGTGGAGCGGGCACGACACGATCCCCGATATCGAGCCCGGGTTGGTGCCAGCGCTGTCGCAGCTCTCCCGCATGCAGGCGTCGTCGGTGTGGCTTGTCCACGTATGCGGCTGGAGTCACGCCGAGACCGCCGAAGCCCTTGAGATCACTCCGTCAACGGTGGCCACCCATGCAAGTCCAGGTCTCGGCGCGCTTCGCGGGCATTTGGGGGTGAACGTCGATGGATGATCTCGAAGCTCAATTGCGGCGCCTGGCCGAGCACCGCGGCGCCCAGGCTGCCGACCTGGATGCCTCAACGGCCCCGGCGCTGTGGATCCGCCGACGGCGCTACCTGTTGGTTGCCGCCGTCGTTTTGGTTGTGGCCGGCGGTGCTGTCGGCTGGCTCGTAACCCAAAACGGCCAAGGCGACACTGTGGTGGCGGCGCCCGCTTCGACCTCGTCGACGACTGTGGCGACTGCACCCCCGACCTCAACGGTCGCGACCCGATCCTTCGAGAGCCGTCTTGGATTCACTGTCGAGCTTCCCGCCGTGTGGTCGCCGGACACGACGCCGGTGTCCGAGACGTTTCTGGATGCCCTGGTTGGCCCCGACAGCGGGTTCTTCCGGGCAGAAGGCTGGGACCGGCCAGACCGGTCATCGTTCGCCGACTCGACCGAACCGAACCCGCCCGATCTCGATCAGGCCGCGCAGACTTTCGCCGCCAGATTCCCAGAGGAGTTCGGGGCCTCGCCGCTCATCGAAAAAACAAGCGTCGGCCTGCCCGCCGGGATGGTCATACGACCCTCAGCCGACGCAGACAACCCGAATGGGATCACATACCTGCTCGAACCACCGGTGTGGGTGCCGTTCCGGTTTGTAGAGGTCGTGGTCGATGAATCACACGCCGTCGAGCTGATGGATTCGTTCACATGGCTACCTGAACCCGCCGGCTCGCGGGTCACCGAAACCATCGAAGCCATGGCTCAAGCCAAGGACACCGTTGTCCGGTTCGTGGAAGCTCTACGTTCGAGTGATCCGGAAGCCCAGCGGCTTCTCGTGTCCGACACCTACGTGTCTGATTCCGAACTTGACGCGTGGACCGGCGACAACGGGTGGCTCCTGGATGACGCCACTCTCGAGTACTTCGCCTTCCCGCCACGATCCGACGTGAATGTCACCGAAAACGTTGTCACCGTGGTGAGACCCGGCCCACAGCCCCATGCCACGGCGTTCGTCGTCTCAGGCCTGGGATCCGGCGCCGCTGATCGGTTGATACTTCGACTCCAGACCGATGGACCTGTCCCTGATCCGCCACCTGGCACCCCGATCACAACCGACGATTTCATCATGTTCGGAACCATTCCCGTCGGAGGCGGCGTGGCGGCCTACCTCGACGGAATTGAATTGGAATCGCTGGTCAACCCAGTCGACTTCACCACAGAAGTCCATTTGAGCAGACGTCAGATGGCTCCAGATGACGACACTGCCGCGATCACCACCATCTTCCCAACCACGGACACATCCATAGCGGTCGCATTCGCATACCCGATCGGTCCCTGAAGCGGCTTCTACGAGAGCGCTCTCCTGCTCGGACGGGTGCAATTGTACGCTTCCCTCTCAAGCGGACAGTGTTGGGTGAACGGTGACTGGCCACAATGGCGCTCTGCCTTCGACGAAGAAGCCGGAGCTGGTGCTGCGGTCGCAGGTAGACCCGGGGATCGCTGAGCGGCTCATGGAGGCCAGCGCCACCGGGGCCGACCTGGTGGCCCTGCGGACTGTCGGGCGAGCTCACCACGCAGGTTCTCATGTGTCGTGCGGGTCGAGATCAATGGGCACCTCATTCTGGGGGG
>CAZHMP010000197.1:0-3489 GCA_964533595.1 uncultured Acidimicrobiales bacterium | reverse complement strand
GACGAAGTGTCGATGATCGATCTGCTCCGCACCTACCGCCCCGACGAGGTCTACAACCTCGCTGCCCAGTCGTTCGTCCAGACGTCGTTCGGGCAACCCGTCCTCACCGGTGAGACAACCGCGCTCGGGGTGACGAGGTTGCTCGACGCCATTCGACTGGTCGACCCGGAGATCCGCGTCTACCAGGCCAGCTCTTCGGAGATGTTCGGGAAGGTCCACGAAGTTCCCCAGAGGGAGACCACCCCATTTCATCCACGCAGCCCGTATGGCGTAGCGAAGGTGTACGGACACTGGATCCTCGTCAACTACCGCGAGTCCTATGGGCTCCACGGAACATCCGGAATCTTGTTCAACCACGAGAGCCCACGCCGGGGACTCGAGTTCGTCACTCGCAAGATCACAAATACCGTTGCCAAGATAAAGCTTGGCCGGGCCACAGAGCTCCGATTGGGAAATCTCGATGCGAAGCGCGACTGGGGATATGCAGGAGATTATGTAGAGGCCATGTGGAGAATGCTCCAGCAGGACAAACCGGACGACTATGTGATCTGCACCGGAAATACTCACTCTGTGAGGGAATTCTGCGAAGTTGCATTCAGCCACGTCGGCCTCGAGTGGAGTGACTACGTGGTTATCGACGAGGCGTTCATGAGACCGGCGGAGGTGGATCTCTTGGTTGGTGACGGCTCCAAGGCCCGCGATGAACTCGATTGGGAGCCCGAGACATCGTTCGGAGAGCTCGTCACCATGATGGTGGACGCCGATCTCGACCTTCTCGAGGGGCGACTGGACGGTCTGGCCTGACATGCATGTGGTCATCTCCGGTGGGGTCGGAGCAGCTCGCTACTTGACAGGGGCCCTGGAGGCGTTTCCGCCACAGCGAGTCACCGCAATTGTGAATGTGGGCGACGACATCGTGATGCACGGACTGTCGATCAGCCCCGATCTCGACACATGCACCTACACCCTCGCCGGCGCAATCGATCCCGGACGTGGCTGGGGTCTGGTCGACGAGTCTTGGCAAGCAATGGACGTTCTGGGCACATACGGGGGCGACAACTGGTTTGGTCTCGGTGATCGCGACCTCGGCACCCACCTCTACCGCACCGACCGAATTGCCGCCGGGGCCACTCTCACTCAGGTCACAGCCGAGATTGCAAAGCGTTGGGACATCGAGTGCACCCTGCTTCCCGCATCAGACGACCCGATCCGAACGATGGTTGAGCTCGCCGGAGGAAGCGAAGTGAGCTTCCAAGAGTACTTCGTGAAACTCTCCCACAACGTCGAGGTCTGCTCGGTCAGGTTCGCCGGCACCGACAAGGCCCGTGCCAACCCGGCAGGGCTTGATGCAATTCGAGATGCCGACTCGTTGGTCATCGCACCCTCCAATCCCATCGTGTCGATCGGACCAATCCTTGCCATACCGGGTATTGGCGATGCGATCTCTGCCCGGCGAGCCACCAACGTCGCCATCTCACCGATCATCGGGGGACGGGCACTGAAAGGTCCGGCCGACCGGATGCTCGCCGAAATGGGAGAAGAGTCGAGCGTCGTTGGCATTGCCCGCAGGTATCGAGACCTGGTGGGCACTCTCATCATCGACGAGACCGATGCCGATCTGGCCGACGACGTCAAAGACGTGGGGGTCGAGGTGGTGGTCGTACCCACGATCATGTCGGAGCCCGGGGTGGCTTGTGCGTTGGCCCGCACGGCGGCTGCAGCATGTGGGCAGTCGTGGTGAAACGCATGGAGATTCTCGCCATCGACGGCATTCCCGAGGTGTCCCCTGGCGATGACCTGGCGGATCTCATCGCGCACGCCTGCCCCGATCTCCGCGACGGTGACTGTCTGGTCGTTACCCAGAAAGTCGTCTCCAAGGCCGAAGGACGACTGGTCGACATCGATCCGGATGATCCTTTGAGCCATAAGCCAATCGTCGAGCAGGAATCCGTCCGAGTCCTGCGCCGACGCGGCGAGCTCATCATCTCTGAGACGAAGCAAGGATTTGTTTGCGCCAACGCCGGAATCGATTTGTCGAATGTCGCGCGTGGTCAAGCAGCGCTGTTGCCGGTCGACAGCGATCGCTCGGCGCGAGGGATTCGCGACCGACTCAAGGCTCGCACCGGAGTTGATCTTGCCGTGGTCATAACCGACACTTTCGGGCGGCCATGGCGGCGGGGTGTCACCGACGTGGCAATTGGCTGTGCCGGGATCGCAGCAATTGCCGACCTGCGTGGCAGCCGCGACGCACTGGGCCGGGAACTGCAGGTGACCGAGGTCGCGATCGTTGACGAAATTGCAGCTGCGGCTGATCTCGTGATGGGTAAATCATCCAACACGGCCGCTGCGGTGGTCCGAGGCCTCAACCCGGAGTGGTTCCGTCGTGGCAACGTCGTCGAGGAGATTGTGCGCGACCCTGCCGACGACCTATTTCGTTGACACCGGGTCAGTTGTTGAATCCATCCGGGTGCGACTTCTGCCAATTCCAGTGATCACCCATCATCTGGTCGAGCCCTCTCTTGGCCGTCCAGCCCAGCAGCTCCTCCGCATATGACGGATCGGCCCAGATCTTCTCGATATCCCCCTGGCGACGGCCGACCATCTCGAAGGGAATTGCTCGGCCAACGGCCCTCTCAGCTGCGGACAAAACCTGCAGGACTGTGGTGCCGACACCCGTGCCGAGATTGACTGCCTCACAACCAGTCGCACCACCTGCCAATGCGTCGAGCGCGGCAACGTGACCCTCGGCCAAATCCGTAACGTGCAGGTAGTCGCGTATCGCGGTGCCATCTGACGTGTCATAGTCGGATCCGAATACCTGCAGCTTTTCGAGTCGACCGGCCGCCACCATCATCACGTAGGGCACAAGATTGTTCGGCGTACCAACTGGGTTTTCGCCGATGGTTCCGCTCTGGTGAGCCCCCACGGGATTGAAATAGCGAAGCAGCATCGCGTCAAGATCATGAGCCTCGCAGGTGTCCCGAAGAATCTGCTCGCACATGTATTTGGTCCACCCGTATGGGCTCTGAGCACCAGTGGCGGCGGACTCGTTGACAGGAATGATCTCTGGCTGTCCGTAGACGGTGCACGATGAGGAGTAGACCAGACGCCTCACCCCGTGCGACAGCATTGCTTCCACCAGTCGCAGAGTGGACCCAAGATTGTTGTCGTAGTACGCGACCGGGTCGTTGACCGAATCGCCGACCGATTTGAACGCAGCGAAATGCACGACTTCATCGATGGAGTGGGAGTTGAAGATCGCGTCGATCGCCGATCGATCACGAAGATCCGCCTCTACAAACGCCATGTCGGGCGAGGTGAGGCTCCGGATTGCCTCGACCGCCTCTCGGCACGAGTTGCTCAGGTTGTCGACCAGGATGACCTCTCGCCCAGATTCGTGCAGAGCCACGGCCGCGTGGCTGCCGATGTAGCCGGCTCCTCCTGTGACGAGAGTGGCCATGGTCAAACCACCTCGGGAACTCTGGAGCC
>CAZHMP010000196.1:0-3495 GCA_964533595.1 uncultured Acidimicrobiales bacterium | reverse complement strand
CCCGACGCAGCAGTCGCCGACCTGCTCGGCGGCAGAGCCAGCCGAGGCGATCAGCCGTTCACGTTCTTCAAGTCGGTTGGCATTGCCGAACAGGACATCGCCGCGGCCGTGGCGGCTCTCGCCAACGCCGAACGAGACAGTCTGGGCACCGAACTCTGACCGCCATGATTCCCATCATTGTCATCGCAGGTTTCTTGGTGATCATGCTTGCACTCGGCTTGCTTCCACGCTTGGTACTGGCGCGTTGGAAAGGCAAGGCAAGGGCCTTCGACTTGGGATTCCAAGGAGAGGGAATCCCCGTCGACGTTGGTGGTGGGTATTCACGCATGAGTCTGGGTGGCGACCAGGTACGGGCCCAAATGATCAAGGCGAGCCTTCAAGCACGCGGGGTGTTGTGTCGCCTCGATCAGATCAACGGTGGACCGACTGCCTCACTCGCGTCGACCCACATACTTCACTTCCAGACGGAAGATCTCGATGCCGTGATGCAAGAGTGGACTGCCGCAAACTAGGACTTGAGACCCGAACCCGTCAGGACCACTACCACCGACTCGTCACGGCCGATCACGCCGTCACTTTGGAGATTCAACGCTGCGGCAAACGCCACCGCACTCGATGGTTCTGCGTAGAACCCGTTGCGGGCAAGTTGGTCTTTCGCAGTGAGGATCTCGCTCTCCGATATGGCAACGGCGGAACCGCCGCTCGCCCGCAACGCTTCAAGCATTGCGAATCCCCTGATCGGATTGGTTGTGGCGATGGCCTCGGCCACGGTTGGCCCAGCGTTCACTGGACCGACTTCAGTGTCGCCCGACTGGAACGAGGCGCACAATGGAGCGCAGGCCGCAGCCTGCGCGGCATGAAGATGTGGGAGTTCATTGATCAGTCCGTTGGACAGCAACTCCCCGAATCCGAGTCGCAGCCCCATGAGCAACGAGCCGTATCCCACCGGCAACACGATGTGGTCGGGCAAATCGTCGCCGCACTGTTCCAGCAGCTCGTAGGCCAGGGTCTTGGTGCCGTGGATGAACAGCGGCTGCCAGTTGTGACTGGCGTAGATCCTGGTGGTGGCCAGTTCTCTGGCTGCCATGGCCACCTCCTCTCTCGAGCCGTCCACTCGCGTGATCGTGGCTCCATGGGCGGCGGCTTGTCGTGTCTTGGACCCGGGCGTTGAAGCGGGGACCAGCACCTCGCATTTGATACCCGCGGCGGCGCAATACATGGCCATCGACGCACCTGCGTTTCCCGACGAGTCGAGGAATACCTCCCCGACCCCAGCCTCTTTGAGTCCGCTCACCAACACCGAGGAGCCGCGGTCCTTGAACGATCCCGAAGGAGCGACGTATTCACATTTGATCGAGAATCCGTTGGGGCCGGGAACGAGGGGCGTGAGTCCTTCCCCGAGCGACACCGGCGGCGCATCACCCACCGGTATGACCTGGCGGTATCGCCAAATGGAATGGTCCCGCCAACCAATCGGCCATCCAATCGGCCCATCGTGTGGGTGAACGGGAAACGGCGACCCATCGTCTCGGCGCCACGGGAATTCGCTCATGAGCCGACACTACGCGGCTGCGGTAGTTTGCGGGAATGTCACGACCGATGCGACCCGCTGATCTGCACGACTTCCGCACCGTTGGAGCCGTTGCCCTGAGACCGTCGGAGGACGCCGTCGTCTACGCCGTCACATGGCCCGACCTCGACACCGATTCCAACCGATCGCAACTACACGTCCACGAAAATGGCACGAGTCGGCAGCTCACCAACGGCCACGCCGATGGCTCACCGAAATTCTCGCCGTCGGGCAATCGCTTGGCTTTCCTGCGTTCGGAGGAGAAGTCGAAGCCGAAACTGATGGTGTTGGACTGGGGCCCCGGCGAGCCTCGTTCGCTGGGGGACTTCCCCGATGGCGTTGTCGGATTCGAATGGCTCGGCGAGGATCGCGTCGCAGTGCTTGCCATTGAGCGACCTGAGAATCAGGTCGGCCTCGACGACGACGAACTGAGCCGATTGCCTCGCATCATTCGCTCCCACGACTACCGGTTCAACGGCCGCGGCTGGATCCACGATCGGAAGATTCAGATTTATGTGGTCGATGTCGACTCGGGTCAGCAGATGCGGATTTCGAATCCCGAGTTCGATCATTCAGGATTGGCGGTGGACCCAGAGGGAAGGCGGGTGGCGACCATCACATCCTCTGACGAGGATTCTGATCTCACTGAAGTGAGCCATATCTGGACCTACAACCTCGACGGTTCTGAAGCCCTACAGATCACATCTGATGCCGGGTCGTGGGAGGCTCTGTGTTGGCACCCGGATGGTCCGCTGTTGGCGGTCGGCACGCGTACGGCCAACAGAATCGGCTTCTCTCGCCTTCATCGATTCGAGCAGAATGACAACGGCACCTGGAGCGATCCGGTCCGGTTCGGCGAAACTGACCTCAACATCGACCTCATGAGCGGCGTCCGTCCGATGGCCGTCGATGGAGCCGTGATCGCCCTCTGCAGCGATCGGGGGTCGACAGTTCTCGACCGGTTCCCGCTCGACGGATCGGAACCACAACGTCTCCATTCAGGACCCTTCATCATCGGATCGTTCGATTCATCCCGCGACGGCTCTCATTTGTTCGCCACGATCTCCAGTCCGACACGGCCAGCCGAACTCTGGGATCTCAGTGGAGGTGATACCCAGCGGCTCACCGTCCTCAACGATGATCTACTCAGCGAACTCGACCTCGCCGAACCCGAGACGGTGAGCGTGGCGTCGGCCGACGGCACCAGCGTCGAAGCGTGGATCTATCGGCCGACCAACCAGCAGCCCTCCACCGATCAGCCCGGGCCGGGACTTGTGTACGTCCATGGCGGACCGATGGCACAGTACGGATACGGGTTCTTCGACGAGTTCCAGCTCGCTGCCGCCGAGGGATTCACCGTCATTGCCGGGAATCCACGTGGCAGCGACGGCTACGGCGAAGCTTGGGCCACCCACATTGTCGGGCATCTCGGTGAGAGTGACTGGGAGGACGTCACTGCAATTGCCGATCATCTCTGCAAGTTGCCGGAGGTTGATGAGAACCGTGTTGGTTTGGGCGGAGGCAGCTACGGCGGATACATGGCGGCGTGGGCCGTCGGCCACACCGACCGATTCGGCGCGGTGCTGGTGGAGCGGTCTGTCATCAATTGGGAGACGTTCGGCGGCACCACAGACATTCCGTTCTTCGTAGGGCTCTACATGGGCGCGACCGTGGAGGAAGATGTCGAGTCGATCCGCCGCCAGTCACCGATCACCTACGCAGCCAACGCCACCTCCCCGACTTTGATCCTTCATTCAGAAGAGGACTGGCGCTGCCCGATAGAGCAGGGCGAACAGTTCTTCGCGGCGCTGCGGCGCAACGGCTGTGACGTGACTATGGCCCGGTTCCCAGGTGAGAACCACGAGCTCAGCCGGGGCGGATCGCCCCGGCATCGCATCGAGCGTTTCGAGATCGTTCACGGTTTC
>CAZHMP010000195.1:0-3499 GCA_964533595.1 uncultured Acidimicrobiales bacterium | reverse complement strand
CCTTGGAGCTGACATGGCGCGCTGGACCCGAGCACTCGTAACCGGAGCCTCCAGCCGCACCGCCGGCCCTCTCTCCGACAGCTGAAGATGCAAATTCGGTTGGCCACGGTCGAGGACGCTCCGGAAATGAGAGCGATCTACAACCACGAGGTGGAGAACACCACGGCCACATTCGATCTCGTCGGGCGCACCCTCGCCGAGCAGCGAGCATGGATCGTCGAGCGCAGCGGTGCGCTTGGAGTGCTGGTTGCGGAAGCCGACGGGGTCGTGGTGGGTTTCGCCTCGTTGTCGCCGTATCGCACTCGTCCTGCCTACCGCACCACTGTTGAAGACTCGATCTACGTAAGCGCTGCGGCTCGGGGCACCGGAGTGGGGAAGGCGCTGCTCACCGATCTCATCCAACTGGCCTCGCAGCGCGGGTTCCACACCGTGATAGCCCATATCGCCGGCGGTTCCGATGCGTCAGTCAGATTGCACCAGTCCTGTGGCTTCGAGATCGTGGGGACCGAGGTCGAGGTGGGCCGCAAGTTCGGCAAGTGGCTCGACGTGGTGATCATGCAACTGATGATCGGCTGAGCAACGCCGGTTGGCGCGTGGACCCCGAGCCGGGGCGAAAACGAGGAAGGCCCGGCGCTGTTGCGCCGGACCCCACTCTGCGTGGGCCGGGAAGGATTCGAACCTTCGTAGGCGAAAGCCGACGGGTTTACAGCCCGTTCCCTTTGGCCGCTCGGGCACCGACCCTCGGACGAGGAACGATATCGGCCTACGCCTCGTCCGCGACCATCTCGGCCACGGACGTTTCCGGTTCTTCGCTCGGCTCGGTTGACGGACCGTCGCTCAACCCCTCGGATGAGTTCTGATCTCTGAGCAGACGCTCGCCGGCCACAACCGAGCAGTACATGAGCACCTGGTCGAATTCATCGTCGCTGAGGTGTTTGAAGGTCAGGTATGACACGTAATACCTGCCCTGCCTGCCGGATCGTTTCACCACGGCTGGGCTGGCAAACCGCACCGAGCGGCCATCCGGTTGCGGTAGAGCGAAGACCACGCTCAACGTCTCCCCCACCGTCATCGGGGCCTTGGCCAACACGTCGATCCCCGACGGTGATACACCGATGACCGCCATCTTTGAACCGCCTTCTATGACCTTCAACTCTTCGAAGGTTCGGAACGATTGTCTGACCTGACCGAGCTTCATTCCCGATTTGGCCTGAAGCGTCGCCATCAACAGCCACAGCCCCAATGAGAGGGCCGTGAACGTGATGAAGTCTCCGTGTGACGTCCTGACCGAGCCGGATACGAAGGCCAGGAGAGTTCCGATCAGCACCAATCGGAGCGCAACGAGCATCACCGTCCTTGCAAGTCGGCCCGGAGCGCGATCGTGAAGCGGCAGACTCAGGGGGCTATTGCGGGCAACCCGGATCGCCACCGACAAATTGGTGGTTGCAAGACGGAGATCGGATGTGATCCACGGCAGAAAGCCGACATCTCTGGTGGCGGAGCGCCGAAGTAGAACCGACGACGTATGCCATGCAGCCCACAGCAACGCCAACGGCAAAACGTCGCCGGTCATCGGCAACGACGATGTGAAAAGTGTCAGCAGAAGCACTCCGACGAGCACCATCCGTTGGACCGGTTGGAGTGCCTGTATGCGCGCCATCGCGAGGAGTCGTCTCGAAAGCCTGGGCAGTTGTCTGCGGCGTTGGCCGGCGCTTGCCGACTTCAGGAAGGAGAGCTGCTCCTCCAGAGCGCGCGACCACCGGTGAAGCTTTCGGTCATCGGTCCACGACGCCAGCCGCCGTGCCACGATCACCGGAACCTCGCCTATGTGCATTCCGGATGCCGACAATCGCATCCCCGCATCCAGCGTCCCCGCACCCGGACCCGAACCGAGCCCTCCGCATTCGAGAACCTCATGGCGTCGAAGCACAGTGAGCCCCGACATCCATGGGAGTGATTTCATCGAAGCGAGCTTCGGCACGATCAACCGATCCCGAATCTGATCGACGCCGTATCCCCCGTAGTCGACGAGTTTCGCTGCGTTGGTGTTTTCCTCCCGGCATACCACCGCTCCCAAGGCGGGATCCGCAAACGACGGAGCCGTCGTCGTCAGGAGGTCAGGCAGCACAACCATGTCGGCTGGGATCAACACGGCGAGGAGCGATTCCGAATTCCTCAGACAACTGTTGACGAGAGGCCCAATTTCGGAGTCGTCGAAATTGGATCGTCCTGCCACAGTCTCGACTCCGAGCCGACGTGCCAGTTCAGTTACTTCCCGGCGATCGTCGCGGTCGACGATCCAAACCTTGTCAACGCCGACGATGGCGCGGGCGGACAGAACGGCGGCCCTCACCTCGCTGGCCGGTTCATCGGTCACGACCACGATCGCGTCGGTGGACGGAGTGGTACCCGTTCCGGGCGAAGTGATGCTTGCCGTGGCAGAGCCGAACAGGCTCGCTTCCATCCAGAGCCGCCACATGCCGAAGACTTCCGCGATGAGCAGCAGCCCGAAGAGCACCGGGTTCGCGCCATGCCAAGTGAACACGATTCGTGTGAACAGATACGCGATGGCCGTCACCATCGCCGCCAGTTTGAGAGGAAGCATGTTTCCCTTTCGGCAGGGGCCGCCGACCTCTGAGGGTGCCGCTGCCGGGCATTCGTCGATCAGCAGCACTGATAGTTCCATCAATTCGAGCGGCGCCGTGCCGATTGCGCATCATGTTGTTCGGTCGACGACGGTCGCGTACCTCAAACAAGAACAGAGTTCCGCGACCGGCGGCCGGTGCACACCCCGTCGCCATCGTTAGCGACGGGTATTCCAACAGGGGAGTAGCGGAGTCCCTAACCGAGATACCGTCGGACACATCGGACGTTGAGCCTGATGCCGAAATCTTCGGGGTGGAGCATCCGACTCCTCCACAGCCGCCTTCACCTGATTTCGCCATGGACCTGTTCGAAGTTGAACATCCACCCGTAGAAGCTCCCGCAGCCCCCAGCGTGGAGGCGGCTTCAAACCAGATCGCAGAGTTGCTTCGCGAGTCGCACAACCACGCGATCCGGTTGCGATCCCAGGCCGAAGCCGACGTCAGATCCGCGGTGGACGCAGCGCAAGCCGAGGTCGATCAGCGCCGCCGAGATCAGTTGCGCGAACTGGATGAGCAACGCCACCAAGCCGAAATGGAGGCCATGCAACTCGTGGCAGCCGCTCGCATCGAGGCCGACAAGATGAAGGCGGCTGCCAAGGCCGTGCTCACCCAGGCAACAGCCGAGATCAATGCGGTGAAGGCCCTGGCCGCACACAATATGGCCGAGATTGAAGCCGCACGTGATCAGACGATCAGGGACTCACGGGAGATGATGACTCTAGGTCGAGGGATGCTCCGGTCAGTAGTCGACCTTGATCGAAGGTGTGCCGCAGAGTTGGCACAATCCGAGTAGGGGGTCGGAGAGTTGCTCGACGGCGGTGTTGGCTGAGCGTCGTTGGTAGTAGGTTTCGCGA
>CAZHMP010000194.1:1915-3505 GCA_964533595.1 uncultured Acidimicrobiales bacterium | reverse complement strand
CCCAGCCGTTTTTGTGAGTCCTAAGTGCTGTGTGAGCAGCGCGTAGGACTCACAAAAACAGTGGGGCTAGGAGGTGACGATCGATTCGATCACTTTCATGTTGCTGGCGCTGTCGGCAGACGTCTGGATCAGAGATTCAGAGCCGAGAACGGCGCGCCCGAAGGCCTCAACCTCAAGGCCGTAGTGATCTGCGGACGAAGTGGTGATGATCTCAGTCTGAGGTTCAGCCGGTGACGTCCGTCCTGTGGTCAGACGGATTGTCGCGGGACGATCGGCCGGGATGTTGAACGGGATCTCAACCTCAATGCGCCCATCCGACCCATATATGTGGACTCTCTGATCAGGTTCGATCCTCGTTCCAACAGTGAAGTCAGCGGTGCCGGCTTCGAACTCGAGCACCGCCGACGTGAGGACGTCAACACCGCTGACGGGATCACGCTGCATGGTTCCGGCCGCGTTGATCGGCTCGTCACCGAACAGCCGTCGAGACACGTGGATGCAGTAGCACCCGATGTCCATCAGCGCGCCGCCTCCCCATGCAGCCACGTTGCGAATGTTGGAAGAATCGTCGTTGAAATACGAGAACCAGGATTGGACCGACTGAATCTCGCCGATCCTGCCGGACTTCACCATCTCGAACACGGCTTGCCATTGCGGATGGAACTGATACATGAAGGCTTCCATCAGGACGACTCCTTCTGCATCACAGACCTCATGCATGTGCGCGGCCTCTGATGAGCTGAGTCCCAGCGGCTTTTCACACAACACGTGCTTTCCGGCTCGAGCGGCGCGCTCGGTCCATTCGAGATGCATGTGGTTTGGCAGAGGTATGTAGACGGCGTCGATTCCGGGATCGTTCAACAGGTCTTCGTAGCTTCCATGGGCCTCGGGAATGTGAAGTTCGTCGGCCACTCGTCGAGCCAGCTCACCGTCGCGCGACGCAATACCCACTAGTTCCGCGTTCGCGGCAGACCGAATGCCCGGGATCACCATCTCCCGAGCGATCTTCGCCGTCGACATGACTCCCCATCGCAACTTCATTCTGCGCCTCTCCCTCCCCCAAAACCGTTTTTGTGAGTCTTAAGTGCTGCCCACGCAGCACTTAAGACTCACAAAAACCGGTGGGGGGTTTTTGTTGGCAAGAAGTTAGACCAAACGGATGGGGTACACCGGACTTGAACTTGTCGCAGACGGCGTCACAGCCACGATGCAACGTCGGGGGGCGTGGTTGCGGTCGCTGTGCGTCGGTGGCCGCGAGTTGTTGGTTGCCGATACCGGCATCCCGCTCCTCTACGGCTGCTATCCGATGGTGCCGTGGGTGGGCAGGCTCGGCGAGGGTCGATTCGAGTTCGACGGCGCTGCACATCGGATGCCGATCAACATGGGCCCGCATGCCATCCACGGCCTCGGGCTCGACAGAGACTGGACCGTCACCGACGACGGCGCCCTCACGCTCGCCCTGGAACAGCCGTGGCCGTTCGGTGGTACTGCCCGCGTCGATACCGACCTTCGAGCCGACCGGCTGACCATCACGTTGTCTGTCACCGCAGGCTCTGTCGCAATGCCGGCGGAAATCGGCTGGCATCCCGT
>CAZHMP010000194.1:0-1815 GCA_964533595.1 uncultured Acidimicrobiales bacterium | reverse complement strand
GCGCTCGCCCCCGCCCGGCAGTAAAAGTCCTTCGACTGGAGGTCAATCCATGATCGTGAAACAGGGCCACGTACCGCGACTGATGCCGTTCGAGATGGAAGGTGTCGAACGTCGTTCCGATGGGACTCTCGGCTACAGCAATCTCCCCGACTCGCTCGTCTCGATGCTGCGATCGAAAGTGAATGACGACCCTTCCGGCGAGGCGCTTGTCGAGCTGGGCGGCGATCGCGTGTCGTATCAGGAGTTCTGGGATCGCAGCAGCCGTGTGGCCGGTGGTCTTGGCGATGCCGGAATTGAGCGTGGCGACCGCGTCGCGCTCAACATGGCGAACGGAAACGACTGGGCCTACGCCTTCTTCGGCATCTTGATGGCCGGTGCAGCGTGCGTGCCGGTCAACACTCGTTTCAGCGAGCCCGAGATCGACTATGTGGTCACCGACTCGGGCGCCAAGATGGTGATCGACGCCTCCAGCGGGCTGCCCGATGGCGAGCCGATGGCCGTCGACGATCTCCGGAGAACCGAACTGGCCGGAGTCTTCTACACCAGTGGCACAACGGGGTTTCCCAAGGGAGCCATCACCACCCACGAGAATTTCTTGGCCAACTGTGAATCGTGCCGTCGTGTCATCGGGGCGGCGGTCGATTTGCCGCAGCGCAACCTGGTCTCGGTTCCGTTGTTTCACGCCACCGGTTGCAACAGCCAGCTTCTCGCCACGATCTACTCGGGCGGCACCACGGTGATCATGCCCGAGTTCGAGGTTCAGGCGTTTCTGCACGCGATCGTGGACGAACACATCAACATGGTGACGTCGGTGCCGGCGATTTTCTGGTTGGCCATGAACCAACCGAATTTCGCCGACTTCGATGTGAGCGAGGTGCGATGCGTGACCTACGGAGGTGCGCCGATGGCCCCGGAGGTCATCGAACGACTGCGAGTGGAGTTTCCGGGTGCGCTGCTGGGCAACGGATTCGGGCTCACCGAGACATCATCGGTGTCTACATTCCTTCCCGACGAGTATTGCGATGCCCGCCCCGAAACCGTCGGATTCTCCGCACCCGTGGTGGAGCTCGACTTGTCGGAACCCGACCCGGAGACCGGCGTTGGTGAGCTTCTCGTGCGGGGCCAGAACGTGGTGTCTGGATATTGGCACAAGGCCGAACAGTCGGCCGAGACTTTCGTTGACTGCTGGCTCCACACCGGGGACCTGGCTCGCATCGACGATGACGGTTTCGTCGAAATCGTCGACCGCAAGAAGGACATGGTCAATCGGGGCGGCGAAAACGTGTATTCGGTGGAGGTTGAGAATGCTCTGGTCGGTCACCCGGATGTGTTCGAGGTGGCTGTCATAGCCGTGCCCGACACGATGATGGGCGAGAAGGTTGGTGCGGTGATCGTGCCTGCTCCCGGATCGTCTCCTGATGCCGATGACATTCGCCAGTGGGCGCTTGGCGAGATCGCCGATTTCAAGGTCCCTCAGTTCATTACTTTCAGATCAGAGCCTCTCCCCCGCAACGCAGGGGGCAAGGTGCTCAAGGGTCGGATCCGCGAGGAGACCGTGTGGGGTGACCAGCTTCGCTGATCATTGGGAGTCGGTCACCGTCGCCATGGTGTGATCCTCTCTACAATCGTATAGTCTACGACTGTGCGACTTGAAGTAACCCGTAGCTCCGACCTCGCAGCGCGTGCCCTCGTGCTTTTGTCTGCCGCGGATTCGCGCCGCAAGGGCTCATCGTTGGCTGCCGATCTCGACAGCACCGCCGGGTTCCTCTCACAGGTCATGGCCCCATTGGTCAAGGCCGGGTGGGTGCGATCCGA
>CAZHMP010000193.1:0-3522 GCA_964533595.1 uncultured Acidimicrobiales bacterium | reverse complement strand
GACAACCTCAGAAGTCAGTTTCCGGCCGAGGGATGGGGCCGTAGCTACGACTTCCAGGGAGTCGACCCTCTCGATTTGCCGGAGGCGGTCGACATGATGGGCGAGTTGGGCGACATCGACCAGCTCGACAACCTGCTTCGGGGTGCCACCAATCCGGGTGCGCTTGCCGAGGTCGACATAGATCGGGCTCGTGAACTTCTGGGCGACGAGTCGGCGGAGAGTCTCGAACGCATGGCCGAGGTGGCTCGACTGCTCGAGGACGCCGGCCTGATCGAGAATCGTGAGGGACGCTACGAGATGACCCCGCGAGCAATTCGGCGAATCGGCAATGGTGCGCTGGAGGAATTGTTCAAGAAGATGTCGGCCGACGCGCTCGGCAAACATGAAATGAGGCGGGTCGGTCAGGGCCACGAGCGTGATTTCGACACCAAGCCCTATGAGTTTGGCGACCCCTTCAATTTGAGTATCGAGAAGACGCTCAGGAACGCGGTCACGCGATCGGGTTCGGGCATTCCGGTCCGACTCAAGCCCGATGACTTCGAGATCGACCGAACGGAACGCCAGGTGAGGTCATCAACGGTTCTGATGCTCGATCTGTCGCTGTCTATGCCGATGCGTGAGAATTTCTTGCCGGCCAAGAAAGTGGCGATGGCTCTGCACGCCCTCATCACCAGCAAATACCCGCGCGACTACTTCGGGCTGGTGTCGTTTTCGGAAGTGGCCCGCGAGATCCAGCCTGAGCATCTTCCGGAAGTGTCTTGGGATTACGTCTACGGAACCAATATGCAGCACGGGTTCCAATTGGCCCGACGCATGCTCGCCGGCCAATCGGGCACCAAACAGATCATCATGATCACCGATGGCGAACCCACCGCGCACATCACGTCGTCGGGTGAACCGTTCTTCAGCTATCCGCCCACTCGGGAAACGGTCGATCTCACGCTCGCCGAGGTGGGCAAATGCACAAGAGACAACATTCGCATCAATACGTTCGTCCTTGACGCAACCCATTATCTGACAGATTTCATCGAGGAAGTGTCGAGGCTCAACGGCGGTCGGGCCTTCTTCACCACCAATCAGGACCTGGGCGATTACGTGCTCGTCGACTTCGTGGAGAACAAAAGAAGCCTCTTGCGTGGACGCCGCTGAAAGAGCACTCTGGGTGACACCGTAAACACTCGGGCAAATCAGCCGATGGAAGCCATGTGAGCGCGGACATCAATTCAGACAACTCGAACCCGAGCGCGCCGGAAGAGCCTCCGCGCCCGACGGCCGCGTCAATGACCAACAGCGTCGAACGTTTTGCCGCAGACGTGGGGCGCCTGGCTATGCAAGCAGATCCGACCGATATTTCAGGGCTGATCGGCGTGTTGAGGCATTGTCGCGAATACTTCGATGTAGAGATTCTGTCGGTGTGGCGATCTTCCGAGCGTGGGCGCTACAAGAACGTCGCAGCAATCTTCGACGATCAATCGAGCCACGTAACTCCAGTCACCTTCAAATCCGAGGTTGATGTCGAAGGCAGCTTCGAGAATCGTGGTCACTTTTTTGCCAAGAGCGATGAACTGGGTCGGGAATTCAAGGCCGATATGTCCGACAACGGGCAGTTTCTGGTCGTTCCCATGGGGAGCAGATCAAGTTCCCCTGGCTTGGTCGTATTTCGGGCGCCGCAGAGCAGATGGTGGAGAGATGAGGAGCTCGCCGCGGCGAAGTTGGTTCCGCAGCTGATTTTCCATCTGGTCATGAGGCTTCAACTCGACCAGGAAAAGGAGCGGCAGAAGGTCTTGCTTGATCTCGTCGATCAGGTTCGAGCGATCTCGCTCGGCGCGACCTTCGACACGCGATCGGCGGCAGAGGTCCAAGTCCTCGACGCGATAGGCGAGTCGCTTCGGGCCAACGCGGTGACAATTCTGGATGTGGCTGAAATGGCCGATGTCGATCATCACATGACGGAGATGCTCACACGTGAGGGCTTCGCGTTCACTGGTGTTGAAGGGCATCAACAAGACGAGATGCTGCCGTTTGCCGACGAAAATGTGTGTTTGCTGGTGAATACCTCGCGCGGCAACGGTGATTTATCCGTCGTGTCCGTGGATCGCTCCGATGGACGTGGGTGGACTCACGACGAGGTATCCGCCGTGCGCTCTGCGGTTGCGATCATGGAAGAGATGAATCTGCTCGTCCAAGCAGAACATGAGCTTGACCGAATGGTCTTGCTGGAAACGCTAGTTGCGGAAGTCGCGGCCGACCTCGTGGACGTGAGCCCCGAGAACATCGATCGCAAGCTCGACAGCACGCTAAGAGCGGTGATCCGTCACTTTGGGTTGAGCCAGGCGTCGATCTGGCGGTTCGAAGCCGATCGAGCACGTTGCCGCAAGTGCGTGAACGTGGCTGGCGCAGATGTGATCGAGGGGGTGACGACGAGCCTGGGGGATGTATCCCTTCTCGAATCGCGAGGCTGGGCGATTGTTGAAGGTTCGGAACTGGCTGAGATGCTTGGGTTGGACAGCTACGCCGAATCTCGCGGCCGGTCTCTTGTTGCAGACTTCCGCGGGCCGGATGGCGTCTTGGGCTTGTTGGCAATGACTGGCGCCGACAGAGAACGCTGGACCGACGATGAGGTCAGAGCTGCGCGCGTGATCTCAGACGTCATCGGCCACGTGTGTGTTCGTGTGCTCGAAGCCCGAGCCGGTGACCGACGTGACGTGGCCGACGAGATTCTGGTGAAAATGTCCAAACAGCTGATGGAGGTGAACACCATCGGAGCGCGCACCGCGATCGCTCCGTCGCTGGAGTTGCTCCGCGGCCATCTCGATCTGGATTCGCTGGTGATTTGGGAAATCAAAACCGGGAGCCAGGAATTGGGCTGCCCGTGTGAAGCCATGGTTCCGGGTGGGACGAGAGTCTCCGATCAGGCACCCATAAACATCGCCGACCCCATCATCGAAAAGCTGCGCAACTCGGATGGGCCGGTCGTTTGGAGCGTCCTCGACGGCGACGTGCCGAACGTGGGCGGTCGCGAATTGACGGCGTTGCCCATTTACATGACGGACAACGACTTTGTGTTCCTCTCGGCGCTGCCACGTACTGCCGGCCCGGTGCCGTCTGAGGCGATTGCCGTTCTGCAATCGACTTGCGGAATTCTCGGGCAGCTTCGCCGGCGGTTCAGTGCCGAGTGGCTAACCGATTTGCGGGGACGCGCTGATCGGTCCATGAACGAAATCATGCTTCGATTCATCGAAACGGGAGTGGGGGATGAGGTCAACCCAATTCCCGACGCCATCGCCAGGGTCGGCGATCTTCTCGGGGGCGTCAGCCTTGGCTATTGGGAAATCGCCGGTGATGGGTCGAGTGTCCACCTCACGGAGGGATGGACACACGAATCCGGCAGCGAGTCGTCGGCGGTTGATACATCCCGAAGCTCGCTTTTGGGCGTCGATGTTTCAGCGATGGCCGGCCTCGAGCACGCCTCGATAATCGAGCCGGAGGATGCTGATCCAACGAAGACCTTCGTCGGAGCGC